>JBQTHU010000073.1:0-6692 GCA_052389535.1 Betaproteobacteria bacterium | reverse complement strand
GGATCGGCGAGCACCTCGCGGATCGCCTTGCTGTAGGAGGCGAAATTGTCGTTGTAGCCGTGCGCCGTCGCATCGATCGGATTGTCGGCGGAGGCGAACGACACCATGATGTTCTTCAGCTTCGCCGTCGTTCCCTCGGTGAGCCGCGGTAAGGCGAGGCCGTGTTCGATGCACCGGTCGGCGAGCAGCACGCCGGCCCCGCCGGATAGAGTCAGCACCGCCACGCGGTTTCCTTTTGGCAGCTTTCCGCCGAGCAGGATCTTCGAAACGTCGATGAGATCGTCCACGTCCCGAATCTCGATGTAGCCGCCGCGGCGAAACGCAGCACGGAACAGTTCGTAGCCCGCCGTGAGCCGCGCGGTGTGCGAGGTGGCCGCGCGCCTGCCGATATCGGTATTGCCGACTTTCCATACCAGGACCGGTTTGCCGAGCTGCAGCGCCCGTTCGCCGATCTCGATCATGCGCCGGCCGTCGAGGATGCCTTCCATGAAAGCGACGACGATTTCGACTTCCGGCCGCTCCAGCAGGTCCGCTATCCAGTCGAGCAGCGTGAGATCGGCCTCGTTGCCGGTGGAAATGGCGTAGTTGAATCCGAGCCCGTAGTGGCAGGCGATCGCCACCACGCCGAAGCCGAACCCGCCGGACTGCGTCACCATAGCGAGCGGTCCGGGCTTGAGCGTCGTCAACTGCAGCGTGCCGCCGAATCCCACGCGCGCGTTGTCCTTGAGGTTGAGGATGCCGAGGCAGTTGGGGCCGACGAGCCGCACGCCCGCCCGTCGTGCTGTTGCGACCAGCTCTTCCTGCAGCGATTTGCCTTCCGCGCCGATTTCACTGAAACCGGCCGACAGCACCAGGGCATAGGGAATGCCGGCTTTTCCGCATTGCTCGATGACGCCGCACACGTGCTGTGCGGAGAGCGCAATGAGCGCCACGTCACACGGTTGCGGCACCGCCGAGACGTCCGGGTAGCAGGGGAGTCCACGTATTTCGGTGTATTTCGGATTGACGGGATAGACCTTGCCGCTGTAGCCGAACTCGGTCAGCAGGCGTATCGGCTGGCCCCCGATGCGATTGACGTCGTTGGAAGCGCCGACGATCGCCACGCCGCGCGGATTGAGAAAGCGGGTGAGGTCGGCGGTCTGGAGGCTCATTTCCGAAGGCGATGCGTGAGGCGCGATTCTAACGCAAAGAAAAATGGGGTCAGAGTCGAATTTTAGGGCTTGGAAAAAGAAGGCGATCTCAAAAAATTCGACTCTGACCCCATTTTTCTAGCGCATCGGCAACGGCGACGGGCTGCTCGGGAAGCAGCGCATGCCCGGCATTTGGAATCAGCACCAGCGTCACTCGGTGTGCGCCGAACTCGGTGCGATAGCGCTCGCGCGAGTCGGGCGGCGTGCAGACATCGTTCTCGGGCACGAGATCGAGGACCGGCGCCGATCCCGCTGTCCACCACTCCGGTTTCGGTGTCGCTTCGGTCGCCGCGCGCTCCGCGAGCATTACCGCTTCGTCCCAGCCTCCCAGCCAGACACGCGGATCATTTCCCGGGGCAAAGAAGGCGTGCTGAAGATGGCGCAAGCGCACCGTCTCGGGCAGCGCCATCTGGTGGCTCTTGTTGATGGAATCGCGCACATCGGGCGGCAGCGGCCATACGTGGGTGGCGGCGAGCAGCGCGATTGCCCGCGTCAATTGCGGGAAATCCGCCGCTGACGTGCGCGCAACGAAATTCCCGAAAGCGTGGCCGGCGATCACGCTCGGCTCTCCGCCGTCGGCTTCGATCACGGCGGCCACATCGCGCGCGTAATCGTGCAGCGTAATGCCCTCGAGCGGGCCGCGGCTGGCGCCGATGCCGCGCGGCTGCGGACACAGCACGCGGTAGCCGGCGGCGGCGACGCGCTCTGCAATTTCGTCGAAGTCGGTTGCGCCGCGACCGAGCGACGGCAGCATCACCACGCGGGCGCCTTTCCCCCGCGCGAATACTTCGATCCGCACGTCACCGTGGTTAACGAAAAAAAGGGGGGTCGAAAAAAGGGGGGTCAGAGTCAAATTTCTCAACAAAAAGGCAGTCGGTTTTTATCGAGGTAGAAAATTGACTCTGACCCCCCTTTTTTCTAGATCGAATCCCAGCTGAATACGTCGGCGGTGCGGTCGAGCGGAAAGAACCACGACTTGAGCGCGGGCAGCATGTGTTCGGCACAGGCCTGGGGCGTCCAGCCTTCGGAGCGGTGTACGCCCCGCAGCGGCCGCGGCTGGCTCATGAGGAAGATCTCGTTCTTGCGCACCGAGAATACCTGACCTGTGACTTCTCTCGCGGCATCGCTCGCGAGAAACACGGCGAGCGGCGCATTGTGCTCGGCAGTCACCTGCTTGCGCTGCTCGACCCGCTTCGCGCTGGCCGGATCCTTGGCCGGGATCGAAGCGGTCATGCGCGTCCACGCGACCGGCGCGATGCAGTTGGAGCGCACGTTGAAGCGCTGCATGTCCACCGCGATGTTCTTGGACAGCCCCACCATGCCGAGCTTGGCCGCGCCGTAATTCACCTGCCCCATCGCGCCGATCAGCCCCGAGGTGGAGGTCATGTGCACGAAGCTGCCGCCTTCCTGCCGGCGATAGTGGTCCGCAGCGTGACGGCACATGTTAAAGGCGCCCTTGAGCATCACGTTGAGCACCGAATCCCAGTCGCCTTCGGTCATCTTGTGAAAGATCACATCGCGCAGGATGCCGGCGTTGTTCACGACGCAATCGATGCGCCCGAAGCTGTCCACCGCGCACTGCACGATTTTCGCCGCGGAGGCGAACTCCGCCACGCTGTCGTAATTGGGAACCGCTTCGCCGCCCGCTTTGCGGATTTCCTCGACCACCTGCTGCGCCGGTGTCTGGTCGCCGCCTTCGCCCGAAAGCGAGACGCCGATATCGTTTACGACGACCTTTGCGCCTTCCCGCCCCATCAAATTTGCGATCGCCGCGCCGATGCCGCGGCCCGCACCTGTTACGACCACGACTTTTCCCTCGACCATTCCGCCCTGACTCACACCGCCTCCTTGTCACGATTCATATGGAATCTATTTCCGCCCGCCCGTTGTTGAGCACCGTCGCGCCGCGCTCGGGCACCGTCGAGCGAAACGACACGGTGTTGCCGTCGATCCACATCTCGGTGCGGATCGTTTCGCCCGGATAGACCGGCGCGGAGAAGCGTCCTCCCATGCTCCGAAAACGCTGTGGATCGTAGCCGCAGCAGCTCTTCAATATCGCGTGGCCGGCGATGCTGAACGTGCAGCGCCCGTGCAGGATGGGCGTTCTGAAGCCAGCTTTCTGTGCGTAGGCCGGGTCGGCGTGCAGCGGGTTGTAATCGCCGGAAAGCCGGTAGATGAGGGCGGCCTGCGGCAGCGTCGGCAGATCGCATATCCTGTGCGGCGGCGCGTCGGGAATCGGATGCACCGGTATCACAGGACCTGATGGCCCGCCAAAGCCCCCGTCGGCGCGGCAGAAAGTCGTCGACGTCAGCGTGCACACTTTCTCGCCGCTCGATTTCTCGAACACCTCGCACGCGGTCATGACCAGCGCGCCTTTGTCCTTGCCCTTGTCCACGACGCCGGTCACGCGGGTCTTGCCCGTGACGGTGCCCTCGACTGGCAGCGGCTTGTGGATCACGAAGCTTTGCTCACCATGCACGACGTGACTGCGCGTGATGCCGGTATCGCCGCAGGCATGCCAGGGGCCGGGATAGGCGAGGATGATCGCCATGGTCGGCAGCGCCAGCAGCTTTTCCTCGTAGACGAACTTGAGCTGTTCCGGATCGCACGGATCGGCGCCCAACCCAACGCCGAGCGCATAGAGTATGGTGTCGCGCCGCGTCAGGCGCTGCTCGACCTCCGGGATGTCCCAGTTGAGGAGGCGTTTGTAGTCGATCGGCAAGACAGGCTCCAGCTCGTGCGGAGGCGGGTTCTACGCGGGGTTCACCGTGTGCGGGCAATCAAAAACGCCGGAGAGCCGGCGCGCGGCTATGCTATCACGCCCGGGCGTGCAGAACGAGGAGTGTGATGTCGTCGGACTGCCGGTGTCCTTGCGCGTATCCTTCCACCGCCGCAAGGATGCCGTCTACCAACGCAGGCGCTTCCTTGGTGCGCATTGCGTTCAGCGCCGCGAGCAGCCGGTCCTCGCCCCAAAGTTCGCCCCGCGCGTTCTCCGCCTCGGTCACGCCGTCGGTGTACAAAACCAGCGTGGATCCCGGAGGAAAGGCCACTTCGACCGGACGATAACGCACCTCTTCCACCACCCCGGCAACGGGATGACGCGTTTCGGGTTCGTACGAGAACGGCCCACCGCTTTGCGCCAGCAACGGCGCGTTGTGACCGACGTTGACATAGGTCAGCGCACCCGTTGCGGTATGAAAAATCGCGGCGAAGATGCTGGCGAAATAGAACGTCGAGTTGTTTTCGCACAGCCCGCGGTTGACGCGCTCCATGATGTCCTGGATCGGCGGATGCCGCGAGCGCACGCGGCGCATCGCCTCGCTGCGCAAAAGCGTCATCGTGCGGGCCATCAGCAGCGCGGCGGGCATGCCTTTGCCGCAGATGTCGCCGACCGCCAGGAACAGGCGGTCGGCATCGATGAAGAAGGCATCGTAGAAATCCCCGCCGACCTCGCGGGCGGCCCGCATCCGTCCGCCGCACCACAGGTCCGTGCGTTCCGGAAAGAGCGGGAAGCCCTGCGGCAGCATTCCTTCCTGCATGTTGCGGGCGAAGTGCAGCTCGCGCTGCAGGCGCTCGAGCTCCATGGTCGCCTTCATGCGCCCGGTGATGAGATTGTTGTTGAGCCGCATGCGCTCGGCGAATACCGTCATGAGATTTCTCGCCACGCCCGGGATGATCAGGACCTCGGACACGAAGGTCTGCGCGTCGATCAGCAGCAGCCGGCAACCCGCATCCGCCACGGCGTAGGCGGAGATCGGCCTGCCGTCGATCACCGACATTTCGCCCACGCACTCGCCTTGCGCGATGGCGAAGAAATCGGGTGAGTCCGGCGCATCCAGGTGCACGCGCACTCTGCCGTGGATGATGAGCGCGACGTGGCTGTTCACCTGTCCTTTCTCGAGCAGCACCTCGCCGTCCGCAAAATCGCGCAACGGGCAGCGCGCCACGATTCTCTCGACACTGGACCATGCCACGCCGTGGAAAATCCGGAAGGTCGAGATGTAGCCCATCGTGCGCCGGTCTACGCCGGAGCGGCCATCCGCTTCCAGCCGTGCGCCGTCTGCACGCTCGAGCGGGAAGGCGACCAGCTCAGTCGAGGCGCGCCGGTCGGTGCCGCGCGCCACCAGCGTTCTTGCGGGATTGTCGGAGAAGCGGCGGAATGCGAAAGAAAAAACATTCTGCGCGTCGCGGCGCTCGTAGCGGCATTCGTCGGCAAAGGCGCGCACCAGCGGGATCCCGAAGCCGCCCTCCCGGTTGTTCGTCAGCGCATGCAGCGCGGGTGGCTGGGGCAGCGAAAGCGGGTCGAAGGCGGTCGCATCGTCGCGCACCTCGATGCGCAGGGCATCTTCGTCCGAATTCACGCGGATCTCGATTTCGGGCAGCGCGGCATTTTCACCGGCATGACTGACGGCGTTGGTGACGATCTCGGTTACGCATAGATCGACCCGGAACACCTGCTCGGGGTCGAGCTTGAGATCGTTGCCTAGCGCCCTGATCCACGCGCTCGCTTCGGCGACGGCATCCTGCACGCTGGCGGTGGAGAGACGGCGGACGATAGTGCTCATCGGTTTGACGCCGTTGCGTGCCGCATCAGGCCGCGCGCAGCGCGTTGCACGCGCCCGCGAAATCGTCGAATACGGGTATGACCTGGTCGATCCCGGCCGTCGCGAGCACTTTCCTGACCATGGGATCGGGAGTGCACAACACCAGCTTGCCGCCCCGGCCGGCCTGTGCCCGCGCGGCGATGAGCAGCGCGCGGATGCCGATCGACGCCAGAAAACTCACCTGCGACATGTCTACCGCAATGCGTCTGGGCTGCGTCGAAGTCGCGAAAGCGAAGCTCTGATCGATCGCTTGCGTGCCTTCGAGATCCATGCGACCGGCCAGGACGATACGCGTGACCTGACCGTCGGTCTCCTCCAGCGTCATCTGCATGCCTGTATCTCCCCTGTAGCGCCTATTGTGCCACTTCCCGCGGCGGCCATAGCAGGGCAAACCGCTCCTGCCGCGGGGGCGGAGCCGGTCGTGGGGCCGATTCAGCCGGATCGCGGTGGCGCTATTCCGGCTTCCGGAACAGCACGATGCGGTTCGAATTGGTGCCGCTGCGGTTGTTGTGCACGCCCCAGATGTTGGCCGTCTTGGTGAATTCCTGGGTATTGATCAGGATCACTGTGCATTCGAAACCGGCTTCCATGCCGAGCGGCGCGACCACTTCCTCCAGCCTCACTTCGCCGCGCCTGATCTCTCCGACCTCGAAGGCGACCCAGCCGCCGCGGCGCGTGACGCGATGGAGTTCCTGCAGGACAGCGGACATGGCGAGGCTCCACTCCTCGACCGTGGTGCTCATGGTGATGCGTTCGCCGACCCGGTCCGCGTCGTAGCCGTTGAACCAGCAGCGCAGCCAGTTGTCGCGTGCGTACTGCACGACGTTGAGGAACGGCGGGGAGGTGACCGTAAGCTGCACACTCTCCGATTCGATGGCGGGCGTGCACGCTGCATCGC
>JBQTHU010000072.1:0-1831 GCA_052389535.1 Betaproteobacteria bacterium | reverse complement strand
CGCTCCGTCCGTATCGCGGCCTGTATCTTCCTGAGGTCGGTCTCGGGCAGCACCTGCACCGCGTTCGGGTTTACGCCGAGGCGCTTGGCGCGCAGCGCGATCTGTTGCGCCGATTCCTCGCCGCTGACGTAGATGACCTTGCGCGCGGCGCCGATTTCCGCGAGCGCCTGGAGCAGCAGTGTGGATTTGCCGATGCCGGGGTCGCCGCCGATCAGCACGACTGCGCCCGGGACGAGTCCGCCGCCCAGCACGCGGTCGAATTCGGGCACGCCGGTGGGCACTCGACTCTCCTCGCGCGCCTCGACCTCGGACAGGCGCTGCAGCCTGCCGCCGGGAATCAGGCCGAAGCGGTTTGCCGGCGTGGCGGTCTCCGCAACGGTCTCGACGAGCGTATTCCACGCCTGGCAATGCGGGCACTGGCCCTGCCACTTGAGCGCCTGGCCGCCGCATTCGGTACACGCGTAGAGGGATTTGGCCTTCGCCATGACGATCTTTGGTCTTTGGATGCGAGCCGCCGCAACGCCGGCGATCGATCCATCATACACCGCCGTTGCGGCGGCTTCACGTCATGCCTTGCTCCACCACCGGCACGCGCGGTGCAAGCGCGCACATCAACTCGTATCCTACCGTGCCGGCGGATGCGGCAACCTTCTCGATGGGGTTCTCCGCGCCCCAGACCACCACGCGCGAGCCGACATGCGCGTCCGGTACACCGGTAAGATCGACGCAAAGCATGTCCATCGAGACCCGTCCCACGGTGGAGGTGGGCCGTCCCTCCACCACGATCGGCGTTCCGCTGGGTGCGTGCCGGGGGTAACCGTCGGCGTAACCGCACGCCACGACGCCGAGGCGCAGGCTGCGGTCTGCGGTGTAGAGGCCGCCATAGCCGACCGCATCCGAGGGCTCCAGTTTTTGTATCGCTATCAACTCGCTCGCAAGCGTCATCGCCGGCCTGAGATCCAGGTCCGCTCCCGTCGTCTCGGCAAAAGGCGCGCAGCCATAAAGCATGATGCCGGGCCGGATCCAGTCGGCGTGGGTCTCGGGATAGCGCAGGATCGCCGCGGAATTCGCAAGGCTGCGCGCGAGCTGCATGCCGTCCGTGGCGGCTTCGAACCGTTCCATCTGCCAGGCGACGCCGCGCGCATCATCGGCATTGGCGAAGTGCGTCAAAAGCGTGACCGCGCCGACGCCGGGATTCGAACGCAGCGCATCCCCTGCACCGCGTGCTCTCGCAGGCGGCAATCCCAGCCGGTTCATCCCGGTATTGATCTTGAGCAGCACGTCGAGACCGGCGCCGGGTGAAAGCCCGCGCAGCATGGCGAGCTGCTCCTCGCTGTGCAGAACCGCGGCAAGGCGATGCTCGACGAACACCGGCAGCTCATCGGGGTGGAAAAAACCCTCGAGCAGCGCGATGCGCTGCCGATACCCCGCCTCGCGCAGCCGGACGGCAGCGTCGAGTTCCACCAGCGCAAATCCGTCCGCAGACGCGAGCGCGCGAGCTGCACGCGCGAGGCCGTGCCCGTAGGCATTGGCCTTGATCACCGCGAACGTCTTCGAATGCGGAGCGTGGCGCCGTGCGACCGCGAGGTTATGGCGCAGCGCGTCGAGATCGACCGTCGCCGCGATGGGTCGCGCCATCGGGCCTATCTCACGTTTCGCTCGAGACCATCTGCCGCATGCGCGCCTTTGCAAACTCGCTGAAGGTCGTGAGCAGCCGGGAGCGAAACTTTTCCTTGGGGTATACCAGTGAAAAGCTGCGGATGAGGCGCGGCTCCAGCGGCACCGGTGCCAGCAGGCCGAGCTTGCGCTCCTTCGCCACCCGCGTGCGGGA
>JBQTHU010000071.1:0-20160 GCA_052389535.1 Betaproteobacteria bacterium | reverse complement strand
TGGGCACCACCACCAGCACTTCCTACTCGCACACCGGGCTCACCGCCGGCACCACCTATAACTATCGCGTGAGCGCCTACGACGCCGTGCCCAACCACTCGGCATGGACCGCGTCCGTAGCAGCCACCACCTCCAGCGGGAGTAACGGAGGCAGTGGCGGAACCCAGCAGGGAGACACCGGCGGACTGCCGGTCATCCCGGGCGCCTCGGGCTTCGGCATCAACACCAAGGCGGGCCGTGGCGGCACGGTATACAGAGTGACCAATCTCAACGCGAGCGGCAGCGGCTCGCTCGCAGCCTGCGCGGCTGCCAGCGGCCCCCGGGTATGCATCTTCGAAGTGTCGGGAACGATACATACCACCAGCAACATCAACATCCGGAATCCGTACATCACGATCGCCGGGCAGACAGCGCCTTCGCCCGGCATCACGATCCGGGGCGCCGGGATCAGCATCGCGACCCACGACGTGCTCGTTCAGCACCTGCGCGTGCGTCCCGGCGACGCCTCGACCGGACCGGACCCCATCAACCGGGACGCGTTCATGATCGAGGTTGGCAACAGCGATAGCTACAACGTCGTGCTCGACCACTTGTCCGCCAGCTGGGGCACGGACGAGCTGATTTCGGTCTGGGGCTGGACCGGCGGCAAGATCTACGACGTGACGGTACGCAATTCCATCATGAGTGAAGCGCTGTACAACTCCATCTCGCCGGACGGGGCGCACTCCACCGGCCTGATCGTGGGCTATCGGTCAAGCCGTGTAACGGTGATCAACAACCTGTTTGCCTATAACGGCAATCGCAATCCCCTCATACGCGATGATTCGACCGATGTGATGATCGTCAACAACATGATCTATCGCACCCGCGGCTTTGTGGACGATCAGATCAATTTCGGCAGCCGCGGCTCGGGCAATGTGCCGATGCGCACTTCGGTGCAGGGAAATCACTTCGTGCTCGCGCCGGGAACGAGCTCGACGGCCACGATCCACATCGACTCGAACAGCCCCTCGTCCTTCCAGATTTTCGTGAAGGACAACACCGGGCCGCGCATGACCAGCGATCCATGGTCGGTGGTTTCGAGCAGCCGCAGCAAGTCGTCGATCTACGTCTCCACGCCGCCGGTCTGGGCGCCGGGCGTGGTGCCGATGGCATCTTCTTCCGTCGAGACCTATGTGTTGAGCAGCGCCGGGGCGCGCCCGCTGGATCGCGATCCGGTCGACAAGCGCGTCGTCTCGCAGGTGCAGAACAGAACCGGCAACATCATCGATTCGCCATCCCAGGTCGGCGGTTATCCGACGCTCGCGGTGAACGTCAGGGCGCTTACGCTGCCCGCGAATCCGGATACCGTCACTGCGAGCGGTTACACCAACCTCGAACTGTGGCTGCACGAGATGGCCAAGGCTGTCGAGGGGAACTGATTGGGGAGGCCGTCGGTGCCGGCTAACGCGCCGACGGCGCTTACGAGGGTAAACGCCACATTCGAACGCCAATACGCATGAGAAGAACATTGACGCACCTGCATCAGGAAAAACACCGAGCGCTCCGCGCTCCTCCCGGGGAACCGTGCGCAGCGGCGGGCTTCACGCTGCTCGAGTTGCTGGTGGTGATCGTGATCATCGGGCTGCTCGCGGGATACGTCGCACCCCGCTATTTTTCGCAGGTCGGGAAATCCGAAGTGCAGGTCGCCCGGGCGCAGATCGACGCGATAGAGAAAGCGCTCGAGCAGTACCGTCTCGACACGCGGCGACTGCCTACCACGGAGCAAGGGCTTACGGTACTGGTCTCCAGACCGGCGAGCGAGCCCAACTGGAATGGGCCTTATCTCAAGAAGGTCGCGCCCAGCGACCCGTGGGGCCGTCCCTACGTCTATCGGGTGCCCGGCCAGAAAGCAGAGTTCGATCTGTTTTCCTATGGGCGGGATGGCAAGCCCGGCGGCGGCGGCGAGGATGCGGACATAGGAAACCTGTAGCCGATGAAATTTCACATCGTCGGGGTCGATGCCGGCCAGAAAGTCGTCGTCCTGGATCTGCAGGCCGCAACCGCCGCGATCGCGCTCGACACGGCGAGCAAGGAAGGCATCACGGTGCTGTCGATGCGCTCGCGCGCGCTGTCGCTCAACGCGCTGCGCCGCGAGCCCGCTTTTCCATTAACCCTTTTTTCCGTAGAACTCATGGCCCTGCTGGATGCCGGACTCAATCTGGTCGAAGCGCTGCAGACATTGAGCGAAAAGGAATTGCACGCCGAACGGCAGGCCCTGCTCGGCGGCGTCCTCAGCGCAATCTACCGCGGCGAGCCGTTTTCACAGGCGGTCAGTCGCTTTCCACAGCACTTCCCGCCGCTCTACGTGGCGACCCTGCGCGCGAGCGAACGCACCGGCAATGTGCGAGAGGCGCTCTCGCGTTATATCGCCTATCAGGAGGAAATCGACCGCGTCCGCAAGAAAGTGGTAATCGCCTCCATCTATCCGGCGATCCTGATCGTCGTCGGCAGCCTGGTGCTGGCGTTTCTGATGTTCTATGTCTTGCCCCGCTTCTCGCGGGTGTACGAAGGGTTTTCGAACGATCTGCCCTTTTTTTCGCAGCTTCTGTTGAGCGCCGGCCGTGCGGTGATGGACTACGGATGGCTGATCGGACTGCTGCTTGCGACGATAGCCGCTTTCGGCGCCTACGGCCTTACACGAGCGGCCGTCCGTGCACGGCTCATCGAGTGGCTGTGGCACATTCCCGCCATCGGCGAGCGCATGAAAGTCTACCAGCTGGCCCGGCTGTACCGGACGGTCGGAATGCTGCTTCGCGCCGGTATCCCGGTGGTCTCGGCACTCGACATGGTGCGCGACCTCCTCGACGCCCATCTGCGCGTCCAGCTCGCGCACGCCCGCATCCTCATCGGCGAAGGCCAGTCCATGTCTGCGGCCTTCAGCGCGACGGGGCTGGCAACGCCGGTCGCCTTGCGGATGATGGCGGTGGGCGAGCGCAGCGGCGATATGGGCCAGATGATGGAACGGATCGCGTGCTTTCACGACGACGAAATGACGCGCTTCGTTGACTGGTTTACGCGCGCGTTCGAACCGGTCCTGATGGCCGTGCTCGGCATCGCGATCGGCCTGATCGTGGTTCTGATGTACATGCCGATCTTCGAACTGGCAGGGAGCATTCAATGAACAGACCGGTCGATCCCGAAGTTGCCATTGCGCCGGAGGACCTTAAGTGGGCGCGCACGGAAAGCGAGCGTGGAGAGCGCAAATTCATGGAGCTGCTGGAGGAGCGCCTCGCCTGCGGGCCGACCGAGTTCGTGTCGCGCCTGGCGCTTACGCTGCGGCTGCCCCCGCTCGCGCTCGACGACATGCGCGCGCAATCGCCCGCTTTCGACGTCATTCCATACGCCGAAGCCTCGCGACGCGTCTGCATCGCCTTGCGCAATGCGCGAGGCGCACTGACCGTCGTGCTGGGCGATCCCTACGACCTCGACACCCATGACTGGCTCGAGGCGCGGATCGATGTGCCGTTCGGCTACAGCATCGCGCACCGCCTCGACATACTCGCTTATCTTTCGCAGCAGGAGCGGGAACTGCGCGCGCTCGACGGGGTCGCGAGAGGCATAGGGGATCGGGGCGCGAGCCACGGCGATGCCGAAGACATCTCCTTCGAGACCATCAGCGAGACTGACAGCACCGTCGTGCGGCTGGTCAATTCCACGCTTTACGACGCGCTCAAGGCGGGCGCCAGCGACATACACCTGGAGTCCACCGCATCGGGACTGACGATAAAGAACCGCATCGATGGCGTGCTCTCGCTTGCCGAAGCCATTCCCGGCATTGAACTTGCGGAACAGGTGATCTCGCGGATCAAGGTGATGTCCGCGCTGGACATCGCCGAGCGCCGCGTGCCCCAGGACGGACGCTTCAAGGCGCGCCGGAACGGCCGCGACATAGACTTTCGGGTCTCCGTGATGCCCAGTGTTTTTGGCGAGGACGCCGTGCTGCGGATACTGGACAAGCAGTCCCTTTCCGACCAGCTCCGCGGCCTGACGCTCGACCAGCTGGGCTTTCCTTGCGGCTTCATTCAGCGCTTGCGCCGCCTCTATTCGGAGCCGTACGGGATGATGCTGGTTACCGGCCCCACCGGCAGTGGCAAGACCACTACGCTCTACGCGGTGATGACCGAGATCAACAAGGGCCTCGACAAGATCGTCACCATCGAAGATCCCGTGGAGTACCAGCTGCCCGGCGTGCTGCAGATTCCGGTAAACGAGCAGAAAGGCCTTACCTTCGCCCGCGGGCTGCGTTCGATATTGCGCCACGATCCCGATCGCATCATGGTCGGGGAGATCCGGGACTCCGAGACGGCTGAAATCGCCGTTCAGTCCGCGCTCACCGGTCACCTCGTCTATACCACCGTGCATGCCAACAACGCGTTCGACGTGCTGGGTCGATTCATGCACATGGGCGTGGACGTTTACAACTTCGTATCGGCGGTGAATGCCGTGGTTGCCCAGCGGCTGGTACGCGTGATCTGCCGCGAGTGCGCGGTGGAAGAGCGGCCCGATGACCTTACGCTCAACGAGTCCCGCATTCCGACAGCCTATCTTCATGGTTATCGCTTCATGCGCGGCCGCGGCTGCGCGAACTGTCGCGGTACCGGCTACCGCGGACGCAAGGCGATCGGCGAACTGCTGGTGATGACCGACGAGCTGCGCGAGCTGATCGTCGCCCGGGAACCGGTCCGGAAGCTGAAGGAAGCGGCGGGCGCGACGGGCACCATCTCGCTGCGGGAAGCGGCTCTGGATCTGGTACGGTCCGGAGAGACGACGCTGGAAGAGATCAACCGCGTGACTTTTGCCGTATGAAAAGCCGGTCAACGGCATCGCTCTAACATGAACAGTTAAGTAGCTCGCTCATGCGAGCGCCCCGCCGATGCGCCGCACCGGTGGGCGCCCGCTATTGATGCGCTGTTCTGAACAAACCGTGGTAGAGGACGATGGAAACGAAAGCGATTGAAGCAGGCATGCAGGATGAAACGCAGGGTAGCGGCATGACGTTCGGCGCGCGGGGCAGCGACAGGCCAGCGCTACGCATTTCATGGCGAGACCAGCTGCGCATAGGCCTCGGACCGTCGTCGATCGCGCTGACGGGATACCGTCGTGGCGTGCGCCCCAGGCTGTCCTATCAGGCGGTCATACCGCTCGAACCTTCGCGGGCAGACCCGCGGTGGCAGGCGGCCGCTCAGGCGCTTCCGCGTTTGCTGGAGGAGTCCGGCGCACGCCGCCCCCACGTAACCATAGTGCTGTCGAATCAGTTCGTGCGATATGCCCTGCTGCCATGGAACCCGGCCATCAAGCGTAATGCCGAGTGGCTGGCCCTGGCACGCCATCGCTTCGCTACCGTTTACGGGAACGCTGCCGAAACCTGGGTCATGCGCGTTTCGAGCACGGGCAGCGAAGCACCCAGGATAGCGAGCGCCATTGATGCCGAACTGTTGGCGGCGCTGGAAGCGGCGATTTCCTCCCTTGCCACGCTGGTATCCGTGCAGCCCAGTCTCGCCGCGGCTTACAACCGATTGCACACGCTCATCGGGCGGGAGTCGTGCTGGCTTGCCATCGAGGAGCAGGAACGTCTCACGCTCGGACTGCTGGAGCGTGGTGTATGGCGCGCCATCCGCAGCCGACGGCGGGAGCGTACCTCCCGCACCACGCTGGCGGAAATTCTGGACCGCGAAAGCGCATTGCTGACCCTGGACGAGCCCTGCACCCGGGTCGCGCTCTGCACCGATGCGCCACGCGCTGAAGACCAGCGCAGCAACTACGAGGTTCTGGACCTGACTTTTACCGGCAGCGCGGCTCCAGGAGAACGGCCGCTCGCCATGGCCGCGGAGTGAGGACTGCATGTCAAAAATAGACGTTGATTTTCTGAAGGTCCGTCCGACATCGCCGTGGATGCGTTGGGTGCTGTTCGCCATCGCCGCCGCTTTCGCTTTGGACATGGGCATCGCCTATTTCGGCATGCGTGGCAGCGTCGCGGAAAACGAACAGCGGCTGTCCGAGATCCACCGCTCGACCGCCACCGCGGCAAAGGCGGGAATCCCGACGCGCGCACCGAGCCCCGAAGAGATACGGGTGGCCGCCGACACGCTGCACAAGCTCGCCATGCCGTGGCACACGCTGTTTCGGGCGCTCGAGTCTACGGCAAACGACAAGGTGTCGCTGCTCGCCATAGAACCGGAGCCCAAGGCCGGCACCGTGCTGATCTCTGGCGAAGCGACGACCTACCATGCGGCACTCGATTATGTCGCGCTTCTGGGTTCCGCAGCCGCCCTCGAGCGGCCGCATCTGGTGCGGCATGAGCGCAGGCCGGACGATGCACGGGACGCCGTCGCGTTTACGGTCATGGCATCGTGGGGGAAAACCAAATGAACGCCGTGAGTCTGCTGCGAAATCTCCGCCATGAACTGGGGACCCTTGGAATGGTCTCGCTCGCGATGGTGGCGGCCTCGATTCTGTTCCTGTTTTTCGTCCTCAAGCCGCTGGAGGCGCGCAACCGTGCGCTGGAAGAGCAAGTCATGTCGGGCTCGGAACGCGTACAGCTCCAGGCCGAACAGGTGCCGGCATCGACACCCGCGGCGAAGGTGGCCGCTTTCCACGAGTTTCTGAAATCCGGAAAGCAGACGACTGACTGGCTCGATCGACTTCATGCGGCGGCGCAACGGGCGGGCGTCGAAATGCATTCTGCCGAGTACCGGATGCAATCGACAGGCACCCGCATCGAGCGCTACGAGATCAAATTGCCGCTGCGGGCGCGCTATGCACAGATCCGGACTTTCGTCGATTCCGCGCTGGCCGACATACCCATGCTGTCCCTGGACGACATCAAGTTCAAGAGGGAGCGCGCCGCGGACAGTGTGGTGGAGGCGGAACTGCGGTTGACCCTGCACCTGGTGAATCCCTGAGACAGAGACCCTGCACATGAATGCACTCCAGAAGATTGCACTCCACAAGACCAGGCTCGCCTCGCGCCTCACGCTGGCAATCATCGCGCTGACGCTGGTCGCTTCCGTCGTCCTGGGGAGGGAGACGACACCGCGCCCGACGGTGGTCGCGCTCGCAGCCCCGCGGGGGAATCAAACCGCCCCATCCGAGCCCATGCCCGACCTGGACCTGCAACGGCTGAACCGCATGCGGACAAACGACGAGGTCACCGATCTGTTCGCGCCCCGCACGCCCGCTCTGCCCGCGGCGCCACGGACGGCGGACAGCGAACCGCCGCCACCGCCCGCACCCCGTGCGCCGCCCCTGCCCTTTACGTACCTCGGCAAACTGATAGACGGCGACAAGCGGGAGGTCTTCATCGCCCACGGCGACGAACACTACAGCGTGGAAAAGGACAAGACGATCGGCGGCGAGTACAGAGTTGAAAGCGTAACCGCCAACGCCATCAGTTTCATTTATCTGCCGTTGGGAATCCGGCAGAAGCTCTCGATACCGGCAACCGAGTAAGGAGTTCCTCATGAAGCGACACGTCATACTGTTGTGCGCTGCGCTCGCGATCGCGGGCTGCGCCACCACCAATCCGGCGTTCATGGAGGGGCGCTCGTTGATCGAGTCGGGCAACGTCGAACAGGGCCTTGCGCGGCTCGAAGAAGCGACGCGCGCCGACCCCGGCAATCAGGAGTACCGCACCTACTACTATCGGCAGCGCGATCTCGCCATACAGCGCTACCTCGGGGTCGCGGAATCGGCCCGCAGCGCCAGCTCGCTCGATACCGCGGAGGCGTCCTACCGCCGCATACTGGCGCTCGATCCTGCCAACAGCCGCGCCAGCGCCGGCCTCGAAGCGCTGCAGCTGGAGCGCCGGCACGGCGATCTGATGAAACAGGCCGAGGAACTGTTCAAGCAGGGCAACCATGACGCCGCTCACGCCAGGGCGCGTGAGGTCCTTGCCGAGAATTCAGCCCATCGCGAGGCGCATGCGCTCGTCCGGCGTATCGAACAACAGGCGCTCAGGGCCGCAACGGAGACGCCGCAGCTCAGCGCGGCGTTGCGCAAGCCCATAACGCTCGAGTTCCGGGACGCGCCGCTGCGGTCGGTATTCGAGCTCATCTCAAAGCACACCGGGCTCAACTTCATTTTCGATCGTGACGTGAAGCCGGAGGTCAAGACCACGGTGTTCGTCAAGAACACCTCGATCCAGGACGTAATCCGCTTCGTCCTCGTAACCAACCAGCTCGAGCACAAGGTGCTCAACGAGACGACCTTGCTGGTCTATCCAAGCACGCCGGTGAAGATACGGGACTACAGGGAACTGGTGGTGAAGAGCTTCTATCTTGCCAACGCCGACGTGAAGCATACCGCCAACATGATCAAGGCGCTCGTGAAGACCAAGGACATCTACGTCGACGAGAAGCTCAACCTGCTGATCATCCGGGACACGCCCGAGGCGATACGCATCGCCGAGCGTCTCGTCGCCAACCAGGACCTCGCGGAACCGGAAGTCATGCTCGAAGTGGAAGTGCTGGAAGTGGGCACCACGCTGTTGTCGGAGCTGGGCATACGCTGGCCGGATCAGATCAGCGCAAGTCTCATTGGCGCAGCCGGCGTGCCGGGCCAGATCACGCTCCCCGAATGGCAGAACCGCAACTCGAGCCTGGTGCGCCTGTCCGTCACCGACCCGTTCCTTATCGTGAACCTCAAGAACCAGAGCGGGCGCACCAACGTGCTGGCGAATCCGCGCATCCGCGTGAAGAACAAGGACAAGGCGAAGGTGCATATCGGCGACAAGGTACCCGTGATCACCACCACGGCCACCGGCACGGGTTTCGTGTCCGAGTCGGTCAATTATCTCGACGTAGGGCTCAAGCTGGAAGTCGAGCCGACCGTGTTCCTGGAAGACGAAGTGGGAATCAAAGTGGGTCTCGAGGTGAGCAATATCGTGCGCGAGATCACCAGCAAGAGCGGAACCCTGACCTACCAGGTGGGGACGCGTAATGCGGCCACGACGTTACGGCTCAAAGATGGCGAGACACAGGTTCTGGCCGGCCTGATCAGCGATGAGGACCGCCGCAGCGCCTCCAAGGTGCCGCTGCTGGGCGATCTGCCGGTGGTGGGCAGGCTGTTCAGCAACAACAACGATACCGCGAACAAGACCGAAATCGTGCTCCTCATCACCCCGCGGGTGGTGCGCAACCTCCGGCGTCCCGGCCTGCAGCTCGAGGAATTCCCCTCGGGAACGGAAGGCGCGGTGGGGCGGGCGCCCATCACATTACCCAATGCGCCGCAAAGAGCGGTTCAGTGAACGGCCGGCGCGCGATGACACGCAAGTCCGGCTTTACGCTGATAGAGCTGCTGATAACGGTCGCTATCGTAAGCTTGCTGGCGTCAATTGCCCTGCCGCTTTCCGAGCTTTCCTTTCAGCGGGCGAAGGAACAGGAATTACGGCGCTCGCTGCGCGAGATACGGGAAGCGCTGGATGCCTACAAGCGTCACGTGGACGAAGGGCGTATCCGGCGGGCGGCCGACGGGTCCGGCTACCCGGCGACGCTCGCGGTTCTGGTGGAAGGCGCTGAAGACCTGAAGAGCCCCACCAAGGCGCGGCTGCGGTTTCTGCGGCGGATTCCCCGCGATCCCATGTCGGGCGACGACCAGATCCCGGCGGAGAGCAGCTGGGGCCTGCGCAGCTATGACAGCCCTCACGAAGACCCGAGACCCGGCAAGGACGTTTTCGACGTGTACTCCTCGAGCGCTGCAGCCGGGCTGAACGGAATCCCTTACAAGGACTGGTAACGAATGGTTGCGAAACAGTCATCCCGGGCGGGCTTTACACTGGTCGAACTGATGGTGGTCCTCGCAGTCATCGCGCTGCTCGTTTCCATCGTGGCGCCGCATTACGCGGGACGCGTGAACCGGGCGGAGGAGGCGGTGCTGCGCGAAAACCTCACGATCATGCGCGAGGCGCTGGACCGTCATTTCGCTGACGCCGGGCGTTACCCCGCCACGCTGGAAGAACTGGTGGCGAAACGCTACCTGCGCACCATACCCAGCGATCCGCTCACGCAGAGCAGCACCACCTGGGTGGTCGTTGCCCCGGATGATCCCGCCAAAGGCTCGGTCTACGATGTGCGCAGCGGCGCGCAGGGCAATGGTCTGAACGGCAAGCCTTATGGCCAGTGGTAGTGTGGCGCTGCGTCAACAGGGCTATACCTACATCGCTCTTCTGATCGCCGTGGCGCTGATCGGAGTAGGCCTCGCGGCTGCCAGCGAGGTGTGGTCACAATCGCGTCAGCGCGAGAAGGAGCAGGAGCTTCTGTTCGTCGGCGAGCAGTTCCGGCAGGCGATCGGGCTCTACTACGAGCGCACGCCCGGGGCGGTGAAGCGTTACCCGGAGAAATTGCAGGACCTGCTGGAAGACAAGCGCCACCTGCCGCCGCAGCGCCATCTGAGAAAGGTCTACGCGGATCCCATGACCGGTAAGCCGGATTGGGCCCTGGTGGCCGCACCCGGCGGCGGCCTCATGGGCGTGCACAGCCGCTCCGAGGTGATGCCCGTGAAATCCGCGAATTTTGCGGAGGCCCACGCGACGTTCAAAGGCGCGCTCCGGTATTCCCGGTGGCAGTTCATTTATCAGCCGATCCAGAGTCCGTCCCTCCCCACGGCGCCGGCGCCCGCACGGGAAGTACGCTGAATCACTGCTCGCGCGGGCGGATGAACCCGCTCGATCAGGGAGGGCGGTCGCCGCGGAACTCAAAGCCGCGTTGCGGGGACGGGTCCCGGTTACGCATGCACCATCCAGCGATGTAGACGTCCCGCCCACCCCTGGCGCGACTTGCCGTGCGGGTTCCGCGAGCGACCGCTTGCAAGGTTGATGCAGGCGCGTGACATTCGTACGTGTCCGCATCACTCGCCGGATGGGCGGGTCGAACTAGCCCGCGCCGGCCGCCGTGTTTGATCGATGCCGGGAGGCACGCTGTTCGCGCTGATCCGCAGGCATTAGTCCGATCGAGCTAACAATGGACGCAGCCTGACGCAGCGAGAGCAACATCGCACCGCCCTATTCTTCAGGCTCCGTTTCTGACTTACGGCAAACGACAATGACCAGGGAAGAAATGATCCGGCGCTTGGTGACCTATTCGGTGGAAGAAGCTGTGCGCGAACCGCACGCCTACTGGCTGCACGAGCTGTTCGAAAAAGGTTTTTCGGGGTACCGCAGGTTTTCCAGCAGCAAGCTGAAGCAGGAGCTCGAGCTGCGCGGGCTGGACACGATCGAGGAGGAGTACCGCGAGGAGGACGTCGAAGACGACGGGCCCGAAGAGCTTTCTGCTTCCATCACCGCAATCGCCGGGGACGGCCACTGCATTGAGTAAACCGATCGCCGCCCGCGACCACCCCTACGGGGCGTCGCCCATGCCCGCCGCTGAAGAGATTCAGCCGCGCCTGTTCCCGAGCCACCTTGCCCCCGCCGCGCTGGTGTGGATGGTCCTCGATCCGCTGGTCGCGCTCTCCACGCTGGTGGTGTGCGCGCTCATGCTGGACGCGCCTTTCGACGGACGCTACCTGATCCTGTCGCTGCTCGTATTTTCCTTCACCTTCCCCGGCCATTCGCCGTCGCGTTTCAACGCAGGCAGCGCCGCGCGGGATATCCTGGGCTACTGGATCGCCATCGCCCTGCTGCTTCTGCTGGTGGGATCGGCCACGCAGACGTTGCACGTGTTCGACGAGCGAGCGCTGCTCGCGTGGGCTGTGACAACGCCCGCCATGCTGTTTGCGGCGCACCGTCTCGTTCCCGTGCTGCTGCCGCGCCTGCTCGCCGCCGATGGCATGCGCCGGGTCGCGGTCGTCGCCGGTGCCGGCGACCTCGCGCGCAGGCTTGCCAAACAGATCAGCAGCACGCCCTTGCTCGGCGTGAGCTTCGTCGGGTTCTTCGAAGACCGGGGCCCGAACCGGACCGGGGACACCGACCAGGTGCTTGGAACGCTGAGCGATCTGCCGCTCTACGTCAAGAAAAATCAGATCGACATCATCTACATCACGCTGCCCATGGTCTCCCAGCCCCGCATAGCGCGGCTTCTCGACGAGCTGCGGGACACGACCGCTTCCGTCTACTTCGCGCCCGATATCTTTCTCTATGACCTCATCCAGGCCCGCATGGATACGGTGGGAGACATGCCCGTGGTCGCCGTGTGCGAGACGCCGTTCTACGGCCTCAACGGCCTCGTCAAGCGTGCCAGCGACATTGCGCTCGCGGCCGGGATCCTGACTCTGGTCTCGCCGCTGCTGGTCGCGATCGCAATCGGCGTCAAACTCTGCTCGCCCGGACCCATCCTTTTCAGGCAGCGGCGCTACGGTGTCGACGGGCGGGAGATCATCGTCTACAAGTTCCGGACGATGACGGTGCTCGAAGATTCGGATGTCATCCGGCAGGCGATGCGCGACGACCGGCGCGTGACGCCGTTCGGCGCCTTTCTGAGGCGCAACTCCCTGGACGAGCTGCCGCAGTTCATCAACGTTCTGCAGGGCCGCATGAGCGTCGTCGGGCCGCGGCCGCACGCCGTGGCGCACAACGAAATGTATCGCCGGCTCATCAAGGGCTACATGATCCGCCACAAGGTGAAACCGGGCATCACCGGACTCGCGCAGATAAACGGGCTGCGCGGCGAGACCGAGACCCTGGAGAAGATGAAGGCGCGCATCGAGTACGACATTGCTTACCTGCGCAACTGGTCGCTGCAGCTCGATCTCCAGATCGTGTGGAAAACCATCTTCGTGGTGCTGAAGAAGGACAACGCGTACTGAGGGCTCCGCTTTCATGTGCGGAATCGCAGGTGCCATCGCATCGCGTAATGTCGTTCCGCTGCTGCTCGAGGGCCTGAGGCGCCTGGAGTACCGCGGATACGATTCGGCGGGCGTAGCGGTGATCAACGGCTCGCTGAGGCGCTTGCGCAGCACGGGACGCGTGGCCCCCCTTGCGGCGCCGGCGCGCGCGCAGCGGCTCGACGGCAACCTCGGCATCGCGTACACGCGCTGTTTCCCGGGCCGCGGCATCCACTACCCGATCGCCATGGAAGGTGCCCTCAAGCTGAAGGAGATTTCCTGTATCCATGGCGGAAGCTACGCATGCCTGATCACGCGGGGCTGCTTTCCCCCATTCTGCATACGCTGCCGCTGCAGCCGCTCGCGTACTACGCAGCGCTCAACAAGGGCACCGACATCGACAAGCCGCGCAACCTGGCGAAGTCGGTGACCGTCGAGTAGGGAATCTCAGGGATTCAGTATGCGCAAGGCGAGCGCCTTGCCGATCGCCTGCGTGCGATTGAGCACGTTCAGCTTGCGCAGGATCTTCTGCACGTGGTTCTTCACGGTCAGGGCGCTGATGTTCAGGATCATGCCGATTTCGATGTTGCTCTTGCCATGATAGATCCACTGCAGAATCTCGGTCTCCCGCGAGGTGAGCACGTTTTCGACCGCTGGCTTCACCACCGCGCCATCGGCGGGCCAGTTAACCCGCGTGCGCATCCATGCGGCGTGCAGAACCGGGACCACCAGCTCCACTACGTGTCGCTCGTGCGCTCCCGCCGCCACCGGTGCGCACCCGAACGCGAAAAAGCTGGCGAGCTCGCCACCGCCGTCGTACGTCCCGTGTGCGACGACACTGTGCGCGCCGATGCGCGCGAGCTCCCGCCCCAGCGCGCTGCCGGCCAGTGCAGCCAGCGCGGCCGCGTCGAACGCTACCGGCTCGCAGTGGTTCTCTTCCCAAGCCTTGATGAGCTGCGGCACCAGGGTCACGTCCTGCCGGAACAGCTCGCTCACCCGCGCAGGCTCCAGTGTCGTGGTGGAGAAGCTGTCCACGTAGAAGGAGCCGTGCTCGCCGTTGGGCATCGCGCAGATGAGCAACTCGTGCTCGATCAAGCTCTGCAGCGCGCCCTGCGTCCAGGTGAAAAGTTCGTGGCGCGCGTAGACCCTGAGCGACGCATCCAGGTTGAGCATCAGGGACTCCGCCTGCAGGTCCTCGCCGCGCAGGGCGACGCCCTGTGGCATCACCGTATCAGGCAGCAACTGCAATGCGGGTTCGTGTTGTACGGTCAATCGCTCGTCTGCTCGCATGGGCACGGCACCTCTGGAAAGACAAGTCGCGCTAACGTCGCACGGGTGTATGAATGCTGAGCGGGAGGCGCAATACGCCGGATGGCTCATGCCGCCCCGCCCGGGAAGGCGTGGCCGCTATGCGGCTAGCCGATACCCATGACCTGATCCGCCGGCGCCTGGCGCGGCCACCCGGGCGCTTCGGGCAGGCTGCGGCGGAAGCGGTAGCCGACCCCGCGCACCGTTTCCAGCAGCTCCTCGTGGCCGGTGGGCTTGAAGGTCTGCCGCAGCCTGCGGATGTGCACGTCCACCGTGCGCTCCTCCACGAAGACGCGGTCGCCCCACACTTCGTCGAGCAGCTGCGCGCGGCTGTACACACGTTCGGGGTGGGTCATGAAGAAATGCAGCATGCGAAACTCGATGTCGCCGAGCTCGATGTCGCGTCCGGCGCAGGTGATGCGCCGCGCCGCAGGATCGATGCGCACGCCCGCAATTTCGACCACATCCCCGGTAAGCTGCGGCAGGCAGCGTCGCATCACCGCGCGTATGCGCGCGAGCAATTCCCGAGGAAAAAAAGGCTTGGTGATGTAATCGTCCACTCCCGCTTCGAGGCCCGCCACGCGGTCCGATTCGCCAGTCCGGGCCGTCAGCATGATGATCGGGATGTCCTTGGTGCGCTGGTCCCCGCGCAACCGCCGGGCAAAGGTCATGCCTGGCGTATCGGGCAGCATCCAGTCGAGCAGTACCAGGTCGGGCAGCGTTTCGCGCAGCAGCGCGTCTGCCTTCGCGATGCTTGATGCGCGGAGCGCGGCGTAGCCCGCGCGTTCCAGGTTGATGGCTATGAGCTCCTGAACTTCGGTGTCATCTTCGACGATCAGTATTGTTGCGTTCATGGTTGGGATCCTCGTCGGGTTGTGGAGCAAGCGGTACGGCAAACCACGCCGTCACGCCAAGATCATAGGGCGGCACATGGGCCCGCACTATCAGGGAAAGTCGATTTTTCGGTAGCAGTTCGCCGAAACGATGTCGCAGGCACGCCACATGTCGCGTCGTCGCGCCGGAGACAGTCACGCCCCGCGCGCTGCGCGGCAGCACGCGGTGCAGTCCGGCGCACCTGCACCGGAGGAAAACGCACGGTGGACACTGCGGGACTTACGTCTTGGCGGCCGGCATCGCCCGGCTTTCCGCGGTGGCCCGGGCAATCCGTAGCGGGGAAACGTTGGATGTCGCGTCCGCTTCGGCGCGCGCACGAGCGAGCTGCTCGAGCTGCTGCTCCCGGCGCACGCGGGCGAACGTTTTGCGCACGTCGGTCTGGGCGCTGGAGGTATATCGGAATGAGCGGTCAAGTATGGACTTCATCGAGAGCCCCATCTCGTTTCGCATGGCGCTGCCAATATACGGCACCGTCGGTTCCCGGACCTATCGCCGAAGTTCGATTTTGCTGTAGCGATTTCCCGCGTTTCCATGTCGGATTTCTCCGACACCCGCGATATAGCCTGGCGTGTGGGGCTGTCATGCTTCACCCGGACTACGCGCCACCACCTTTGCACACCAGCGCATGCGATGGCGGCGAAGTAACCTGATTTACATGATAAGGTCCATAGCCTGCCTGCTCGCGACATTCGCGGTCAGCACTCCGGTTCCCGCCCAGCCAGCCGCAGGGCCATGCCCGTCAGCTTCCGGAGGGATCTGCGCGTCCGGCGAGTCGCCCGTCAACCTGCAGCCCCCGCCCAAAACCGTCGAGAATCCCGGCTATCTCGTCGCAATAGACCGCAGAAGCTTGCGCGCGGACGCGGCCGATGGAAAGCGCCTCGACAACGACAATGCGAGCACCACGCCACAGAAAGCGGAGCCGGTCCCCGCTCTGAACCCTGGCTGGCGGAGCGACTTCCGCGCTGCTCCAGGTGGCGCTCAGGCTACCGTGCCAGCGCGCTTCACCACCGACCGGCATTCAAGCGCCGGTCTCCAAAGCCGACCCATCAAAGACCCGCAGCCAGGCGTTGAGGCCAAGCGTCATTCCGCGGCATGGCTGGAATTCCTTCCGGAAGGACACGCCGGCTGGGCGCTGGTCATCGGATTGCTTGTCGTCGCATTGAGACGGGTGCCGATACGTTTTCGCAGCAACGGGCTCTAGTTTTTTTCTGCCGTGCGCACCACGCGCGCATCGTAGCGCGCTCGACCCGTCTTCACTTCGATTCATTTTGTTGCCATACGGACTACGCTGCACGGGCGCGCGGAGTTCATGGTGACAATGGCACGCGGCTAACCTCACGGCATCATCTGCACTCCCACGCGCGCCATGCATCAGCCGCACCTCAAATCATCGGTTCTCGCGCTGCTTCTCGCCTCGATGCACCTGCCAGGCTGCACCATAGTGGGCCATCAGAAAGTGCCCGGCTGGCCGGAACTCACGGTGCGCGAGCATTACGTGCCACACCATGTAATGCGGGACAAGTGCGCCAAGTACGTTCCTGTCGGCATGTCCCCCGACGCATGCATGGAGTTCAATCTGTACTCCGGCACATGCGATATCTGGTACAGCGCGGATTTTCCACCGGGACCTGGAGTGATCGAGCACGAACGTCTGCACTGCCGGGGCTACGATCACATCGGCGGCAACGTGCTCAGTCGCGCAGTTGCAGCGTGGCAACAGCATCGCGCCACCGCCAGCGCCGCGCTGGACGGGAACTCGCGATAGCAAGCGTCCAGCGAAGCGATGGTTTACAGGGGTGATAAAGGCGTCATTCTTGTCGAGGCTGCATCCAGCATACGCTTGACGACCCGAATGCGCAGCTTGATCAGTTCGAAGAAGTCACGCCGGATCGGGACTGGCTTCCTTATCGAAAACGGTAGCTCTTGCAATCGCGCGCATATCGGGCATTACGCGAACTGTCCACCGATAAGCCGTGACCAGGATTCGCCAGCCAAGCCGGTTATCCACGCACTGCCAGCTCGGATCGACGATGACAGTTCGGGATTGCGCGAGTGCGCCATCACGGCCGGTCCACGCTTGAAGATGCATCGGTTCTGCAACAGGGCATCCACCATTTCCGGCTGGCTTTGGCCTCTCACGATCGTGCATCCAAGGTCGTACACGTCGGAAAGCAAAGCTTTGCAGACCATATCGGCATGTTGACGTCTGCATAAAATCTGGAGAACGACCGCTACCTGGCCTGGGCGACCATAGTAGAGGTAACAGCCCAGAGTCGTCCCGTTCGCAGCGACGACACGTCGTGCAGTGAGCGGACCGTGCCGTTCCTTAAACGCCGCGTGCCGCAGAAACCAGCGAAGCTCGTCTCTGCTCCAGGACGGCCTCAGCTCATAGTTTGCTGAAAATGACGGAATGAGTTCGATGGCCTCGTCGATATCGAGACTCGCATGCCGGATGGATGGATCATTGGCCGCGATACTGAACGGGCGCCGTTTTGGAATAGTCCACAGCGAATCGATTATCCGGGTGAGGGCACGCAGGGGGGCTGCCGTCGGCCAATGCTCCAGAGCCAAGGTGATGGCGCCCTCGGCGGGACGCAGAATACGGAACCACTCCATGCTGTACTGGGTGGAAAGGCTTCCCCCGAGACACTCCCACAAGCGCCGCGACAGCTGATTCGCAGTATCGGTGACCGATAGATCCTGCGGACCACGGAGGAATCGACGCAGGAGCCGCACTCCGATGAGGCCGTCACTGTCGGATTTGTCGACCATCAGGCTGCTCGACAGAGCGGCACGAACCGGCATGCCGCGATAGTCCATGCGCACGGCCAGGACGCCGATGAAACCGTTAACGGTTCCATCCGAACCCGTGCTCACGAGGGAGGCAAGATCCGGATCCCTCCAGGGATGCTCGAAAAAAAGCTCCTTCAAATATGACGCAAGCTCGGGCACATTGCACTTCTCGCCGTGGCGCAGGATGCGCTGAAACAGGCTCGCGACGAGCGGCAGGTCATCCGGTTCGCACTCCCGGATGGCTGCCTCCCCGGACTTCGCCCGCGACCTCACCGAGTCGTTGACCGGGCGCTCTGGTGCCCCCCCGTCAATCCTTTCGGGGGAAATCCGGCCCACCTGATTTGGCATAGCGTCTTCCATACTGATCCCTGCGATGCGGGAGCAATCGCACCGCTGACACTGCCTTCCGCACCGCAAGAACGTTTCGAATCAGACTCGCGCCTGCCTTCGCCGCTATTGAAGCACGAGCAATACAAGAGGCACTAGTGCAGTATCTTGTTCAGCCATCCGCCGAACGGCGCATCCGGCTTTGCGCCGTGGAACTGTCGAATGCCGCGATGGATTTACGCAGACCGCAGTCTTCACCGGGCATGATCTCAGCCCGCGTGAAAGTACGCATGTCCGGTAGCGTGAACGAACGCAAGGGCCGCATGGCTATCCGGCGGGCAGAACACGAAAGTGAGGATCCCGGTCGGGGCGGAATTTAGCAATCAACACGTTACGTCCACGCGTTCGCAGCAAATTTTCTCAACCTGACAACGCATAACGGCCAGGCACAAAAACTGATACAGCCGATAGCGCTGATTAACGACACCGCTCGGGCTCTCGATGGAGGATGCTATCTATGACGTTCTGCACCCGCGAGTATCCCACCCGATCTTGCTCCGACCGTACATGCTCGCGGAGTCGGTCGCTGCGAAGATCGTCGTAACGCGCCAGTTCTTCCTTATTCAGCCCGGGGAGATCATGCCCATCGTGATCGGAGTGCGTTCGCCCTCTCAGCATTTCTTGCCCCAATCGTACGCGAGACTATTGCGAGATAGTCCTTTTTTTTGCATACGATTGGGGCATGGCTTCTCTCGATGGCTATCTGGACCAGCAGCTTGAACGGGGCCGCGCCCACTTTACTCGCGAGGAGGCGCTGGCTGCGCTCGATCCGTCCCCACAGAACTTGACGGCCGCCATCAGCCGGCTCATCAGAAAGCGGCGCTTGGCGAACCCGCGGCACGGCTTCTACCTGATCCTTCGCCCGGAGGACCGGGCGCTTGGAGCGCCTGACCCGGTTCGCTGGATCGATCCGCTGATGAAACACCAGGGGATCGACTATCGAATCTCGTTGCTTCGCGCCGCTGCCTTCCACGGCTCGTCGCACCAAGCCGTGATGGTGTTCCAAGTGGTCGTGCCGAAACAGTTACGCGGCTTCGAAATCGGACGTCATCGCTTGCAGTTCATATACCAGACACCGCATGCTTTCGCCAATGCCAATCGGCCTGAATGGCTCACGCAGATCAAAAGCGAGGCGGGCTGCGCAAAGGTGGCCGGCATCGAACTGACCCTTCTCGACTGTGCCCGCAACTTCCATCGTGCGGCAGGCATCAACGGCGTGGCGAAGATTGCGAAGGACTTGGGCGGCAAAGCGGACCCACGCAAGCTGGCCAAGCTCGCACAGATATACGAGAACTCCTCCGTCAGAAGACTCGGCTATCTGCTTGAGCTCGCCCGACACGGGCGGCAGGCAAAGGCGCTGGAGCGGTTCGCACGCCAAGCTAAATCCCTGAAGCCGCTCGATCCCGCCGCCAGGCCGCTGGTTGCCTCACTTCCTTCTTCGCAAGAGAAGAATCCCAAGTGGATGTTGTTGATCAATCAGCGGGTCGAGGTCGAAGATTGATTCCGCTCGCCTACCTTCAGGAATGGAGCGCCAGCGCGCCGTGGCCGGACCTGCGGCAGGTCGAACAGGACCTCATCATCTGCCGTGCGCTCTGCGATCTATTCAACGCGGCAACGCTGAAAGACAGGATTGCTTTTCGCGGCGGCACGGCAATCAACAAGCTGCTATTCCGGCGGCCATTGCGGTATTCCGAAGATATCGACCTGGTACAGCTCCGCTCAGAGCGAATCGGCCCGACGATCGACGCGGTCCGTGAGGCATTGTCATGACTTGGAAACTGCGCCCGGGATCGCGCTGGCCGTTCGACGCATCTCGTGTTTCGCTTCGCTCCGGAAACGGCGCTAGACACGTCTCTAAACCTGAAGATCGAAATCAACACGCGGGAGCACGCCACTCTGTTAGGTCCGAAGACCTACCCGTTTGCACTCGTCAACGGATGGCACCAGGCGCGAACCGATATCGTGTCTTTCGAGCCAGAG
>JBQTHU010000070.1:0-8304 GCA_052389535.1 Betaproteobacteria bacterium | reverse complement strand
GGACGAAGTCGGCTCGTCATCCCAGCGCCAGGCTGGGATCCATCGGGGACGAAGTCGGCTCGTCATCCCAGCGCCAGGCTGGGATCCAGAAAAAAGCGCCTGAATTTCCGGACCGCCCTCCGGAATGACGATACGCCAATAGAACCCCGTCGCACTGGCGGGGTTTTTCCTGCAATGCCCGCCGCGGCGGTGTCGGACCGCGTGCTAAGATGGCGCCGCCGCACGGCATAAAGGGGAGTTCGTGGCAGACGAGCAAGCCCAACCGCTGCAGGAAGAAGCGCTCAGCGCTGAGGCCCGACAGCGCGTCGAAGAGCTGATCGAGGAGGAAGAGGGCGTACACAATCGTTACGTCGGCGCGCTTGGCGTGATGCTGACGGCGCTGGCGGTGGTGATGTCGCTGTTCCACCTCTACGCGGCGGTTGAAATCGTTCCCGCGTACATCCTGCGGCCGGTGCACGTGGCATTCGCGCTGGCGCTGGTGTTTCTGCTTTTCCCGATGGCGAGGCGGTTTCGCCATCGCCTCATGTGGTGGGACGTCGTGTGCGCGCTGATCGCTGTGGCGATCGTCGCCTACATCCTGTACTGGGGCGACCTGCTCGGCGACCGTGCCACCATCCCCACTACGCTCGACCAGGTGGTCGGTGTCGCGCTGATCGCGCTGATCCTCGAAGGCAACCGTCGCAGTTCGACATGGATCCTGCCCTTCATCGTAGTGCTCTTCATCGCCTATGCCATGTTCGGCCCGCATCTGCCGGCGCCGTGGACCCACAAGGGCTATGACATCGCCCGGCTCACCGGCTCGCTGTACATGACGCTCGAGGGAATCTTTGGCGTCGCGATCGATGTGTCCTCCACGCTCATCATCCTCTTCACCATTTTCGGCGCCTTCCTGCAGTATTCAGGCGCGGGAAAATTTTTCATCGACTTCTCGTTCTCCGCCTTGGGGGGCAAGCCCTCCAGTGCGGGTCGCGCGGTGGTGCTGGGATCGTTCCTGCTGGGCGGTCCCTCCGGCTCTGGCGTGGCGACGACCGTGACGATCGGCTCGGTCGCCTATCCGCTCCTCGCGAAGTCCGGCTACAGCAAGGAAGCGGCGGGCGGCTTGTTTGCAGCCGGCGGACTTGGCGCCATCATTTCGCCGCCGGTGCTCGGCGCGGCGGCGTTTCTCATCGCCGAGTTCCTCAAGATCTCTTATCTCGACGTGATCCTGATGGCGACCATTCCGACCGTGCTCTTCTATCTCGCCATCTTCATCATGGTCGAGATCGACGCGCGCAAGTTCGGAATGCACGTGGTGATGGAACGACAGCACCGCGCCATCGAACTCGCGCGCCGCTACTGGTTCCACTTCGTCTCCCTGGTGGCGATCGTCGTGTTCATGCTGCTCGGGTTTTCGCCCGTGTTTTCGGTGTTCTGGGCCACGGTCACGACTGCCGTGCTGTCGTTCTTCCAGCGCGACAGCGCGATCATTCCCTATGAATGGTTTAGCGGGCGGCTTCCCTGGTTAAGAGGCCTGTGGAATTCCGGTCTCGTGAAGGCGCTCGAAGGCGGATCGGTGAGCGTGCTCGGCGTCGCGATGACCTGCGCGGCGGCGGGCATCATCGTGGGCGTCGTGACGCTGACCGGATTGGGACTCAAGTTCAGCTCGATCGTGCTTGCGTACGCCGATTCCGGCGCACAGACGCTGGTGAACTTGTGGGTGTTCCTCGGCGCGGAAAGGACGCCCGAGCTGCTGCACGACATGAAGCTGCTGCTGACCGCGTTCTACACCGCGTTGATCGTGTGGATCGTCGGGCTCGCCGTGCCCGTCACCGCCTCGTACATCATCTGCGCGGTGATCGCCGCACCCGCGCTCATCACGCTCAAAGTGCCGGACTTCGCGGCCCATATGTTCATCTTCTACTATGCCGTCTTGTCGGAAGTGTCGCCGCCGACCGCACTTTCACCTTTCGCCGCAGCGGCCATTACCGGTGGGGGACCCTATCGCACCACGCTGCAGTGCTGGAAGTACACCGCGCCGGCCTTCCTGGTGCCCTTCATGTTCGTGCTCGATCCCGCCGGCACCGGGCTGCTCCTGACGGGTTCCTTCAAGACGCTTGCCAACGCGGATTGGCAGTCGATCGCGCTCGTCACGGGCACGGCGGCGGTCGGCATCGCGGCGCTTGCGGGCGGGCTGCAGGGGTGGCTCTTGCGCAGGTGCAGCATGCTCGAACGGTGGATGCTGATCATCGCCGGGCTGATGCTGGTCTATCCGCGGGCGATGTTCGACTACATCGGCATCGGCCTGGTGATCGGGGTGATCCTCTTGCAGAAGGCGCGTCACGCCGCACTGCGCGCGGCACCGGGCTGAGGCGCACGAGAATCCATGCTCGAACCGTATCAGGCGCGCTATGCAGCACCGTTTGCTGTCCTCGGTGTCCGCGCCGCGAATGGCACTTTGCAGGGCATCGACTATCTGCCGCGCGGCGCCGCGACGCTTTCCCCGCTCAACGTCACGGCAGAGAAGGTGTGTCGCCAGATCGAACGCTATCTCGACGATCCGGAGTATCGCTTCAGCGTGCCGTTCTCCTTTCAGGGCACCCCGTTCCAGTGCCAGGTCTGGCGCGAAATCTGTCGCATTCCGAGCGGAAAGACGGTCTCGTATCTGGGACTGGCGCGCACGCTCGAGACCGCGCCCCGTCCCATCGGCGGCGCGTGCGGGGCGAACCGCATTCCTCTGGTGATCCCCTGCCATCGTGTGGTGGCCAGCACGGGGGTGGGCGGATTCATGAACGCGAAAAGCGGGTCGCCCATCGCCATCAAGAAATGGTTGCTCGCGCATGAGCGCGCCGGATTCGCGCCTGATTGACGAATTCTGCGACGCGCTGTGGCTCGAGGACGGCCTTGCGCGCAACACGCTCGAGAGCTACCGCCGCGATCTCGTGAAGTTCGGAGACTGGCTGCGCGCGCAGCGGAAGGCTACGCTGCTCGCGGCGAGCCGCGCCGATCTGCTCGGCTTTCTCGCGCACCAGGTGCAGCGCCGGGCGAAGGCGACCACCGCGAGCCGCGGACTTTCCAGCCTCAAGCGGTTCTATCGCTATCAGGTGCGGCAGGGCAAGATCAATGCCGATCCGACGCTCAACATCGACGCGCCGAAGCTGCCGCGCCCGTTGCCGAAGAGCCTGACCGAGCAGGACGTCGAAGCGCTGCTCGGCGCACCTCGCGTCGAAGCACCGCTGGGGCTGCGTGACCGCGCGATGCTCGAGACGCTCTACGCGAGCGGGCTGCGCGTCTCCGAGCTGGTCGGGCTCAAGGTGACGCAGGTGAGCCAGGACATGGGCGTCGTGCGCGTCATCGGCAAAGGCTCCAAGGAGCGTCTGGTGCCGCTCGGGGAGGAGGCGCTCGCCTGGATCCGGCGCTACGTGAAGGAGGCGCGACCCGCCCTGCTTTCCGGGCGCGCCAGCGAGGCGCTGTTCGTCACCGCGCGCGGCGACGCCATGACGCGCCAGGCATTCTGGTATCTCATCAAGCGCTATGCGGCGCAGGGCGGTGTCACAAAGCCGCTCTCGCCGCACACGCTGCGCCACGCCTTCGCGACGCACCTGTTGAACCACGGCGCGGACCTCAGAGTGGTGCAGCTCCTGCTGGGCCACGCGGACATTTCGACCACGCAAATCTACACGCATGTCGCGCGCGAGCGCCTGAAACAGTTGCACGCGCGGCACCATCCGCGCGGCTGAACCCAGTTACGCTTTGGCCCCGCGCTCGATGGTGACGCCGAGCTGCTTCACGTTGCGCAGCGCGGCGATCTTGTTCACGCTCACCCGCACCCACGGCGCGCCGAATTCGCCGAGGATCAACTGCGCCACGTGCTCGGACAGCCGTTCGAGGAGCAGGAATCGCTCGGCGCGCAGCGACTCCTCGATGCGCGCGATCACTTTCGAGTAGTCTATGGTCTCGCCGATGCGGTCGGTGCGCGGCCCGTCCTTGGCCGGAATCGCGATGTCGATGTTGAACTGAATCGTCTGGGGAACGCGCTTTTCCCATTCGTGGATGCCGATCAGGATGTCGAGCCTGTAGTCCCGGATGAAGATGGTGTCCATGGTATGGCGCGCGAGATTCGGGAGAAAATTCGGGCGATGAAGAATCGGGATGCGAAACGGCGGCGGCTGATGCGTTTCAGATAGAATTGCGACACATTCTATGTGAAATCCCATGGGCATCACAGTTTTTGCCGCGCTGGGCTATCTGCTCGGCTCCATCTCGTTTGCGGTGCTGATGAGCCGCGCCTTTGCGCTGCCCGATCCGCGTACCTACGGATCGGGCAATCCCGGCGCGACCAACCTGCTGCGCACCGGGCGTAAGCTCGCCGCTGCGCTGACGCTGATCGGCGACGGCGCCAAGGGCTGGCTTGCGGTGTTCCTCGCGCAGCGCTTCGCGGAGCCTGACACCGTCGTAGTGACAATGGCCGCTGCGGCCGCGGCTGCCGTGATCGGGCACATGTACCCGCTGTTTCACCGCTTCCAGGGCGGAAAGGGCGTCGCCACCGCACTCGGCGTGCTGATCGGCCTCAACGTCTACCTCGCGGCCGGCACCGCGGCGACGTGGATCGTGATGGCGGCATTCTTCCGAATCTCGTCGCTGGCCGCGCTGGTGTCGGCGGTGTTTGCACCGTTTTTTGCGCTGATCCTCTATAACGCCCACCATTCCTATTTCTGGAGCGTCGTCTTGATTGCGGTGCTTCTCATCTGGCGTCACGAGTCGAACATCCGCAACCTGCTGACCGGCAAGGAGAGCCGGCTTGGCGGCGGCGCCGCGAGGGAAGGCGACTGAATGCCCACATCGGTCTATCCTTCAGCAGCATGACGGCGCCTGCAAAGCGCGACGCCGTGCGCGAACTGACGGCGGCAGGTGTTTCTTACCGTTACTGGAGCCTGACTGCGCTCGCTGGACAGGAATCCGCGCTCGCGGGTCTCACCCACTTGCCTTTTTCGCTGCGCATCCTCGCGGAGAACCTGCTGCGCCATCATGCGGCTCGCGCTGTCGACCTCGACATGCTGAAGGCGCTCGCAACGGGTGAGCGTGGATTCGAGATACCGTTTCGTCCGGCGCGGGTGCTGCTGCAGGATCTGCTCGGCGTGCCGGTGATGGTGGATTTTGCGGCGCTGCGCGAGGCGATCGCGAGGGCGGGCGGCGACCCGATGGCGGTGAATCCGCGCATCCCGGTCGATTTCGTCATCGACCACTCGATCATCGCGGACGTCGCGGGGACTGCAGAGGCGCAGGCGCGGAACGTCGCGCTCGAGTACGCGCGCAATCGCGAGCGCTTCGGGTTCCTCGCGTGGTGTCAGCGCGCGTTTCGCAACTTCCGGGTGGTGCCGCCCGACAGCGGCATCGTGCATCAGATCAACGTCGAGCGTCTCGCGCGCGTCGTGTGGCGCGACCGGACCGACGGCGTGATGACCGCCTATCCCGACACCATGGTCTGCAACGACAGCCACAGCACCATGGTGAACGGCATCGGCGTGCTGGGCTGGGGCGTCGGCGGCATCGAGGCGGAAGCCGCCATGCTCGGCAGAGCGCTGATGCTGCGCGTCCCCGAGGTGATCGGTGTGCGCGTGACCGGCGAAATGCCGGCGGGCGCGACCGCAACCGATCTCGTGCTGACGATCACCGAGAAGCTGCGCCGGATCGGGGTCGTGGGAAAGTTCGTCGAGTTCTACGGCGCCGGGCTGGACGCGCTGCCCGTGCCGGACCGCGCGACCATCGCCAACATGGCGCCCGAATTCGGCGCAACCTGCGTCTACTTCCCGGTGGACGCCAAGTGCATCGACTACCTCGCTTTCACGGGGCGGAGCCCTGATGAAGTTGCGCTGGCGCACACTTACATGCAGGCGCAGGGCCTGTGGCGTGATGCGACGACACCGGCGCCGCGCTTTGAAGCGGAAATCGCGCTCGACCTCTCGCGTGTGGAGCGCTGCCTCGCCGGACCGCGGCGGCCGCAAGAGCGCGTGCCGCTCGGGGAAGTGGCGCGCCGGTTCGCCGGTGAAGTGCCCTCGCTCCTGCGCCAGGAGCGAACCCCGGACAGCATCAGGGTTCCGGTTGCGGGTCGCGAATTCACCCTGGGCGACGGCGATGTCGTGATCGCGGCGATCACCAGCTGCACCAACACCTCCAATCCCGCGAACATGGTTGCCGCCGGGCTGCTCGCGCGTAACGCGGTGGCGCGGGGGCTGACATCCCGGCCGTGGGTCAAGACGTCGCTGGCGCCCGGATCCAAAGCGGTGATGGCGTATCTCGAGCGTGCCGGTCTCCACGCGCCGCTCGCGGCGCTCGGCTTTCAGCTCGTCGGCTACGGCTGCACCACGTGCAATGGCAATTCGGGGCCGCTCGCGCCCGAGATCGAAGCGGCGATTCGGGAGCACGGCGTGGTGTCCGTCGCCGTCCTGTCCGGTAATCGCAACTTCGAAGGCCGGGTGCACCCGCACGCCCGCGCGGCTTATCTCGCATCCCCGCCTCTCGTGGTGGCCTACGCCATTGCCGGCACCATCCTGCGCGACCTCGAGACCGAGCCGCTCGGACACGATCGGAACGGCAACGCGGTATTCCTTCGCGAGATCTGGCCTTCCGCCGATGACATTGCGCGCACCCTCGCATCGAGCCTGACGCCGGAAGTCTATGCCGCGAGTTACGCCGGAATCTTCGAAGGCGCGTCCGAATGGCGGGAGATGAAAGTAGACGCATCGCCGCTGTTTCCCTGGTCGGCTGACAGCACGTTTCTGCGCCGGCCGCCGTTTTTCGACGACGTGCCCGAAACGCCGCCGCCGCTTGCCGAACTGCGCGGCATGCGCGCGCTCGCGATTCTCGGCGACATGGTGACGACGGATCACTTGTCGCCGAACAACGTGATCGCCGCGAACAGTCCGGCGGCGCAGTATCTCGCGGCTCACGGCGTGAAGCCGGCCGATTTCCAGACTTACGGGTTTCGCCGCGGCAATCACGAGATGGCCTTGCGCGGCACGTTCGCATCCGGGCGGCTCAAGAACGACATCGTGCCGGGCGTGGAAGGCCCCTACACCCGGCTGCAGCCGGACGGCACCGTGCTGCCCATTTTCGATGCCGCGCAGGCGTATCGCGCACGCGGCGTTGCGCTGATCGTTTTCGCCGGACGCGACTACGGGGCGGGTTCCTCGCGCGACTGGGCGGCCAAGGGCCCGGCGTTGCTCGGCGTCCGGGCGGTCGTCGCGGAAAGCTTCGAGCGCATCCACCGTTCCAACCTCGTCGGCATGGGGGTGCTGCCGCTCGAGCTGAAGGGCGTTCGGCGGGCGCAGCTTCGCCTCGACGGCAGCGAGATCTTCGATGTAGTGGGCGCCGGCGAGCGCCTGCAGACGCGCACCGAACTCAAAGTGCGGATACGCCGCGGCGACGGAACGATGGAAGAGGTGCCCGTACTCGCCCGCATCGACACCGGCGAGGAACTGGACTATTACCGGCACGGCGGGCTGTTGCCCTACGTTTACCGCGCTATGGTCGGGCAGGCGACGGGATGAACGTGACTGGGAGAGCGACGATGGATCACGATCAGGGCTTGAACGACATGGCGTTTTCCTTCATTCGCGTCGCCCCGCGGCCGCGCAAGCCGCGCGAGACGGGACTCACCATCGTCGCCGACCGCGGGATGGGGATGAACCGCGTGGCCGATCTCATCGAAGCCGGCGGCGAATACATCGATCTCGTGAAGATTGCGATCGGCGCGTTCCGCCTGCAGAAGGAGGATTTCCTGAGACGCAAGATCGAAACGCTGCATCGCGCGCAGATCGGCGTGTTTTTCGCGGGCGACGTGTCCGAGGCTGCCTTCATGCAGGGCGTCTCGGCGCAGTTCTACGCCACGGTGAAGGCTTTCGGCGCGGAGGCGGTGGAGGTATCGAGCGCGCAGGTCGCGATGTCGCTGCGCGACAAGTGCAATCTCATCCGGATGGCGCAGGACGCGGGGCTCAGGGTGATCGCCGAGGCCGGGCAGAAGGGCCATGAGGACTGGACCGCGAGCCAGAGCTACATCGTCGCGCAGGTCGAGGCGTATAAGAAAGCGGGCGCGTGGAAGGTGCTGGTGCAGGGAGAAGGCATCAGCGAAGGCGTTGCGGAATTCAAGGGCGACCTCATCCTCAACCTGGTGGCGCGCTTCGACGCCGGCGATTTCATCTTCCAGGCGAAGGACGGCGCCAGCCAGACCTGGTATCTCGGCACGCTCGGAAATCACGTCAATCTCGACATCGACGACCACCAGGTGATCGATGTGGAGCTGATGCGCCGCGGCATCCGCAAGCGCGG
>JBQTHU010000069.1:0-21648 GCA_052389535.1 Betaproteobacteria bacterium | reverse complement strand
CCCAGCGTGCCTCGATCAGGGAATCGATCTGGCGAGGTTGGTCCTGCATGGTTTACGGGCAAAAAAAAGCCCTGCCGAAGCAGGGCTATTCAACACCCGTAGCCTGGTGAATTACCGCTTGGCGGCAGGCTTCTTGGCAGCCGGCTTGGCGGCGGGCTTCGGCTTGGCCAGAGATTGCGCACGGCCGACGGCTTCGACGGTCACGCGGCGGTTCGGCGCCAGGCACTCGATGAGCTGCTTGCGCTTCATCTTGTTGTCGCAGAACTTGGTGACCGGGATCGGCTCTTTCGGGCCTTTGCCTTCCCAGAAGATCAGTTTCTGATCGACGTCCTGGTTCTTGACCAGGTAGTCCTTGACCACGACCGCACGGCGCTCGGACAGTCTCATGTTGTACTTCAGGCTGCCCAGACGGTCCGTATGACCGGTGACCACGACTGCGCCGAACTGGACAGGCGCCCGTGCCTTGGTGGCTTTACGCAGGCCGGCGATGAACTTCTCGAGCTCTTTGACGTTGTCCGGGGTCATCTCGGCCTTGTCGAACGGCATGCCCTGCAGTTCGATTTTCTCCGTGATGTTGAGCATCTGCGGCTTCTTCTTCTTCGGCGGCTCTTTCTTCTCGACCTTCTTCGCCGGAGGCGGCGCGACTTTCTTGACGGGCGGCGCGGGTTTCTTCACGAGATCGGGATCGCACTGCGCAACAGCACGCGCCGGCGTCCAGTCGCTGGTACGCACGCACACTCCCGCTCCAACGGCCCTAACGATGTTTCCCTGGGAATCTAACAGGTAGCCTTGGTTTTTGGCGTCCTGCGCTGATGCGACCGCAGGAAACATCGCCCCCGCGATGACGACACCAGCCAAGGTATTCCGCAATGCTGAACTCATGGTTTTTGATCCTCCTGTTTTCGCTGAAGTTGGGCCCGCTGGAATGCCGGTGAACCGTAAAAAAGTGAATCTCTCCCTGTATTTGCTTAATATCATAAACGGGGATATCAAAGCAAACTATGCCCGAATCATAACAGACTTTCTAGGAAAGGCGAATCAAGTTGTTGCCAAAATGAAACACTTTTGAGGTCTGGAGCCCATCCCGGGGCCGGGCGTTATGGGGCTCAAATTCCTTCATCAGAAGGTCAGTGTCTTTCGGTGTCATTCCTGCCTTCGGTTCGAAGTCCAACTGGTGTTCAAACGGCAAGCATTCAAGCGGCCTCCGCCGCTGTCGAGAAGCGCCTGCGCGGCGTTTCTGTACTGCTTTCCGCGTGTCCTAACTGATTGTTCTGGCGTGGCGCCTGCCGTGCCGGGAAAGCGATCAACGCGTGCTGATCGAGCCCCGCTGAGAACATCCCGCATGCTAAAATTGACCGTTTTATGCGTGCGCAAAAATAACCACTTGCGTGCCGCCTGAGGGCCCCGCCGCTTCATGGATCAATTCGCCAAAGAAACCCTGCTCGTAAGTCTCGAAGAGGAAATGCGCCGTTCCTACCTCGACTACGCGATGAGCGTAATCGTGGGACGGGCGCTCCCGGATGTGCGCGACGGGCTCAAACCGGTGCATCGCCGCATCCTTTTCGCGATGCACGAAGCCAACAATGTCTGGAATCGGCCTTATGTGAAGTGTGCCCGCGTGGTCGGTGACGTGCTCGGGAAATACCATCCCCACGGCGACGCCGCGACCTACGAGGCGCTGGTCCGGATGGCGCAGCGCTTCTCCATGCGCTACACGCTGATCGATGGCCAGGGCAATTTCGGCTCGGTCGATGGCGACTCTGCGGCAGCCTACCGCTACACCGAATGCCGTCTCGAGAAGATCACGTCGGAGATGCTCGCCGACATCGAGATGGAAACCGTCGATTTCGTGCCGAACTACGACGGCAAGGAGCAGGAACCGCTCACGCTGCCCACCCGGGTACCGAATCTGCTCGTGAACGGATCGTCCGGCATCGCGGTCGGGATGGCGACCAACATCCCGCCGCACAACCTGTCGGAAGTCGTTGCGGCGTGCGAGGCACTGCTCAAGGATCCGGCGATTTCCTTGGACGACCTCATCGAGATCGTCCCGGCGCCCGACTTCCCGACCCGCGGCATCATCTACGGCACCGCCGGCGTCAAGGAAGGCTACCGCACCGGCCGCGGCAGGGTCGTGATGCGGGCCCGCACCCATTTCGAGGAGGCGGACAAGGGCGGACGGGTGTCTATCATCATCGACGAGCTGCCGTACCAGGTCAACAAGGCGAACCTGCTGATGAAAATCGGCGAGCTGGTGCGCAACAAGAAGATCGAAGGCATTGCCGACATCCGCGATGAATCGGACAAAAGCGGCATGCGCGCGGTGATCGAGCTCAAGCGCGGCGAAGTTCCCGAAATCGTGCTCAACAATCTGTGGAAAGAAACGCAGATGCAGGAGACGTTCGGGATGAACATGGTGGCGCTGGTCGATGGCCAGCCGCGCCTGCTCAACCTCAAGCAGTGTCTCGACGCATTCCTGCGCCATCGCCGCGAAGTCGTCACGCGGCGCACGGTATTCGAGCTGAGGAAGGCGCGCGAGCGCGGCCATATCCTCGAGGGCCTCGCGGTGGCCCTGTCGAACGTCGATGATGTGATCGCCCTGATTCGGGCGGCGGCCACGCCCGCCGATGCCAAGGCCGAGCTGATGGCCCGGTTCTGGCGCTCGAAACTGGTGGAAGAGCTGCTCGCGCGCAGCGAAGGCACCGCTTCACGGCCGGAGGGCTTGTCCGCGGAGTTCGGGCTGCAGAAGAAAGGCTACCGGCTGTCCGAAGCGCAGGCGCAGCAGATCCTGGAGCTGCGGCTGCAGCGCCTCACCGCCCTCGAGCGCGACAAGATCGTGCAGGAGTACCACGAGACGATGGACAAGGTCGCGGATCTCATCGACGTGCTCGCTAAGCCCGCTCGGGTCACGAAGATCATCTCGCAGGAACTCGCCGAGGTGAAGAAGCAGTACGGCGATGAACGCTGCAGCGAGATCGTGACCGACACGCAGGATCTCGCGATGGAGGACCTGATCGCCTCGGAAGACGTCGTGGTCACGCTCTCCCACGGCGGCTACATGAAATCCCAGCCGGTCGCCGACTACCGCGCGCAGAAGCGCGGCGGGCGCGGCAGGCAGGCGACCACCACCAAGGAAGACGATTTCGTCGACAACCTGTTCATTGCCAACACCCACGATTTCATCCTGTGCTTTTCCAATCGCGGGCGCGTCTACTGGATCAAGGTGTATGAGGTGCCGCAGGGCAGCCGCGCCTCCCGGGGCAAGCCGATCGTCAATCTCGTGCCGCTCATGGAGCATGAAAAAATTACCGCCATCCTTCCGGTAAAGGAGTTCGACGAGGACCATTTCGTGTTCATGGCCACGGCGAACGGGACGGTCAAGAAGACGGCGCTCTCCGCGTTTTCGCGTCCGATGTCGAAGGGCATCATCGCGGTCAGCCTCGACGACGGCGACTACTTGATCGGCGTGGCAATCACCGATGGCAAGCGCGACATCATGCTGTTTTCCGACGGCGGCAAGGCGGTACGTTTTGCCGAGTCCGAAGTGCGGGCCATGGGCCGCAACGCGGCCGGCGTGCGCGGCATGAAACTTGCGAAGGGCCGGCACGTGATCGCGCTGCTCACCGCCGAAAACGAGAGCCAGTCGGTGCTCACCGCCACCGAGAACGGCTACGGCAAGCGCACCCCGGTATCGGAATACACCCGTCACGGTCGCGGCACCCAGGGCATGATCGCCATCCAGTGCAGTGAGCGCAACGGGCCGCTCGTCGGTGCGCGGCTGGTCAGCAAGGACGACGAAATCATGCTGATCGCAACCGGCGGCGTGCTGATCCGCACGCGGGTTTCGGAAGTGCGCGAGCAGGGCCGCTCGACGCAGGGCGTACGGCTCATCAATCTCGACGACGGTGAAAAGCTCGCGGGGCTGGAGAAGATCGTCGAGCCGGATGAAGACGACGAGGAGCCGGCCCTCCACTGAAGCAGGCGCAAGGAATTTCCGAAAATGACGCGCGTCTACAATTTCAGCGCCGGGCCGGCCATGCTGCCCGGGCCCGTCCTCCAACAGGCTGCAGCCGAAATGCTCGACTGGCACGGCAGCGGCATGTCGGTGATGGAGATGAGCCATCGCGGCAAGGAGTTCATCGCCATTCACGCCCGCGCGGAGGCCGATCTGCGCGAGCTGATGGCCATTCCCGCCGACTACAGAGTGCTCTTTCTGCAGGGCGGCGCCGCGGCGCAGTTCGGGCTGGTGCCGATGAACCTGCTGCGCGGCAGACAGGCGGCCGACTACGTCTACACGGGCGAGTGGTCGAAAAAAGCGATCGGCGAGGCGAAGAAATACTGCCGCGTCAACATCGCGGCGTGCAGCGAGGATGGCAACTTCAGCTACGTGCCGAAGCAGGCGCGATGGAAGCTCGACCCGCAGGCGGCCTATGTGCATATCACTTCGAACGAAACGATAGGCGGTGTCGAGTACCACTGGATACCGGACACTGGAGATGTGCCGCTGGTGTCGGACATGTCGTCGCACATCCTCTCTCGCCCGATGGACGTCAGCCGTTACGGATTGATCTACGCGGGCGCGCAGAAAAACATCGGCCCCGCCGGCCTCACCATCGTAATCGTCCGCGAGGATCTGACCGGTCAGGCGTTGCCGACCACGCCGTCGGTGTTCGACTACAAGACGCAGGCAGCCGCCGACAGCATGCACAACACGCCGGCGACTTACGCCATCTATATCGCCGGCCTGGTGTTCCAGTGGCTGAAGAAGCTGGGCGGGCTGCAGAAGATGGCGGAGATCAACGCCGCCAAGGCGCGGCTGGTTTACGACTATCTCGATGAGACCGAGTTCTATCACTCTCCGGTCGCGAAAGAAGACCGCTCGCTGATGAACATACCGTTCACGCTGCGCAGTTCGACGCTAGACGGCGAGTTCCTCAAACAGGCCGAGCGCAACGGGCTGACGCAGCTCAAGGGTCACCGCTCCGTCGGCGGGATGCGCGCGTCCATCTACAACGCGATGCCTGTCGAAGGCGTGAAGAAGCTGGTGGAGTACATGCGGGAGTTCGAGCGCAGCCATGGCTGAGTCGTTCCGCATACTGACGATCAATCAGATCTCCGGCATCGGGCTCAAGCGCTTTCCCGCCGGGCGTTATGCCGCAGGCCCGCAGACCGCGGAGCCCGACGCCATCCTGGTGCGCTCTCAGAACATGCACGAGATGGATATCCCCGGTTCGGTGAAAGCCATCGGCCGGGCGGGGGCGGGCACCAATAACATCCCGGTAAAGCGCATGAGCGAGCGCGGGATCCCGGTGTTCAACGCGCCGGGCGCGAATGCCAACGCGGTGAAGGAGCTGGTGCTCGCGGGCCTGCTGATCGCCTCGCGCAACCTCGTGCCGGCCGTCAAGTTCGTGGAAGGCCTGGACGGGGACGATGAGGCCGTCGACACGCTGGTCGAAGACGGCAAGAAGCAATTTTCGGGCAGCGAGCTGCCGAAACGCACGCTGGGCGTCGTCGGGCTCGGCAAGATCGGAAGCCTCGTCGCCGACGCGGCGATCAAGCTCGGGATGAACGTGCTGGGCTACGATCCGGAGATCACGGTGGAGGCGGCGTGGAGCCTGCCTTCGCAGGTGAAAAAAGCGCACAGCATCGAAGAAGTGCTGAGGAATTCCGAGTACGTGACGCTGCACGTACCGTTGCTCGACGTGACGCGCGGCCTGATCAGCGCCGAGCGGCTCAAGCTGATGAAGCACGGCGCCATCCTGCTCAATTTCTCGCGCGATGGCATCGTTGACAACGATGCCGTGCTGGAGGCGCTGCACGCGAAGCGTCTGCGTTATTACGTATGCGATTTCCCGGCGCGCAGGCTGCTGGGGGAGCCGCACGTGGTGGCGTTGCCCCATCTCGGCGCGTCCACGCGCGAGGCGGAAGAGAACTGTGCGGTGATGGTCGTCGATCAGGTGCGGGATTTTCTCGAGCACGGTAACATCCGTAACGCCGTCAATTTTCCCGACGTCACCATGGAGCGCGAGTCGCCGTTTCGCATCGGGATTGCCAATGCCAATGTGCCGAACATGGTCGGCCAGATCTCGACCGCGATGGCGCGAGCCGGGCTCAACATACACAACATGCTCAACAAGTCGAAAGGGGAGATGGCCTATACGCTGGTCGACGTGGACAGCGCGGTTCCTGACGAAGTGATAGCGCGGATAGCGAAGATCGACGGCGTGCTGTCCGTGCGCTATCTGCCCCAGGAAGCGCGATAGCAGCGCGCCGGGCCGCAAGCGCGCGGCCCGCCCTGCTTCGAAGCACGCACCGACCGCCGCGCGCGGCCTGAATTCGAGGCGCCATGCCAGACGATCTCAAGCGTATCCGCGAGCAGATCGACGCACTTGATGCGCGGCTGGTGAAGCTGCTGTCGAGCCGGGCACGGCTTGCGCAGCGCATCGGCGCGCTCAAGCAGGGCCCGGTTTACCGGCCGGAGCGCGAAGCGCAGGTACTGAACCGGGTGCGCAGCCTCAACCCCGGCCCTCTCTCCGCCGCCGCGATCACGCGGCTCTACACCGAAATCATGTCGGCCTGCCGCGCGCTCGAAGACCACATGACGGTGGCGTATCTCGGGCCGCCCGGCACCTTCAGCCAGGAGGCGGTGGTGAAGCATTTCGGAGGCCTCACTGCGACCCGGCCCGCCGCATCGATCGACGAAGTGTTTCGCGACGTCGAGACGGGTGCTGCCGGCTATGCGGTCGTGCCGGTGGAGAATTCGACCGAGGGAGCGGTAGGCCGTACGCTCGACCTGCTGCTGACGACCACCGCCAAGGTGTGCGGGGAAGTCAATCTGCCGGTGCGCCAGTGCCTGATGGCGAAGGACAAACGCCGCGAGCGCATCCGCCGGGTGTATTCTCACACGCAGAGCCTCGCGCAATGCCAGCGCTGGCTGGCGCGGCATCTGCCGAACGCGGAAACCGTGGCAGTCGTCAGCAATGCGGAGGCCGCCCGGCGCGCAGCCGAAGAGCGCCAGACTGCCGCCATTGCGGCGCGCACCGCTGCGACGCTGTACGGGCTCAACGTGCTGGCACACAATATCGAGGACGAGCCGCGGAACACGACGCGCTTCCTGGTGCTCGCCGGGCGCGACGCCGCGCCTTCGGGACGGGACAAGACCTCGCTCATCCTGTCCACGCGCAACGTTCCGGGCGCGATGCACGATCTGCTCACGCCGCTTGCGGAAAACCAGGTGAGCATGACGCGGCTCGAGTCGCGGCCGGCGCGCACGGGATTATGGGAGTACGTTTTTTACGTGGACATCGAAGGTCACCAGCAGGACGCGAACGTTGCGCGGGCGCTCGGCGAACTGGAGCGCAGGGCGTCCTTCCTCAAGAATCTCGGCTCGTATCCGGCGGCCGTCTGAAGGTGGACGATGACGGTTTGTGACCTCGCGCCGGCCTATGTCCGGGAGCTCGCGCCTTATCAGCCGGGGAAGCCGATCTCGGAGCTGGCGCGCGAGATGGGGCTCGATGAAGCGTCCATCATCAAGCTCGCATCGAACGAGAACCCGCTCGGGGTCAGCCCGCGTGCCCGTCGCGCCATCGACAAAGTACTGCATGATCTGTCGCGCTACCCGGACGGGAACGGCTTCGAGTTGAAGCAGGCGCTCCACCAGCGCTACGGCATCGCGGCGGAACAGATCGTGCTCGGCAACGGTTCGAACGACGTGCTCGAGCTTGCCGCGCGCGCTTTTCTCACGCCCGACGACAGCGCCATCTACTCGCAGCATGCATTCGCGGTCTATCCCCTCGCGGTGCAGGCAATCGGCGCGCAGGCAATCGAGGTGCCGGCACGCAATTTCGCGCACGATCCTGATGCGATGCTGAAGGCGCTGCGGGACGATACCCGTCTCGTGTTCATCGCCAATCCCAACAATCCCACCGGAACCATGATTGCGGGCACGGCGCTGGAAGCTTTCATCGCCGCTGTGCCGGACCGCGTGCTGGTGGTTCTGGACGAGGCCTACAACGAGTACGTTCCGCGCGAACATGCGTACGACAGCCTCGCGCGGCTGCCGCGCCATCCCAACCTGGTCGTCACGCGCACCTTTTCCAAAGTCTACGGGCTCGCGGGCCTGCGGGTGGGCTGCGCTTTTGCCGCGCCGGATGTGGCCGATCTGATGAACCGGGTGCGCCAGCCGTTCAACGTGAACAGCGTCTCGCTCGCCGCAGCTGCAGCCGCGCTCGAGGATGCGGATTTCGTGCGGAGGAGCATCGAGCTGAACAGCGACGGGATGAGGCAGATCACGGCGGGTCTTGCGCGGCTGGGGCTCGATTACATCCCGTCCTTCGGCAACTTCGTCAGCTTCAAAGTGGCCGATGCGGCGCGCGTCTATCAGCGCCTGCTGCGCAGCGGGGTCATCGTGCGGCCGATCGCGAGCTACGGCATGCCGGACCACCTGCGCGTGACGATCGGGCTCGAGTCGGAGAACGCCCGGTTCCTCGAGAGCCTGCAACGCGCGCTGGCGGCCTGATTCGCGGTAATGCCGTCCAGATTCCGCATCGGCAAGCTGGTTGTGATCGGGGTTGGCCTCATCGGGGGCTCGTTCGCGCTTGCTCTGAAGAAAGCGCGTGCGGTGAGGCACGTGGTCGGTGTGGGACGCACGCAGCGCAATCTGGCGCTGGCGCGGCGCCGCGGCATTATCGACGGGACGGCGCGCGATGCTGCGGACGCGGTGCGCGACGCCGATTTTGTTTTCCTTGGCACGCCGGTGGGCCAGATGGCGGCGGTCATGGAGCAGATCGCGTCCGCCCTTCCGTCCCGGGCCGTCGTCACCGACGGGGGGAGCACCAAGCAGGATGTGATCGCACATGCGCGCGCGGCGTTCGGCCAGCGTTTCCCGCGGTTCGTGCCTTCGCATCCCATCGCCGGGACCGAGCACAGCGGCGCCGCCGCGGCGTTCGCCGAACTCTACCGCGATCGCAAGGTAATACTGACGCCGCTGCCTGAAACGAGCAGGGCGGCGCTGCGCACCGTCCGGGCTGCATGGGCGGAATGCGGCGCGCGTCTCGTGAGTCTCGAGGCCCGGGAACACGACGAGATACTGGCTGCGGTAAGCCACCTGCCGCACGTCGCGGCCTTTGCGCTCGTCAATGCGCTGGCGCGGCGCGAAAACGGGCCCAGGCTCTTGAGCTTCTCGGGGGGCGGCTTGCGGGACACGGTGCGTATCGCCGGCAGCTCGCCCGAGATGTGGCGCGACATCTGCCTCGCCAGTCGTGAGGCCTTGCTCGCCGCGCTGGACGGCTACACTGCCGAACTTCGCGAAGCGCGCGCGGCAATCGAACGCGGCGACGGCGGCGCCTTGCAGGCGATGTTCGAACAGGCCCGGTCGGCGCGCGCACGCTGGCTCGTCTCCAAAGGCAAATAGCAACGGAGCGCTATGGAATACCTGGACCTCGCTCCCATCCGCAGGGCGCGCGGCACCGTGAAGCTGCCGGGGTCGAAGAGCATATCGAACCGCATCCTGCTCCTTGCGGCGCTCGCGGGGGGGGAAACGCGCATCCACGATCTGCTCGAATCCGACGACACCACCGTCATGCTGGAGGCGCTAAGGGCACTCGGCGTCGTGTGCACGCATACAGGGCAGAGCGGTGTCACGGTGGCCGGTGCGGCCGGCACTTTTCCGGTAATGCGGGCGAAACTCTTTCTTGGAAATGCCGGCACAGCGTTCCGGCCACTGACCGCGGTGGTGGCGCTCGCCGGCGGCGAGTACCAGCTCTCCGGCGTGACGCGCATGCACGAGCGCCCGATTGGCCACCTCGTGGATGCGTTGCGCCAGCTCGGCGCGAATATCACTTATCTGGGCAAGGAGGGCTTCCCGCCGCTTGCCGTAAAACCCGGGTCGCTCAAGCGCATTGACGCGGTCAGCGTGCGCGGCGACGTGTCGAGCCAGTTTGTGACCGCCCTGCTGATCGCACTGCCCTTGCTGCGGCAGACGATCAGGGTCGAAGTACAGGGCGAACTCATATCGAAGCCGTATGTCGAGATCACGCTCAATACCATGCGGCGCTTTGGCGTCGAGGTCGAGCGTAGCGGGTGGGCGGCGTTCACGATTCCCGCTACAGCGGGCTATCTGAGCCCTGGCGATATACACGTCGAAGGTGACGCTTCTTCGGCGTCCTATTTTCTTGCCGCCGGCGCGATCAGCGGCCTCAGCGGCGGTGGCCCGGTGCGGGTGACAGGGGTCGGGCGGAACTCGATACAGGGCGACGTTGCCTTCACCGAGATACTCGGGCGCATGGGGGCGACGATCACGATGGGCGACAACTGGATTGAAGCCGGCGCGGCGGCACAGGGCCGCTTCGCCGCCATAGAGACGGATCTCAATCATATTCCCGATGCCGCGATGACCGTCGCCATGGCGGCGCTCTTCGCCGACGGCCCATCCACGCTGCGCAACATCGGCAGCTGGCGGGTCAAGGAGACCGACCGCATCGCGGCGATGGCGACCGAATTGCGCAAGCTCGGCGCAGCGGTCGAGGAGGGCGCGGATTTCCTGCGCATCGCTCCGCCGCCACGGCTTGCTGCGCACGCGGTCATCGAGACCTACGATGACCACCGCATGGCGATGTGTTTCTCGCTGGCAGCGCTCGGTGGCGTGGCGGTTCGCATCAACGACCCCCGCTGTGTCGCCAAGACGTTCCCGCAATATTTCGACGTGCTGCGCAGCATCAGCGAGCATTGACTCGTGGTGCCGGCCTTGCCCCCCGTTATTGCGATCGACGGGCCCTCGGCATCGGGCAAGGGCACGGTCGCGCAGCAGGTGGCGCGGGCGCTCGGCTTTCACTACCTCGACAGCGGGGCGCTTTACCGTGTCGTCGCGCTGGCCGCAATCGAGGCATCGGCAAAGTTAGACAGTGCGTTAGAAGTCGCCGCCATTGCGCGGAATATGAACGTTATATTTTACGATGGGAATGTACGGCTCGACGGCCGCAACGTCACCGATGAAATACGCCGCGAGGAGGTGAGCGCCGCGGCTTCCCGGGTCGCTGCACTTCCCGAGGTGCGGCTCCGGTTACTGGAGCGGCAGCGCGCGTTTCGCCAGCCGCCCGGTCTCGTTGCCGAAGGACGGGACATGGGCTCGGTGGTTTTTCCGGATGCGCGGGTGAAGGTATTCCTCACGGCAACCCCGGAAGAGCGTGCGCGACGGCGATATAAGCAGTTGATGGGAAAAGGATTGGGTGCTAACATGGCACTCCTCCTGCAGGACATACGCGAACGTGATGCCCGCGACAGTGCGCGTGCCGTCGCACCCCTGCAGAAATGCGCCGAAGCCATCGAGATCGATACGACCGCGATGACAGTGGCCGAGGCGGTATCAAAGATAGTGGCGCATTACACGCAGGCGGTACAGGCACCATGAGTCGGCTTGGCTCGTGGTTTTTTAACCCACCCCGTCGCAGCCGACGGGCTTTCCTAACATACTGAATCTGAATGATGAAAACTTCTATCCCGGCATCAGGGTCGGTCGAAAATTTCGCCGCGCTGTTCGAAGAGAGTCTTTCCCGCAAGGAAATGCGGGTCGGCGAGGTGATCACGGCCGAAGTGGTGCGCGTCGACGACAACTTCGTGGTGGTCAATGCCGGCCTCAAGTCCGAGAGCTACATCCTCGCGGACGAGTTTCGGAATGACCGGGGCGAGCTGGAAGCGAAGCCCGGCGATTTCATCAGCGTCGCCATCGAGTCGCTCGAAAACGGATACGGCGAAACGCGGCTGTCACGCGACAAGGCCAAGCGGCTCGCCGCATGGCACGAGCTCGAAGAGGCGCTCGAAAAGGGCACGATGGTGTCCGGCGTCATCAACGGCAAGGTGAAGGGCGGCCTCACCGTCACCGTGAACGGGATCCGGGCGTTTCTGCCGGGCTCGCTGGTCGACATCCGGCCGGTCAAGGACACCACCCCGTACGAAAACAAGCAGATGGAGTTCAAGGTCATCAAGCTCGACCGCAAGCGCAACAACGTGGTGGTTTCGCGCCGCGCCGTGCTCGAGGAGACCCAGGGCGAGGAGCGTCAGAAGCTGCTCGAAAGCCTCCAGGAAGGCGCAGTGGTCAAAGGCATCGTCAAGAACATCACCGACTACGGCGCGTTCGTGGACTTGGGCGGCATCGACGGGCTGCTGCACATCACCGACCTCGCGTGGCGCCGCGTCAAGCATCCCTCCGAAATTTTGTCGGTGGGCGACGAGGTCGAAGCAAAGGTCCTCAAGTTCGACCAGGAGAAGAACCGCGTCTCCCTGGGCTTGAAGCAGCTCGGTGAAGATCCGTGGGTCGGGCTCTCCCGCCGCTATCCGCCGGGGACGCGGCTCTTCGGCAAGGTCAGCAACCTCACCGATTACGGCGCGTTCGTCGAGATCGAGGCGGGCATCGAGGGCCTCGTCCACGTCTCGGAGATGGACTGGACCAACAAGAACGTGCATCCCACCAAGGTGGTGCAGCTGGGCGACGAGGTGGAAGTCATGGTGCTCGAGATCGACGAAGAGCGCCGCCGCATCTCGCTCGGCATGAAGCAATGCATGCCCAACCCGTGGGAAGAGTTCGCGATGAACTTCCGCAAGGGCGACCGCGTGAAGGGCCAGATCAAGTCGATCACCGACTTCGGCATTTTCATCGGGCTGCCGGGCGGCATCGACGGGCTGGTGCACCTCTCCGACCTGTCGTGGTCGCAGCCCGGCGAGGAGGCCGTGCGCAACTATCGCAAGGGTGAAGAGGTGGAAGCCATGGTGCTTTCGATCGACGTCGAGCGCGAGCGCATCTCGCTCGGCATCAAGCAGATCGAAGGCGATCCGTTCACGAGCTACATCACGGCTCACGAGAAGAACTCCCTCGTCACCGGCACGGTGAAGTCGATCGATGCCAAGGGCGCAGTGGTTCAGCTCGAGGGCGACGTCGAGGGCTATCTGCGCGCATCCGAAGTGGCCCGCGATCGCGTCGAAGATATCCGCACGCGCCTTAAAGAAGGCGACTCGGTGACGGCGATGATCATCAACATCGATCGCAAGAACCGCACCATCAACCTCTCCATCAAGGCGAGGGACATGGCGGAAGAGGCCGAAGCGATGCAGAAGCTTGCCTCGGACAAGCAGGCGGCTGCCGGCACCACCAATCTTGGCGCGTTGCTCAAGGCCAAGCTCGACGTAGCGAAGACCGAACAATAAGGGAACGCCATGACCAAGTCGGAGCTGATCGCAAAACTGGCGGCGCGCTACCCGCAGTTGGTGGCGAAAGACGCCGAACTCGCGGTGAAGATGATCCTCGACGCGATGGCGAAGAGCCTCGCGCAGGGACAGCGCATCGAGATCAGGGGATTCGGCAGCTTCGGCTTGAATTACCGCCCGCCGCGCACCGGGCGCAATCCGAAATCCGGCGAGAAGGTGCAGGTGCCGGCGAAGTACGTCCCGCACTTCAAGGCGGGCAAGGAACTGCGCGAGCGCGTCGATTTCAAGAAGCAGTAAACGGCTGAAAACAACCAGCATCGTCTGTCGCGACGGCATATCGAAAGATCATGCCGTTTTTTTTGCCCGGTCCGCGGTGCGCTGACAGGCGCCATGCCTTGATTTAAGCTCGCGGTATGCGTTACTTCCTGTGGCTGCTGAAGTTCGCGCTCTTCGTGCTGGTCCTGAGCTTCGCGGTGAAAAACACGGACACCGTGGCGGTGCGCTACTACCTGGGTCACGAGTGGCAGGCGCCGCTGGTGCTGGTGCTGCTGACGTTTTTCTGCCTGGGTGTCGCCGTGGGCATCATCGCGAGCCTGGGTCATCTCTTCCGTCAAAGGCGGCAGATCGCGGCGCTTCGGGGTGAGCTGCGCGCGCAGGCGCGCGCGGGCGGCAAGACCGCGGACGGCGCTGCGGATACGCCGTGAAGTGGCCATTGAAAGCGACCTGCCGTGGAACTTGAATACTGGTGGCTGCTCGCCCTGCCGCTGTTCTTCGCGCTGGGATGGCTCGCGGCCCGCATCGACATCAGGCAGATCGTTTCGGAGTCGCGCGCGCTGCCCGTTTCCTATTTCAAGGGCCTCAACTTCCTCCTGAACGAACAGCCCGACAAGGCGATCGAGGCGTTCATCGAGGTGGTGAAGGTCGACCCGCAGACGATCGAGCTGCACTTTGCGCTGGGAAGCCTGTTCCGGCGCCGCGGCGAAGTCGAGCGCGCGATCCGCATGCACCAGAATCTGGTCGAGCGCGCGGATCTGGAGGAGGCGCAGCGGCTGCACGCCATGTTCGAGCTGGCGCAGGACTATCTCAAGGCCGGACTGCTGGACCGCGCCGAGGAGCTGTTCGCCAAACTCGCGGGCAGCGTGCACGGCGAGGCGGCGCTGCAGTTCCTGCTCGAGATCTACGAGCAGGAGAAGGACTGGCAGAAAGCGATCAGGGTGGCGGACAGGCTGGAGGGCGTGACGGGGCGCTCGCATCAGAAGGAAATCGCGAACTTCTACTGCGAGATGGCGAGCAACGAAATGATCCATTCCCGGCCGGATGCCGCACGCCCGTATCTCGCCGAGGCGCTTGCCCATCACCGGCTTTCCGTGCGCGCCAATGTGCTGCTCGGCGACCTCGAGAAGGATGCGGGCAACGCCGAGGCCGCGATCGAGGCGTGGAAGCGCATCGAAAGCCAGAATCCGGCGTATCTCGCCCTGGTCGCCGAGAAAATGCTGGCGGCGTTCACGCAGCTCAACCGCGCGGACGAGGGACTCAACCTGCTGCGCGGCTACCTCGCCAAGTACGCTTCGCTCGACCTCCTGAACTCGGTATTCCAGGGCACGCTCGATCGCGAAGGCGCTGAAATTGCCTACCGGCTGGTGCGCGACGAGCTGCGGCGCAATCCGACGCTGCTCGGGCTCGACAAGCTGCTCGAGGCGCAGCTTCTGGAAGCGCCGCTCGACCGGCGCCGCGATCTGGAGCTGATCAAGGAGCTGGTACACCAGCACACCCGCGGACTCGCCATGTACAAATGCGACAATTGCGGTTTCCGGGCGCGCCAGTTCTACTGGCACTGTCCGGCGTGCGCGGCGTGGGAGACCTATGCGCCGCGGCGCACCGAGGAGAAGGGTTTGCCGGCATGACATGTGCAGGGGAGGAAGCTTGAGCGATCCGCGGGTGATCGTCGCGCTTGACTATGCCGACGCCAGCGGCGCGCTCGCGCTGGTGGAGCGCCTCGATCCTGCGCTGTGCCGGCTGAAAGTGGGCAAGGAGCTTTTCACCGCGGCCGGCCCGGCGCTGGTGAAAAGCCTCGTCGGGCGCGGCTTCGGGGTATTCCTCGACCTCAAGTATCACGACATTCCGAACACCGTTGCGAACACGTGCCGGGTGGCAGCCGGTTTGGGCGTATGGATGCTCAACGTGCACGCCTCAGGGGGGCGCGCTATGCTGCAGGCGGCTCGCGAAGCGCTTGCCCACGAAGCGAAACCGCCTTTGCTGATCGGCGTGACGGTACTGACGAGCTTGAGTGCAACGGATCTTGCGGAACTCGGCGTCGCCGGCACGCCGCTGGACGCGGCTTTGCGCCTGGCGCGGCTCACCCGTGCCTGCGGGCTTGACGGCGTCGTATGCTCGGCGCAGGAGGTGGCGGGTTTGCGGCGCGAGTTCGGCGCCGGCTTCCGGCTGGTGACGCCCGGCATACGGCCCGCCGGCATGCAGCATGACGACCAGCGGCGCGTGATGACGCCGCAGGCCGCGATTGCAAGCGGAGCCGATTATCTCGTGATCGGCCGTCCGATCACGCAGGCGGCGGATCCGCTTGCGGCGCTGCACGACATCAATCGCCAGATATGATACAGAAAATCAGCGCGCGGCTGCTGGTCGTCGGTGACGTGATGCTCGATCGCTACTGGTTCGGCGACGTCGGCCGCATCTCGCCCGAGGCGCCGGTGCCCATTGTCAGGATTGATCGCGTCGACGAGCGTCCCGGTGGAGCCGCCAACGTCGCGCGCAATGCCGCCGCACTCGGAGCAAAGGTCAGACTGCTCTCCGTGGTCGGAACCGACGAAGCGGGAACACGCCTCAAGCGACTGCTCGGCAAGGAATCGGTTGATGCAATTCTTCATCGTGACCGCAGCGTCGATACCACGATCAAGCTGCGTGTGATCGGCCGGCAGCAGCAGTTGCTGCGCGTGGACTTCGAGACTGCGCCGAGCCACGAAGTGCTGGCGTCCAAGCTGAAGGACTTTGGCCGCATGCTGCGCTCGGCCGATGCCGTCATCCTCTCCGACTATGGAAAGGGCGGGCTCGCGCACATCGCGCGGATGATCGAGATGGCGCGCCGGGCGAGGAAACCGGTGCTGGTGGATCCGAAGGGCGAAGACTATTCGCGCTACCGCGGCGCCACCATCATTACCCCCAACCGCACCGAGTTGAGGCAGGTGGTGGGCGGCTGGAGCAGCGAAGCGGAACTCACCAGGAAGGCGCAGGAGCTTCGCCGCAGGCTGCGCCTCGGCGCGCTGCTCATCACCCGCAGCGAGGACGGCATGACGCTCTACCAGGCCCGGCGGCGCGTGCATGTCCCGGCCCAGGCGCGCGAAGTCTACGACGTTAGCGGCGCGGGCGACACGGTGATCGCCACGCTGGGCGTCATGGTCGCGAGCGGTGCCGCGCTCGAAGACGCGGTGCGCCTCGCGAACCGGGCTGCGGGCATCGTGGTGGGCAAGTTCGGTACCGCCGTCGTTCATCCCGAAGAGTTGTTCGGAGCGGAGAAGTAGCGCGATGTATTACGTTGTGACGGGCGCAGCGGGTTTCATCGGCGCCAATCTGGTGAAGGCCCTGAACGGGCGCGGCATTACGGACGTCATCGCGGTGGATAACCTCACCCACGGCGACAAGTTCCGCAATCTCGTCGACTGCGAGATCGCCGATTACGTCGATCAGAAGGATTTCGTGGAGGCCCTCGGGGAAGGCCGCTTCGACGGCGAGTTGAGCGCGATACTCCACCAGGGCGCGTGCTCGGACACGACCGAGACCGACGGCCGCTACGTGATGGACAACAACTACGACTATTCGCGGCGGCTCCTGGATTTCTGCGTGGTCGAGGAAGTGCCGTTCATCTACGCCTCGTCCGCGGCGGTATACGGGGCGGGCAGGGTGTTCAAGGAAACGCGCGAATGCGAGGCGCCGCTCAACGTCTACGGCTATTCCAAGTTTCTGTTCGACCAGCTCGTGCGGCGTCGCTGGAACGAGCTGACGGCGCAGGTCGTGGGACTGCGCTATTTCAACGTCTACGGCGAGCGCGAGCAGCACAAAGGCCGCATGGCGTCGGTTGCCTTCCACTTCTTCAACCAGTATCGCGCGGGCGGCACGGTGTCGCTTTTCGAGGGCAGCGGCGGATACGGCGACGGCGAGCAGCGGCGCGATTTCGTGTCGGTGGAGGACGTCGTCGCCATCAACGTGCATTTTTTGGATCATCCCGGGCGCTCCGGAATTTTCAACGCCGGCACCGGGCGGGCGCAGAGCTTCAACGACGTGGCGGTCGCGGTGGTCAATGCCTGCCGCAGGGCGCAGGGCGAGGCGCCGCTTACGCTCGAGCACATGCGAACGCAGGGCATCGTGCGCTACATCCCGTTCGCTGCAGATCTCAGGGACAAGTACCAGAGCTATACGGAGGCCGATGTGTCCGCGTTGCGCGCCGCCGGCTATGCCGCGCCGATGCTCACGGTGGAGCAGGGCGTGCCGCGCTACTGCGAACGCCTCCTCCGCCGGGCGGGCGCATGATCCGGGGAGTCGATGCACCCATGTTCAGTTCGCTGGAGCATTTCGTCGGCAACACGCCGCTCGTCAAGCTGAAATCCATAGGGGCCGGCACGAATAACGCGTTGCTGGCCAAGCTGGAGGGCAACAATCCCGCGGGATCGGTGAAAGACCGGCCGGCGCTCTCCATGATCCGGCGGGCCCGGGAGCGCGGCGACATCAAGCCGGGCGACACGCTGATCGAGCCGACCAGCGGCAACACCGGCATCGCGCTCGCGATGTGCGCGGCCATGATGGGCTACCGGATGATTCTGGTCATGCCGGAACACCTCTCGCTGGAACGGCGGCAAACCATGGCGGCATTCGGCGCGGAATTCGTGCTGACGCCCAGGGAAGGCGGCATGGAAGCGGCCCGCGACGTCGCCGAGAAGATGCGCGACGAGGGCAGGGGCGTGATCCTCGATCAGTTTGCCAATCCCGACAATCCGCTTGCCCACTACGAAGGGACCGGTCCCGAGATATGGCGCGACACCGGAGGATGCATCACCCACTTCGTGAGCAGCATGGGCACCACCGGGACCATCATGGGCGTCTCGCGCTTTCTGAAAGAGAAGAACCCGGCGATTCAGATCGTCGGCTGCCAACCGTCCGAGGGCTCGCAGATCCCGGGGATCCGCAAATGGCCACCGGCGTATCTGCCGAAAATCTGCGACTGGAACCGCGTCGATCGCGTGATCGAGGTGAGCCAGCGCGACGCCGAGGAAATGACGCAGCGGATGGCGCGCGAGGAGGGCATTTTTGCGGGGATCTCGTCCGGGGGCGCCATGTGGGCGGCGCTGCAGGTGGCGCAGGGCGTGAACGATGCCATCATCGTGACCGTCGTCTGCGACCGCGGCGACCGCTATCTCACCACCGGCGTCTTCCCGGCCTGAAGCTGCTCCGAAAATGGTGCCCGTACTCGTATTCGACATCGAGACCGTCCCCGACGTGGCGGGGCTGCGCAAGCTCCACGGGCTCGACGAGACGGTGCCGGACGCGAGCGTGGCCGATATGGCGTTCCAGTTACGCCGCCAGACGAGCGGCAGCGATTTCCTGCCGCTCCATTTGCACCGCGTCATCGTCATCTCGTGCGCGCTGCGCGAGCGCGACAGCTTCCGCGTCTGGTCGCTGGGCGGCGCCCAGCAGACGGAAGGCGAGCTGATTCAGCGCTTCTTCGACGGCGTCGAGAAGTACACGCCGCAGCTCGTGTCGTGGAACGGCTGCGGCTTCGACCTGCCGGTGCTGCATTACCGCGGTCTGATCCATGGCGTGAAGGCGCCGCGCTACTGGGACATGGGCGACGGCGAGCATCGCGACAGCCGCGATTTCAAGTGGAACAACTACATCAGCCGCTATCACACCCGGCACCTCGATCTGATGGATCTGCTGGCGCTCTACCAGCCGCGGTCCAATGCGCCGCTCGATGCGCTCGCGCAACTCGTCGGCTTGCCGGGCAAGCTGGGAATGGCAGGCTCGGCGGTCTGGGATGCGTTTCGCGCCGGAAGGAACGAGGAAATCCGTTGTTACTGCGAAACCGACGTCGTGAACACCTATCTCATGTTTCTGCGCTTTCAGCGGATGCGCGGGGCGCTGGACGATCGCGAGCACGCCGTAGAGTGCGATCTCGTGCGGGAGACGCTCGGCAGATCGGCCGAGCCGCACTGGACGGAATTTCTCGACAAGTGGTCGCACCGCTGAGCGGCTTGCGCTAGACTCGCGCCGATCGCGTTCGCGGCCTACTTGGACTCGGCTGCCGCGAGTTGTTCATGCCCCTAGCACGGATCGAATCCCTGGACCAGGAAGGCCGCGGCGTCGCGCACTGCGATGGCAAGGCGGTCTTCGTCGAAGGCGCGCTGCCGGGCGAGACGGTCGAATACTCGCCTTATCGCAGAAAACCGACCTTCGAACTCGCCACCCTGTCGCGGGTGGCGAAGGGCGGAGCGCTGCGCGTGACACCGCGCTGCGCCTTCTTTGGCAACTGCGGCGGGTGCAGCCTGCAGCATCTCGACACGCGCGCCCAGGTCGCGGTCAGGCAGCGCGTGCTCGAAGACAGCCTGTGGCATGTCGGCAAGGTCGTGCCGGACCTCATTCTGCCGGCGATCCACGGGCCGGCGTGGGGCTATCGGCACCGGGCGCGGCTCGCGGTCCGGCACGTCGCAAAAAAAGGCGGCGTGCTGGTCGGGTTCCACGAGAAGCGCAGCAGCTACGTCGCCGACATGACGAGCTGCGAGGTGTTGCCGTCCCACGTCTCGGCACTGCTCGTGCCGCTGCGCGAGACGCTCGGCCGGCTATCGATATTCAACCGCGTCCCGCAGATCGAGGTCGCCGTGGGCGATGATCGGACAGTGCTCGTCCTGCGCATTCTGGAGCCGCTGTCGGCGGATGATCAGGCACTTCTCAGGCAGTTCGCGGATCGGCATGACGTGCACCTTTATCTACAGCCGCGCGGGCCGGACTCGGCCGAGCCGTTCGCCCCGGCCGGAGACGCCGACCTCTACTATTCCCTGCCCGAATTTCAGCTTCGGATGCGGTTCGCGCCGACCGATTTCACGCAGGTGAACCACGCGGTGAACCGTGTGCTGGTGCGCCGCGCTCTGAGGCTGCTCGATCCGCGGCCGGGTGAGCGCGTCGCCGACTTCTTCTGCGGCATCGGCAACTTCACGCTCGCGATCGCACGTAGCGGCGCGGAAGTGATCGGCGTGGAGGGCAGCGCTGAACTGGTGCGGCGCGCCGAAGCCAATGCAGCCGCGAACGGTCTTGCGCGAGGCGCGCGATTTCGTGTCATGAACCTGTTCGAGGTCGACGAGGCGTCAGCGAGCGATCTGGGGCGGCTGGATCGCGTGCTGATCGATCCGCCGCGCGAAGGCGCGATAGCGCTGGTGAAAGCGCTCGCTCGTCAGCGTCCTGTCCGCATCGTCTACGTCTCGTGCAGTGCGGCCACGCTGGCGCGCGATGCAGGCGTGCTGGTCCACACGCTGGGCTACAGCCTGAGCGCGGCCGGCGTGGTGAACATGTTTCCGCATACTTCGCACGTCGAGTCCATCGCCGTGTTCGATGGCGGCTGAGATCGCGGCCTCACCAAACAAGAACGGCCAGGTTTTTCCCTGGCCGTCAACTTGCGTTTCCCTTGCGTTCTTTGGCGTGTTTCGCCCGCTAATCGCGTTCGCCGGTAAGTGCCATCAACAGGTGCAGCAGGTTGGCGAAGATGTTGAACAGGCTCAGGTAGACGCCGGTGGTCGCCATGATGTAGTTCGTCTCGCCGCCGTTCACGATACGCGAAAGGTCATAGAGCAGGAACAGCGAAAACACCACGATGACCAGCGACGAGATCGTCAGCGCCAGCGCCGGAATCTGCAGGAACATGTTGGCGACGAGCGCAATCAGCAGCACGATCATCCCGACGAACAGGAATTTGCCCATGAAGCTGAAATCCCTGCGCGTGGTCGTCGCAATGGTGGCCATCACGAACAGAACGACACCGGTTCCGCCGGCCGCCAGGCCCACGAGCTGCGGGCCGTTCTTGAGCGACAGCGCGACCGAGAGCAGCGGGCCCAGCCACCAGCCCAGCAGGAACGTCATGGCGAGCAGCAGCACCACGCCCAGCCCGCTGTTGCGGTTGGCCGCGATGGCGTACTGCAGGCCGATGACGGCGCCGAGCAGCACGAAGAAACTGATGATCGGGTGCTGCATGATGATGCCGCCCGTGCTCATGCCGATGAAGGCACCGATGACCGTCGGCACCATGGTGAGCGCGAGCAGCAGGTAGGTGTTGCGCAGAACTTTCTGCTGCTGTAAGGCGAGGTCCTGCGTCCCGATCCGGTAAGCAGATTGATTCGATTGCAGTTCGGGTTGCATAAAGTCGGGGCTCCTCTCCAAGTGGTTAATTTCCCGCGG
>JBQTHU010000068.1:0-4245 GCA_052389535.1 Betaproteobacteria bacterium | reverse complement strand
ACGAATGGCTCATGAGCTTGCCCATGTACGACGCGGTGCGCATGTTCATCACCATGTCGCGCGGATAGGTGTCCGAGCCGATCGTCATGTTGACCCCCGCGTCCTCGTATTTCTTCCAGTTGTCCAGCGTGCGTGCCCGCCGCACGATGTTGATGGGACAATGGGAGACCGTTGCACGCGCGCTTCCCATCAACCGCAAGTCGTGTCCTCCGGAGTAATTAAGGTTGGGATTGTCGGCGATGAAGTTGCCGTGCCCGATGTTGAGCGTCGGACGCAGCATTCCGAGATCGCGCAGCAGCTCGATCGGCGTCTTCATGTGCTCGCGCACGATGTCCTGGAACTCCAGCACGCTGTACGCGGCGTGAGTCGCCATCGGCAGCTTGCGCTCGTCGGCCGCCGCCCGCGTGCGCTCGAGCAGCTCGATGCTGGAGGTCTCCACTTCGCGGGGGACCAGGATGCCGCGTATTCGCCCGTCGGCATCGCCGTCGTGCTTCGCGATCCAGTCGAGCGCGGTTTCCAGCCCCCTGAGTCCCATGGCATCCTCGCGGACGCGCTTCAGGCGCCCCTGCTCGTCTCCGACCCAGCGCCCGCAGTCGTAGCCCGGCGCAAGATAGGCCCGCGCGCCGAGGCGCTTCACCTCCGCGAGCAAAGCGTCCTGCACGCGCAACTGGCTGCCGTACTCGACGAAGGTGGTGACGCCGTTGCGCAGCAGTTCGGCCACGGTGAAGGTGGCGTTCAACTGGAACGCCGCCTCCGATCCGGCATCGCCGTGCTTGAGGTAGCGCGGGTCGCCTTTCACGACCTTGCCTTCCTTCGGCACGCTGATCTCGAGAAACGGCTGCCCGTAATACATCGGCCGTCCGGTGTCGGTGATGAGGCGATGCGAGGCGCGATGCCCGGAATGGACGTGGGTGTCGATGAAGCCGGGGGCGGCGAGCTTGTTCCGCGCTTCGATGAGTTTATCGACGTGCCCCTCGAAGCGCTTGCCCACGTGCACGATTCTGTTGCCCTCGTACACCACGACCCCGTCGCGGATGAGTTGATGCTGGCCGTTCGCATGGCCGATGACCCAGCTGGCGTTGATTCGGGTGCGCATGTCGCGTGCTCCGGAAAAAATCAAGTCAAGAAGGCGCGCCCGACGCCTTGGGGCGCGAAAGCCTGTAGCGCCACACCTGGTAGCCCAGGATCGCCGCGATGCCGACCCCGCCGATCATGTCGGTGACAGGGTCCGGGTCGATCAGCAGCGGCGAGAAGCAGAACAGCGCCACGCGGGCGGACCGCGCGAGCGGCCCGAACAGATAGCCTCCGGTGGCGACGGCGAGCCCGGTTACGCCTATCGCCGCGGTAGTAACCACGTGTGCGATGTGCAGCAGACTTCCCTGCAGCAGTATCCCCTGGTCGAACACGAACGCGAACGGTATCAGGAAGCCCGGTATGGCGATCATGAAGGCCACCAGCCCGGTGGTCCAGAGATTCGCACCGCTGATGCCGGCGGCCGCGTAAGCAGCCAGCGCGACCGGTGGCGTCACCATCGAGAGCACCGCGAAATAAAAGATGAAGAGATGCGCGGCCAGCGCCGGCACGCCGAGGCTCTGCAGCGCCGGCCCCACGAGAACGGCGGCGACCAGGTAAGCCGCGGAGGTCGGCATCCCCATGCCGAAGATGAGGGTGAGGAACATGGCGCCGATCAGCGAGACCATCAGTGAATTGCCCGCCAGATTGAGGAGCCAGCGCTCGAGGTGCAGCGCCATTCCGGTCTGGATCAGCACGCCGACGATGATGCCGGCGACCGCGGACGGGATCGCCACCTCGGCCGCACCGCGCGCGCCGTTCACGATCGCGTCATAGATGGCGCGCAGAGTGAGGCGCGTGGAAACGCGCGCCCAACTCAGGATCACTATCACGATCAGGCTGACCGCGCCCACCAGCATCAGCGAGTACTGATTGGTCAGCAGGTAAATCATCACGCCGAGCGGGATCAGGATATGCCAGCGCTCCCTCAGCCCCGCGAACGACTCGGCTACGGGCAAGACCGGATTCGGTCCCAGTCCCATGCGGCGGCTGTAGCTGTCGACGACGATATAAAGCGACAGATAGTAGAGCACGGCCGGCACGATGGCGGCGAAGGCGACGGTCGCGTAGCTCACACCGACGATGTCGGCGAGAATGAAGGCGGCCGCGCCCATGACCGGAGGGGCAAGCTGCCCGCCCGTGGAAGCGGTGGCTTCGATCGCGCCCGCGAATGTGCCCTTGAAGCCGGTGCGCTTCATGAGGGGAATGGTGATGATGCCGTCCACCAGCACGTTCGCGACTGCGCTGCCCGATACGGTGCCGAAGAGTCCGGACGAGACGACCGACGCTTTCGCCGCGCCGCCCCATGCGCGTCCGGTGACGCAATACGCGAGATTGACGAAGAGCTGGCCCGCGCCCGAGCGCTCCAGGAATGCACCGACTATCACGAAATAGAACACCATGTGCGCTGAAGCCGATATCGGCGTGCCGAATATCCCCTGGGTGGACAGCACCTGCAGGTCGATGAAGCGCATGAAGCTCATGCCACGGTGCGCGAGTCCGCCCGGAAGATAAGGCCCGAGGAACACGTATGCGATGAAGCCCGCGGCCAGGATCATGAGCACGATGCCCGCGACGCGGCGGCACGCTTCGAGCAGCAGCAGGACGAGCAGGGTACCGAACACCTGGTCCCAGAAGAAGACTGCGTCCACGCCCTCGATGCGTTCGGAGACACGGTGGCCCTGGAAAGCGAAATAGACGGCACAGGCGAGCGCGAGCAGCGCCAGCATGACGTCAACGAGGGGAACCGCTTCGTCTTCCTTGCGCCGCGAGCGAAAGCCGATGATCAGGAACGTGATCGCGGTTGTCGCGCCGACGTGGATGCCGAGAAAAGTGATCTCGTACAGCGACCGTCCGCGGATGAGCGGCGTGAACTCGACCGCCGTAAGGACGATCGCGATGAAGCCGAGGAACAGGCGAGCGTGCGCAGGCGACAGCGCCACCACCAGCCTGTGCTCCCCGGTTTACGAGTTGCTGCTGCGTTACTTGAGGAGACGGGCTTCCTTGTAGTACTTGACGGCGCCCGGATGCAGTGGGCAGTTGCCGTTCAGCGCCGGCTCGGCCGCTTTCTTCGGATCGAAATCGCTCAGCGCAGCGTGGATTTTCGGCAGCTTGTCGGCGTTTTCGATGATGGTCTTGGTGATGGTGTAGGCCACCGCGTCCGGCACGTCGGAACTGACCAGGATGTTGGAGACCGCCTTCACCGTCTTCACCGGGGCGGTCTGGCCCTTGAAGGTGTTCGCCGGAATCTCGGCCGGCGCCCAGCCGTACTTCTCCACCATGCCCTTGATGACTTTATCGGGGAGGGGCAGGACCAGCATCTCGTTCACCGTGACGATCTGCGTCGCGGCGGGATGGCCTTTCGTCACCACGTGCGCCCAGCCGTGCGCCTGCCCGTCGCGAATCGTCTCGGCGGTGCCGGATCGCTCGGTGGCCTCGACCTGTCCGCCTTTCTTCGCGATGTCTTCCTTGCTCGAGCCGATCAGCGACAGCACCTGGCGCACGCCCTGTTCACCTGTGCCGCCGGCCCGCGTGGTGAGCAGGTGGAACTTGTTCTTCGCTGCCGCGATGTCTTCCCACGAGGTGACGCCCGACTTCTTCGTGACGAACGTGCCGAAGTAGTAGATGTCCAGCCCGCCCACCAGCGCCCGCACCTTGTTCTGTTTTTCCTTGAAGGCGCCGAAGCCGCCGCAGCCTTCAGCGGAGGTCACGGCGAAGCTGATGCCCAGTTCCATTTCGTCGGACTGGATGAGCTTGATGTTGCCGACGCCGCCCGCGCGGGGCAGCACGTCGATGGACGAGCCGGCGGGAAGCTGCGGTTTCACCATGTCGGCGATGCCCGCGCCGTAGTTGTACCAGGCGGAGCCGAGCCCGACGGTTCCGAACCGCAGGCTGACTTTCTGCTGTGCGAAAGCAGGCAGCGCGCTCAGCCCGATGCCGGCGGCGGCCATCATCATCACGATACGAGCGAGTTTCATATGACCCTCCTGTAGGTTGTTCGTCATGCCGGTGACAACCCGGCATCCACGGCTGACCCGGATTCGGCTTGCGCCGGAATGACGGGGGTTCTTGCGTCTATGAATCTGCGGGACTGCGCTAGAGTTTTACTCCGGATGCTTCCAGTATGCCGCGAACGCGGGCGCGCTGGGCGTCGGAGATCGCGAGCCGCTCCGC
>JBQTHU010000067.1:0-9792 GCA_052389535.1 Betaproteobacteria bacterium | reverse complement strand
GGCACCAGCGCGTCTTCGAGCCCGATCTGCACCGCCCGCAACCGCTCGAGTTCACGCGCGGTCTCCGCGGGCGACTCTTCGAACTCCATGATGAGATCTTCGATGATCGCGACCTTGAGCCCGGGATGCCCGGTGAAGCCGAACGCTGCGCGACCGATCTGCCACAGCGCCGGGCGCCCGTCGAGGTCCCGCGCCAGTATCTGCGCGTACTGCGGGGGCATTGCCCTGTCGCGCACGTAGATCGCCAGCGGATAGTCCGCCGGCAGATAGCCGTTCAGCGCATCCGCGCGCGCGCGCGTTGCGCGCGTGACCTTGAAAGTGAGCGGCACGAGTTCCGAGCGGCCGCCCGCGGCGATCGCGAGAATCTGGGCGCCGAGCCCCACGCCGACGATGGGCCATTCCCGCATCAGGCAGGCGCGGGCCAGCGCGATCTCCTCCTTCAACGTGGGCAGGTCGTGCTTTCCAGCGCTGCCCCAGGGACCGCCGCCGAGCAGAATGACGCCGTCGCGCATCTGGTCGCGGTGCGGCAATGCGTTGCGATCGGAAAACGGCCGATAGTACTTGAAGCGTACGCCGCGCCCTTCGAGATGATCCTCGATCAACCCCAGGTACTCGGCCGAAGTGTGCTGGACGACGTGTATGGTTTTCATGCCATATCGCCGATCATGCACTTGTGCTTGTTTCAGGAGCGGGCTGTCGCCGCGCGCAGCGCCGCCGCAAAATCCGCCGGGCTGACGCTCAGCAGCCCGACCGGCGTGCGCGCGAAGAAGGCGTGCACGGCATCGCCCGATTCAGCGAGAGACACGTTGCGCAGCGCCGCCTCGAGGTCGAACACCGTGCGCGGCGGCGCGACGAAGAAATCGCCGGTGAAGAGAACTTCGCGTATCCGATCTCGAGCCGCCCCATCGAGTCGTACGTATGCGGTGATCGTTCCGCCGGATCCGGTATGGCTGCCTGCGAGCGCGCCGCTTTCGCGTTCCGGATCGTCGATATCGGACACGAACTCCTCGGTCCCGATTTCCTCATCGTGACAGCGTGCCGCGCGCCGTTCTTCCGCGGCGGTGATGGCGCCGCGCTCCGGCTGGATTCCGAGGCGGGCTGCGAAGCCCTGCAGCAGTGCATCCTGAACGCGCGCGATGGCGGGCGCCGCGCCCAGCACCTCTTTCAGCGTGACCACGCGCTGCGCGGCCGAATCAAGCGCGCGCTTCGCGAGCTTCGCCTGCGGCACGTTGAGCACGGCCACCATGTCATCGGGGTTCAGGTCTATCAGTACGGTCCCCTGGTAGAACAGCGTGTCGCCCTCGAAAAAGCCACCGGTGCCGCCCACTTTGCGGCCGCCGATTTCGATGTCGTTGCGCGGCCGGTAGCGCGCTTCCACGCCGAGGGTGGAAAGTCCTGCGGCAGCCGCTTCGCAGATGCTGCGCGCCAGTTCCGCGAGCGAGGCGATCCCCAGTGTCGCGCGATGGAACACCAGTTCCCACCCGAGCTGCCCCTCGTCGAAATAGAGCGCACCCCCGCCGGTGATGCGGCGCGCCGTGCCTATGTCCCGCGCGCGGCAATAATCGAGCTTCAGCTCGCGTGAGAGCGCCTGGTGCCGGCCGACCAGCGCGCTCGGCGGAAAGCGCAGGAAGCGGATCGTGTCCGGAATCTCGCCGGCCCGGTGCGCATCGATGAGAGCCTGGTCGAAGGCGATCTGGCGGCGCGCGTCACGCAGGCCCGTGTCGATGACGCGGAAGACTTTCATGGCTCGTGCGTCACTTCCCTGCGATAGGGAGCTGGCGGCGGATCTTGCGCAGGTCGCTCCGATTCGGCTGAAACGGGTAGCTCGCGATGTTGGAAGGCGGCGAGTCGCCGTAGGGCCGGTCGCAGGCCGAAACATCGTCCCGGAACTTGCCGGGACAGCCCGAGGTGCGGAACGCGATACCGGCATCGATCACGTCGTCGAGCATCCCCTGCGTGACGCCGAAGTCCGTTACGCGGCCCGCGCCGTCGAACGCCATCTGCTCCACGCGCACGCCACGGTAGTCGATGAGATAGCGCGCGAGCTGCACGCGCCGCCACTGGTCGCGCGGGGTGGCGGGCAGGTGATCCATGAGCGAGCCCTTCTCCGGGAAGAAACAGAACATGTGGCTGTGCCCGCCGAGATCGACGAGCTTCTGCACCAGCGTCAGGACATCGTGCTCGGTTTCGCCCATGCCGACGATGATGTGCGCGCCGAATTTCTGCGGCCCGAAGATGTCGCGCGCGTCCATCAGGATCTCCCAGTACTTCTTCCAGTTGTGCGGGGACTGCACGCCCTTGCCGCGGGTGCGATCGAAAATCTCCGGCGTGGCGGCGTCGAGCGCGACGGTGAAGATATCGGCGCCGAGGTCCTTCAGGCGCTTGACGTCCTCGCGCTGCATCGTCGTCGGGTTCGAGAGGATCGAGACCGGTATCGCCGCCGGGTCAATGCGCTCGGTCCAGCGCCGCAGCACGGTGACGGTATCGGCATCGGCGCGCGGATGCGTGATCATCGAGATGCACATGCGATGGAAGGGGCTTGCCGCGCCGTCGCGCGCCACGATATCTATCGTTTTTTCCAGCGGCACCGCCGGCCAGTCCACGCGGATGAAGTTGCGATCGGCGTAGTCGCGGTCCGCCTCGCGATGGCGCGCCAGCCCGCAGTAAGCGCAATTGGCGCGGCAGCCCTCGGGATAGGTGAGGAGCAAATTGAGGCAGCGTGTGCAACTGCAGCGATACATCCTGCCCTGCATGACGCCGAGCGTGATCGCGGCAGCGGTGGACATCTGCACGTACTCCGGCGAACGCATGTGCGGCGTCAGGATGTTGTAGTTCGGCAGATATACGCCCTGCGGCGCGACATTGTTCGCCTTGACCCGCGCGCCGTTGCGCAGCGGTTTCGGCGTCGCGGCCGGCGCGCGCGGCTGCATCAGCTCGAACGGATTGTGATCAAGTCCGGCGGGCGCGAGCGGGAGCGCGCCGGCGCTATCGGGGGGGAAGCAGCTCATGTCGCGATTGCTGTGGAAGCGGGCAAGATCGTCATGCGGCCCAGTACTCGGGGTAGGCGACCCAGCCGCGGCGTAGCGCCGCCTTGGGCGATAGGGCGGGAACTTCCGCCATCAGCTCTCGTCGCCGGCGCAGCGCCCGGTCCAGCGCGGCGCCGTAGGTGCCCGCGAGTTCGTCCTCGTAGCGCTCGCCTGCATACGATGCCCCGCCGAGAGCAGCAGCCGCAAGTTCGCCCGCAAGGCGGCCGGATGCGACCGCCGCGGCAATACCGGCGCCGGTTACGGGATTCGTGAGGCCCGCCGCATCACCGGCGAGCAACACCAGCGTATCGTCGAGCCGGCTCCATGGTCGCAACATGCCCCCGACCGGTATCGCGCCCCCGGTCATGGCCAGCACCTCCTCGCCAACCCTGCCTCCCCTGTGCAAACTCCGGTGCAGCCGTGCGACGATGCCGGCGAGCCGGGACCTGGACGAGGGCGACACGCCGGCGCCGAGATTCGCGACGTCGCCCTTCGGAAAAAGCCATCCGTATCCCCCCGGGATGTCGGACGAGAGGTAGATGTCCGTCGCCGGATGCGGAAGGCGCAGGCGCACGGTGATCTGGCGCGTTTGAACCAGTGCCTTGTTCTCATGCCCGATGGCGCGGCCGGCAATCGAGCGCGGACCGTCAGCGCCGATGACGACCGGCGCAGTCCAGAGGCTGCCGTCGGACAGTTCGACGTGCCCCTCGCTCGTGACGCGTCGCACGCGCCGTCCGAGCCGGCAATCCGCGCCGCGCCTCACGGCCTCGTCTACCAGCATCGCATCGAAGCACGCGCGATCGAGCATGAACCCGGGGAATCTCGCCTGCACGTCCGGCGGATCGTCCTCCACGTAGGTATGCATGGCGTCGATCGGCTGCCGCACCGCCTGCGCGAGCCGTTCGATCCCGATGCCGATCAGGGCCGGCACGAATTCCGCACACTGCACCGGCAGTCCGGGCTCGCGCTTGCGGTCGAAGGCCACAACGCGACAGCCGCGGCGCGCCGCTTCGGCCGCTGCGGCCGCGCCCGCGGGACCCAGACCCAGCACCACGATGTCTGCGCGCTCCATGGCTCTATGCGCGCAGCCGCATGCGCGGCTGCAGCGTGATCGTCTGCCCGCTGCGCACCGAGCAGCAGCTGTGCTCCTGCACCGCCGGGCGCCCTATGGCGTTCGCCACCGCGAGCGTTCCGTCTGCCGGGAAAGCGATGCCATCGAGACCGGCCATCACGGCATAAGCGTCGGTCTCCCGCCGATGCAATCCCGGCGGGCGCGCGCAACCGAGCAGCACCTGGCGCTGCGGCAGCCGCGCTCTCGCCTCGAGAAAGATCGCGCCCGCGTCCTGAGGTTGAGGCGTCGCGAACGTGTCCGGTCTGGCATAGAACGGCATGACCACCACCAGCACCAGCGAATGGATGGAATGGCGGCTCACGATGTCCAGCGCATTGGGCTCGCCGAGGAGGCGGCCGTAATGCAGCCCGATTACGATGTGCGGCACGACTTCCATCGTAGTGGCGCACAGCGCGGCGAGCGTGGACTCGAAGTCCTCCACCGGACGTTCCAGATGATAGACCTCGCGTATCGTTTCCGCCGCTCCTATGACGTCCATCATGGCCGTATCCACGCCGGCTGCGGCCATGCTGCGCGCGCGTGCCTCGTCCAGCAGCGCCGAGTGAATCGCGATTTTGAGGTGTGGATAGTCGCGCTTGAGCCGCTCCAGCACCGGGTAATAGCGCTCGTAGCGGATTTCGTTGCGCCGCGTCGACCCGCCGGAGAGCAGAAAACCCTGCAGGCCCTGTGTCGCGATCAGCTCGCGTACCTTGACGTCGAGCGTCTGCGGGGTCGTCGCCGGAATCATGGGCTCCAGGATCTTCGCCTGGCAATGTTCGCACATGAGCGCGCAGCCGGCGGCGGTCACCGAGAATGCAGGAAAACTGTTCTTGCCGCAGCCTTCGATTTCGCAGCTGGAGTAGGCCTTGAACGTGGGCGTGGAAAAGCGGATCTGACGGTAGCGGCCGGGAAAACCTGCTGCCGCCGTCTCGCACCGGGCCACGATCCGAGGATCGAGGCGAACGTCCTCCAGCTCTTCGATATCCGCCAGCCGGTCGAGCCAGCTCATTCGTGCACGCTCCGCGATGGCGCGCGCGTCGCAGGATCCGAAAGCAATCCGCTGCTCCTCAAAAGACGCAGGGTCGGCGCCAGACACTGCCGAACGAAGCGCTGCCGCGCCGGGTTCTGCAACGCGCGCCGGCGCCACGCCGCACCGTCGTTCAACCCCGCCAGCTCATAGTAGCGGGCAGGCGGAAAATAAAAGACGGCAGCAAGCTGGCGCAGCAGCAGCCGGGCGGCGACCGAAAGCCCCGCCCGGCTGACGGCACCGCATTGTTGCAGAAGCTCTTCGAGACGCGAGCGTGCGTACGTGATGTGCCGGGCCTCGTCGATCAGGTGCAAGGTACAGACCTGCCGCACGCCGCGATGCAGCTCGTCGCCGTACTGGCGCAGACGACGGTTGAACTTGTCCGGCACATCCTCGGCAATGACAACGGCGAGCCAGAACAGTGCGCCATCCACCGGGGAATGGCGCGCGACGAAGTCGGCCAGACGCGGCGCCTGCCACGCCCCGGGCGGCAAAGCCAGTTCACCCGCCTCAATGGTACGGAGAAACATCAGGCTATGGCCGGCCTCCTCGCGCAGTTCATGGAGGAGGTACTCGTATTCCCCGCGCGGAAGCGCCGGTCCCAAGCGCCGGCTGAGCCGCTGGAGGAAAACGCTTTCGAGCCAGAGCCCGCACAGCATGACGTTCGCAAACTCGTGCTGCGCGATTCGCCGCCTCGTGGCGTCCGGCAATGCAGCAAATTCGGGCACTTCGCAGAGCGACAAGGCCGATTCGGGCAGCCACACGCGTTCTGAATCGAATTGCCGCCAATCGATGTGAGTCAACGGGTCGCGATAGGCCGCACTGTTGTGCGAGAGCCGCTCCAGCAGAACAGCGGAAGTGTCAGGCATCGAGGAATTATAGCGGGCAGCCGATTGTCGCATCGCTGGGTTTGGGCTACTTTAGCACGATGGCTCATACCGTCCGGGCAGCGCCGGCCCTGCGCTTCATGCAGGTTGCCAAGCGCTACGGGGACAGCAGCGCGCTCGTCGACTTTTCGCTCGACGTCGAGCCGGGCGAGTTTTTCGGCCTGGTGGGCGTGAACGGCGCGGGCAAGACGACGCTGCTCAAGTGCCTGCTCGACTTCTGCTCGATCGACGCCGGCGCCATCGAGATTTTCGGCGTGCCGCACCGCCAGACCCGATCGAGGTCGCGGCTCGCTTTTTTGCCCGAGCGCTTCAGCCCGCCTTACTACCTCACCGGCCGCGACTTTCTGCAGTACATGGCACGACTGCACGGCAATCCGCACGACGAGAGCGCGGCGCAACGCGTGTTCCAGGGACTCGATCTGGATATCACGGCGCTCGACAAGCCCGCACGCAGCTACTCCAAGGGCATGACGCAGAAGCTCGGGCTCGCGGCCTGCCTGCTCTCGGGCAAGGATCTCCAGATTCTCGATGAACCGGCCAGCGGCCTCGACCCCAGGGCGCGCGCCTTGTTCAAGCGCGAACTGGCCGGCCTGCGCAACGGGCAACGAACCGTTTTCTTTTCTTCGCACGCGCTCGGCGATGTGGAGCAACTGTGCGATCGGCTCGGGGTGGTCCACGAAGGCCGCCTCAGGTTCGCGGGGACGCCTGCCGATTTGAAGCGCGCATACGGCGGGACGCCCGATCTCGAGCAGGCTTTTCTCGCCTGTATCGCGGAACCGGCTGCGGCATGAGAGCGAACGCGCAATCGATCTGGCACAATATCGCCATTCCGCGGCAGGCAAGGGGGCGCGCCAGTGGCAGACCAGTTCAAGCCTGAACTCCTCATCGTAGACGACGATCCGCTGATCACCGACACGCTGGAGTTCGTCCTTGGCAAGGATTTTTCCGTTTCAGTCGCGGAATCGCGCGCGCAGGCGAAGAGTCTGCTGCGCCAGATCGAGCGGCCGCCACAACTGGCATTGATCGATCTGGGGCTGCCGCCGACCCCGCACCGGCCCGACGAGGGCTTCCGGCTGATCAGCGAACTCGTCGCCTACTCACCCGGCATCAAGATCGTCGTGCTGTCCGGGCAAAGCGACGAGACCAACGCCCGTCACGCCCGCACTCTGGGCGCGATCGAATTCGTCGCCAAACCGTGCGAGCCGGCGAAGCTCAAGGAACTGCTGAAGCGCGCGCTCGAGATCCGCGACGCGGAACTCGGCGCCGCGCCCGATGGCGGGCTGCTGGGGCGCAGCCTCCTCATCGAGAAACTGCGGCAGCAGGTGGGCCAGTTCGCCGATGCGCCGTTCCCCGTGCTGATCGAGGGCGAATCCGGCAGCGGCAAGGAACTGGTTGCACGGTCGTTGCACACGCTGAGCCGGCGCGCCGCCAGGCCGTTTCTCGCGCTCAACTGCGCGGCCATCTCCCCGACGCTGGTGGAGCCGACGCTGTTCGGCTACGCAAAGGGCGCGTTCACCGGGGCGACGGCACCGCGTTCCGGGTACTTCGAGGATGCCCAGGACTCCACGCTTTTCCTGGACGAAATCGGCGAGCTGCCGCTGGAACTGCAGGCCAAGTTGCTGCGCGTGCTGGAGAACGGCGAGTTCCAGCGGGTGGGCGAAACGCAGAGCCGCCGTTCCAACGCCCGCGTGGTCGCCGCCACCAATCGCGACATGCGCGCGGAAATCCGGGCCGGAAGATTTCGTGCGGACCTGTACCACCGGCTCTCCGTGTTCACCATCAGCGTGCCGGCACTGCGCGATCTTGGCGACGACAAGTGCATGCTGCTCGATCACTACCGCGAGTTTTATGCGCGCCAGGCGGCGGTGGACTCCTTCGACCTCGACCGCCAGGCGATGGACCTGTGGCTCGATTACAGCTTTCCGGGCAACGTCCGCGAACTGCGGAACATCGTCATCCGGCTCACCACCAAGCATGCGGGGCGGTTGGTCGGTGCGGAGCAGGTGCAGGCCGAACTCGACATGGAGAGCATGGACATCGAGCTGCCCGGACTGCCGACGGGCCAGGATTTCAAGTCGCTGCTCGAAGCGGCGCGCCGGCATCTGCAGTTCCAGAAGAACTTCAATCTGGATTTCACGCTGCGCCAGTGGGAGCGCGGGTACGTGGAAGCAGCGTTGCTGGTCACGCAGGGCAATCTCACGCAGGCCGCCAAGCTGCTCGGCATACACCGCACGACGCTCTACAGCCGCATGCAGAACTACACCAACAACGGGGAGGCGGACCGCGTCTCCCAGTCGTCCGCCAAATAGTCGCAGAGCGGCGCGCCCCGATGTACTACCAACACTTCGGGCTCGACCAGGCGCCGTTCAGGATCACACCGAATACGGATTTCTTTTTCAGCGGCGGCAACCGCGGACCGATACTCGAGGCGTTGATCTATTCGATCGCCCATGGCGAAGGCATCGTCAAGGTCACGGGCGAGGTAGGCAGCGGCAAGACCATGCTCTGCAACATGCTGCAGGCACGGCTGCCGGCGAACGTGGAGACGATTTATCTGGCCCACCCCAACGTGCAGCCCGAAGAGATCCTTCACGCAATCGCCTTTGAACTGCAGCTGCCGGTGGAGCGCAGTGCGCCGCGTATCGAAGTAATGCACCGGCTGCACGATCACCTGCTGGCGCGTCACGCCGAAGGCAAGCGCGTCGTCATGTTCGTCGACGAGTCGCAGAGCATGCCGCTCGCCACACTGGAGGAACTCCGGCTGCTGTCCAATCTGGAGACGCGCAACGACAAGCTGCTGCAAATCGTGCTTTTCGGCCAGCCGGAACTCGATGACAACCTGGCGGAGCCGCGCATACGGCAGTTGAAGGAACGCATTACGCACAGCTTCCGCCTCGGGCCGCTTTCCGCCTCCGAAACGCGCGAGTACCTCATGTTCCGGCTGCGGGCCGCGGGCTATCGGGGCCCCGACCTGTTCTCGGGCAAGGTAGTGAACTGCATCGCGCGGGCTTCCCGGGGCCTCACGCGCCGCATCAACCTCATCGCCGACAAGGCGCTGCTCGCTGCCTTTTCCGAGAACACGCACACCGTCAGGCTCGCGCACGTGAAGGACGCGGTGCGCGACAGCGAATTCGGCCGTGAGCAAGGTAGCCGGCGCGGAATGCAGGCGGCATGGGGATTGGGGCTGCTCGCCACCGGTGCGCTGGGCGGCGCCCTCGCATACGCGCTGGTGTTCGAGGACGCCCGCCAGGGAGGCAATGCACCGCGTATGGCGAACATCACGGCTGCGACCGCCGCCGCAAGCGCATCACTGACCTACAATCCCTCGGCGCCTGGTGGGCTTCCGGCACCGGTGCGCCCCGCACCATCCGCAGCGCCGGTGGAAACAGTAGCGCCAGACGGGCCCCCGGCCAGCTCGGGCGCCGATACTATGGTTGAGCGGCGCTTCGCGGCGAGCCGCGCCTGGCTCACCGATGCCCCCCCGACCGCCTTCAGCATACAGCTGATGGGCGTGGAGGATGAGAGCCAGCTCAAGCGCCACCTCAACGACTTGGCAAAATCCATTGAGATTAATAAGGTTTTTTTGTATCGTAGCGTTGCCAACCGCAAGGCGTTGCTGACGGTGCTCTACGGCAGTTTCGTTGACCGCCGGGCGGCGCAGGAAGCGCTGGACGCGCTGCCCGCCGAGCTGCAGGTCAACCGGCCGTTCTTGCGCACTGTACGCGGCATACGCGCGGAAAT
>JBQTHU010000066.1:0-4818 GCA_052389535.1 Betaproteobacteria bacterium | reverse complement strand
CCGTACGGCGACAGCGCCTGGAACGGCAAGCCGGTCGCGATCATGGGCGCCTCGGTCGGAATCTTCGGCACCGCGCGGGCGCAGTATCACCTGCGGCAGATGTTCGTGTTCCTCAACATGTATCCCGTCAACCAGCCCGAAGTCATGATCGGGAGCGCGCAGCACCGCTTCGACGAGCAGGGCAATCTCACGGACGAGCAGTCGAAGAAGCTGATCGCGACACTGCTCCGCAATCTCGTGGATCACGCCCGTCAGCTCCAGGAAGCGCGCGTGCCCTCTATGGCGGTATAGCAAACCACGCGGTATACCACCATGAAGCAGCGCCTAGCGGACTTCTTGCGCACTTTTCTGCTGCTGGAACTGGTCCGGGGTCTTATGCTTACCGGGCGCAACCTCTTCCGCCGCAAGGTGACCATTCTCTACCCGGAAGAGAAGACGCCCGTCTCGCCGCGTTTCAGGGGGCTGCATGCGCTGCGCCGCTATCCGAATGGCGAAGAGCGCTGCATCGCGTGCAAGCTGTGCGAGTGCGTGTGTCCGGCGCTGGCGATCACGATCGACTCGGAAGCCCGCACCGATGGCACGCGCCGCACGACGCGTTACGACATCGATCTCACCAAGTGCATCTACTGCGGGATGTGTGAAGAGTCGTGCCCCGTCGATGCCGTCGTCGAGACACGCATCCAGGAGTACCACGGGGAGCAGCGCGGCGATCTGATCTACACCAAGCCCATGCTGCTCGCGATCGGCGACATATACGAGAACGAAATTGCGCGCGACCGGCAGATCGACGCGCGGTATCGCTAGCGCGCCGGCTGGTTTTGACGCCGGCACGGAGCGATAATCGCGGCTCCATCAGGCAGGAGCCCGCAATGAAAATCACAAGACTGGACGTCTACATCCTGCGCGCGCCCGATACCGGCCGCCCGCATTGGGTAAGCCACTTTATCGTGCCGCGTGCGAACGAAATTCTGGTGCGCATGCAGACCGATGAAGGAATCGAAGGGGTCGGCATCGCGACCAGCTACACCCCTATCGAGGCGGCGATCAAGGCGTTCAAAAGCGGCATCGCCGAGCTGGTCATCGGTGGCGATCCGCTGGCGCCCGAGCGCGTGTACCAGAAACTGTTCGGGCTGACTTCCCAGCGCATCGCGAGCGAGAAAGGCTGGTCGCGCGAAGCCATCGTGCGCATCTCCGCCGCGGTGGACATTGCGTGCTGGGACATCGTGGGCAAAGCGGCAGGGCTGCCACTCTATCGCCTCTTCGGCGGCTATCGCAGCGAAGTGCCGTGCTACGTGACTTGCGCCTATTATCGTGACGGCAAGGACATGGCCGAGTTGCGCGACGAAATGCAGATGCTGAGAGCGCAGGGCCACACCGGCTTCAAGGGCAAGGTCGGCGGCGTAGCCCTCGAGGAGGACATCGAAAGGATGGCGCTGGTGCGCGAGGTGATCGGCCCCGACAAGGATCTCATGATCGACGTCAACCGCGGCTGGGACCTCGCGACCGCGATCGAAGGCGCCCGCCTGCTCGAGCCGCTGCGTCCGCGCTGGCTGGAAGAGCCGGTGCAGTGGGCCGACGACCGGCGCGAACTGAAGTTGCTCGCACAACAGACGCGCATTCCCTTGTCGGCCGGCGAAAGCGAACTGACGAGCTACGGCTGCCGCGCGCTGCTGGAAGAGCAGGCGATCCAGATCCTGCAGTTCGACTGCACCATGATGGGTGGCTACACCGAGGGGCGCAAGCTCGCCGCGCTGTGCGAGCTGAATCACGTGCAGGTCGCACCGCACCACGACTGCTTCATCCACGCGCACGTCGTGGCCGCGAGCCCGGCGGGCTGCATCGTGGAGTCGTTCACCGATCCCGAGCGCGATCCGCTGCAGGCGGAGCTGTTCGAGGACCCACCGCGCATCGCGAACGGAAAGCTGACGCTCAAGGAAGCGCCCGGTCTCGGCCTCGAGCTCTCGGAAGCCGCGCTGAAGAAGTTCGGCGAGCGCATTCTCTGAGCCGTCATTCCGGTGAATAAAAAGGGGGTCAGAGTCAATTTTTCGATCGATAGATCGAGCCTGCACCCGCTTTCCTTCGCCTCCGAAAAAATTTGACTCTGACCCCCTTTTTTCTAGAGCGGATGGAGGTCGCCGAGCAGCGTCGGGATCAATTCTGTGACGGTGGGATGGATGTGCATCGCGCGCTGCATGACGGTGCAGGGTGCGCGTGCATACATGATATCCAGAATGGAATGAATGACCTCATCGCCCTCGATGCCGAGGAGGGCGGCGCCGAGTATCTGCTGCGTGTCCGCATCGACCACAATCTTCATGAAGCCGTCCGTTTCGCTGCGCTCGCGCGCGCGGGCAACGCGGCTCATCATCATCTTCGCCCCGAGCAGCTTGCGCCCATTCTGCTTCGCCTGACTGTCGGTCATGCCGCAGCGTCCGAGCGGCGGATCGATGTAGAGCGCATAGGCCTGGATGCGATCACTCACGCGCCGACGGTCGTTGTCCAGGAGATTCGCCGCCACGATCTCGTAATCGTTGTATGAAGTGTGCGTGAACGCGCCACGGCCGTTGACGTCGCCCAGCGCCCAGATGCCCGGCACGTTGGTGCGCAACTGGTCGTCCACGATGATGTAGCCGTGCTCGTCGGTCGCCACGCCGGCCTTGTCGAGCCCGAGATCGCTTGTATTCGGCGTGCGGCCCACCGCGATCAGCAGATGGGAGCCTTCGACGGTTCGCGGATCCTCGCTGCATTCCAGCCCGATCGCCACACCGCCCGTGCGTTTCGCCGCGCTGATGCACTTGGCGCCCACGCGCACGGCGATGCCTTCCTGCTCAAGTATTCCTTTTACCGCTTCCGACACGTCCTCGTCCTCGCGCCCGATGAGCCGCGGCCCCATCTCCACGACCGTGACGCGGCTCCCGAAACGGCGATACATCTGCGCGAATTCGAGGCCGACGTAGCTGCCGCCGACGATGATGAGATGCTCGGGCAGCGTATCGAGATCCATGATCGTCGAACTGGTGAGGCAGTCCACCTCGGCGAGACCCGGCATGTCGGGCACGCGGGGACGCGCGCCGGTATCGATGAAGAACGCGCCCGCCTCGAACAGGGCATCGTTGACGCGCACGGTGCGCGGGCTTTCGAAGCGCGCGTGTCCCTCGATGACGGTGAGACCGGGCGTGTCGCGCAGCCATTTCTCGACCCCCTCGGTCGAGCTGCGGACGAGGGCGTCCTTGCGCGCCTTGACCCGCTTCATATCGACCGATACGCCACCGCTGATTCGTACGCCAAAGTCAGTCGCCCGGCCTGCGAGGTGCGCCACCCGGGCGCTGGCGATGAGCGTCTTGGTCGGCGTGCATCCGGTGTTCACGCACGTGCCGCCGAAGTCCTTGCGCTCGATGATGGCGGTGTGGCGTCCCGCCTGGGCAAGACGAACGGCGAGCGACGGGCCCGACTGACCGGTCCCGATTACGATTGCGTCGTATTTTGCCTTCATCCAAACCTCCGTCGGTGCGTTTGCACGGGCTCACGCCCTTTACGTTTTGGATGCTCGCCGCAGGAATGGTTCGCGGCCGGAAATTCAGCGGGCACCGTCGTCTGCGCCCTGAATTCCTGCGTAACGATACTGAATGATGGCTCAGTCGATGCGTGCGCCGGTCCGCTCGACCACCTTCGCCCACTTCTCGACTTCACTGCGCAAGTAGGCGGTGAACTGGTCGGGCGTATCGGCGACGATGTCCGCGCCCAGGTTCTGCAGCCGGGTCGAAAACGGCCGGGAACGGGCGATCTGCACGATAGCGAGGTGCAGCCGGGTGACGACGTCGTAAGGCGTGCCCGCCGGCGCGAGCACGGCGTTCCAGGCGGCGGCTTCAAATCCGGGATAGCCGGCCTCGGAAAAGGTCGGAACGTCCGGCAGCGCCTCGAAGCGCTTCAAACTGGCGATGGCGAGCGGACGCAGCCTGCCACCGCGGATGTGCGCGATGGCCGGCGGCAAAGTGGATACCGCCGCGTGAACCTGTCCCCCGACCACTTCGAGCACGGCGGGCGCCATGCCGCGGTACGGCACATGGAGCACGTTGATCGGCGCGGCCCGCATCTTGAGCAGTTCAAGCGCCAGGTGCGGCGTGCTGCCATGTCCGGGCGAACCGAACGATAGTTCTCCCGGATAGCGCTTCACCAGCGCGATCAGTTCCTTCAGGGTTTTCACCGGCAGCGAGCGATGAACCACCAGCACGTTGTGCGCCGCGGCCACGCGTGTGATCGGCGAGAAATCGCGCAGCGGATCGTAACTGGCGCGCGAGTAGACGCTGACGTTGCTCGCGAAGGCGGCGGACACCACGAGCAGCGTGGTCCCGTCGGGTGCTGACTTGACGGCAAGATCGGTGGCGATGTTGCCCGTCGCGCCGGGGCGGTTTTCCACGTAGAACTGCCGGTCGAAATGCTCGCTCAATTCAGGCGCGAGCAGCCGCGCAATGATGTCCGTGGTTCCGCCCGGCGCAAACCCGACGAGCATCCGCACTGCGCGCGAAGGATAGCTCGTCTGTGCATGCGCGCACGCCGTGTGTACCGCGCCCGCCACGATCAGCAGGCACGCCAGAATAGTCCTCATCCCGCCCGGGTCCCAACGCGGGCCGGAATCAGGATGCACGCTCGCGCCTACCTCGCGTTGGTGTCGTGCGATTGCTGCGCGCGCTGATTCATCTGCTCCACCGCCTGTTCGACCCGCTGCTGCGCGCGCTGCTGCGTCTTCTGGCCTTCCTCGATTTCCTGCTTCTTGATCGCGGCGCCCGTAGCCACCGCGGTCGTGGTTTCGACGCCGCA
>JBQTHU010000065.1:0-39714 GCA_052389535.1 Betaproteobacteria bacterium | reverse complement strand
GCGCGACGGCGTTAAAAATGAGCCAAAAAAGAAGCCCCCGAGGCGTGTCATTTACGCAACAGCCGATCGGATTTTCCGAGCTAAAGCGTGTTATGATTCCGGCATGTTTGCTTCCGGTTCGCCGGGTGTGATATTAAGTGAGCATCAAGGGGAGAAATTCTTTTGTTTCCGTTGTTTAGCAGGCCCGTAATCCATCGTAAATCAGGAGGAACAAGAACATGAGTTCAGCACTTCGGCTCACCCTCGCGTCCGCTGCTGCGTGCGCGGCGCTGCTGCCCGTCGTCAGCCCGGCGGCCACCGCCGAACGCAAGGACGGTTATCTCACCGATACCCAGGGCGGAATCGTGCGTGCGATTGGCGCTGGGGTTTGCGTGCGCACGAGCCAGTGGACGCCTGCGCTGGCTGTCGCCGAGTGCGATCCGGATCTCGTGAAGAAACCCGCGCCGAAGCCTGCCGCGAAGCCGGCACCCACGCCCGCGCCGAAGCCCGCCGCGAAACCGAAGCCGCCGGCCAAGAAGAAGATCCAGATGCTCAACGTCGAGCGGAAGATCGAGCTGCAGGGCATGCCGTTCGACAAGGCCGAGATGACTCCCGACAACGTGAAGGAAGTCGACAAGTTCCTGGCAGGCTTGAAGCCGGTGACGCTCGGCGCCGTGATCGTGACGGGTCATACCGACCGCATCGGAAGCCTGAAGTACAACCAGCGTCTGTCCGAGCGCCGCGCAGTGGTGGTCAAGGACTACCTCGTCAGCAAGGGCATCGATCCCAAGCTGATCTTCTGGGAAGGCAAGGCGTTCAAGCAGCCGATCCCGGTGACAAAGTTCTGCTCGAACAGGATGAAGCGCAAGCAGCTCATCGAGTGTCTGGCGCCGAACCGCCGCGTGACCGTGGAAGTGGTGGGCCGTGCGCAGTCCCTCGCCAAGCCCAAGCCGGCAGCGAAGAAACCCGCCGCCAAGAAGCCGGCAAGCAAGCGCTAAGACGAATATCTGATGCATACTAAGCCCTGCTTCGGCAGGGCTTTTTTTTGCCCGTAAACCATGCAGGACCAACCTCGCCAGATCGATTCCCTGATCGAGGCACGCTGGGTTATCCCGGTCGAGCCCGCCCGAGCCGTACTCGAGCGGCACGCCGTCGCGGTGCAGGACGGCGCGATTGTGGACGTCCTCCCCGCCGCTGCCGCGCGAAGCCGGTACCGGGCGCGCGACCACATTACCCTCCCCGACCATGCACTGATCCCCGGGCTCGTCAATCTGCACACCCACGCCGCCATGACCCTCCTGCGCGGGCTGGCTGACGACAGGATCTTGATGGAATGGCTGGAGCAGCACATCTGGCCCGCGGAGATGAAGTTCGTGTCACCGGACTTCGTCTACGACGGAACGCTGCTCGCCTGCGCGGAGATGCTGCGCGGGGGCATCACCTGCTTCAACGACATGTATTTTTTCCCCGAAGCGGCGGCTCAGGCCGCGCTTCAGTCGGGGATGAGAGCCGCACTGGGGATAATCGTGTTCGAGTTCCGCTCCCCGTACGCCAGCGACGCGAACGACTACCTGGACAAGGGATTGCGGCTGCGGGACAGCCTGCGGGACGAAACGCGGCTTTCTTTCTGCCTCGCGCCACACGCTCCGTTCACCGTGGGCGACGCAAGCTTTCAGAAGGTGGCCACCTATGCGGGCGAGCTGGATGTACCGGTGCACATCCACCTGCACGAGACTCTGGACGAAATTCGCGGCAGCGTTTCCACGCACGGCCTGCGACCGATACGCCGCCTGCAGAATCTGGATCTGCTCGGGCCGCATCTGATCGCCGTCCACGCAGTGCATCTGGCAGACGACGAAATCGCGCTCCTTGCCGAGCACGGCTGTCACGTGGCGCATTGCCCTTCGTCCAACCTCAAGCTCGCGAGCGGCATCGCACCCGTCTCGCGAATGCAGGCGCTGGGTTTGAACATCGGGTTGGGCACCGACGGCGCCGCAAGCAACAACCGCCTCGATGTCTTCACCGAAATGCGCCAGGCGGCGCTGCTCGCCAAGGGCTCGGGCGGCGACCCGACCGCCCTTCCGGCCCATGTCGTGCTGGAAATGGCGACGCTGAACGGGGCCCGCGCGCTCGGATTGGATCAGCGGATCGGTTCGATCGTCAGGGGCAAGCGCGCCGACCTCACCGCGCTTTCGTTCGCCGCGCCCGAACTGGCGCCGTGTTACGATCCTCTGTCACATCTCGTCTATGCAGCAGGCCGGGAACGGGTGACCCATGTCTGGGTCGATGGAGAGTTGCTGGTCGACAACGGCACGCTGAGGCGCTTCGATGCGCAAGGCGCGGCATTGAAGGCTGCACAATGGAAAGACAGGATACATACGAGCGCAGCGTGAGCGACGCAGTATACAGCGATGATTAAACCTTCCACATTGCTGCTTGCGGGACTGGCCATGCTCGCAAGCGGAGCGGCGGACGCTACGGGCCGCAAGACGCTTGCCGGTGCGCCGCTTGCGCAGTTGCCGCCGGTTTCTCCGGCACAGCGCCCGGTCACCCGTTCAAACGCTCCTGTCGCCGTTGTGAATACAGTGGCGCCAGGGCAGACGGGCTACGTGCACTTCTTTCTGCTGCGCGACGCCAACGACGAGACCGAGACGCAGATCGGCATCGAGCTGGAGGATGGGAGCATGGTCTGGTCGTTTCCGCATCTCGGTGTCGTGACCACCGCCTATGTCAAGTCAGGCACCCTATACGCGAACGGCAGGCAGTACGAGGTGGAGCATCTATACGGCGTCCGGCCGTTTCCGGACGAGCGCTCGATGCGCATTCTCCGCGCCGAGCTTGCCGGGCGGATCGCGCCCTACATCGACGACCAGGTGCCCTACTGTTATTTGCGCGAGCCGGGCGGGCCGTTTTGCTTGAGCTGCCTGGATTTCGTCGTCCGCGTGCTGTTCCCCGGCCATTTCCCGCTGTCTCCCGCTGTTCCCCGTGATTTCGAGCGCACTTCGGCAACTGCCCACACGACCGACGATCTCCTGCTCTACCTGCTCGGGCTGCAGGGACTGCCCAACCACGGAGCCCGGATAAGGCGAATAGACCGGCTCGCGCTGCCCGACGGTTTGCGCGAAGACGCGCTCCACCTCGTGGAGGCGATGGCGCACGACAGCGCCGGTCTTACCGCCGATGCGGGCCGCAGCCAGAACACGGCTCGCAAAGGCCGCCGGAGCGCCCAGCCGTCCGGGCCAGTCATGCAGCAGCGCCAGGCCCGGCGCCGCCGCTCGTAATTCCCGCTCCCGATGATCAACGTCGACCCGCTGGAGCTGGAGAAATTCAGCCAGCTCGCGCACCACTGGTGGGACCCGACGAGCGAGTTCAAGCCGCTGCACGAGATCAATCCGCTGCGCCTCGACTACATCGACCGCATCGCGCATCTGAACGGCAAGTCGGTGCTCGACGTGGGCTGCGGCGGCGGGATACTGGCTGAAAGCATGGCCGATCGCGGCGCACGCGTAACCGGCATCGATCTCGCTGAAAAACCCCTCAAGGTGGCGGAGCTGCATCTGCGGGAATCCGGACGGCAGGTCGAATACCGGATGATCTCCGCCGAAGACCTTGCCCGTGAAGCACCCCATGCGTTCGATGTCGTGACTTGCATGGAAATGCTGGAGCACGTGCCGGATCCCGCGGCCACGGTGCGCGCCTGCGCCGAACTGCTCAAGCCGGACGGGCTCGCCTTCTTCGCCACGATCAACCGCAACCCGAAGTCCTATCTTTTCGCGGTGATCGGCGCGGAATACGTCCTGCGGCTGCTGCCACGCGGGACGCACGAATACGAGAAATTCATCAAGCCCTCGGAGCTCGCTGCCATGTGCCGCACATCGGGCATGGAGGTGGCGGGCCTCACCGGCATGACCTACGACCCGTTCAGCAAAACCTACGCGCTCGGGAACGACGCCAGCGTCAACTACATCCTGCACTGCGTGCGCGGTTCGTGATGTGCCGATTTTCAGCTCGACTGCCGGTCCAGGCGGCGTAGCGGCATGACGACTCGCGCAGTCCTGTTCGATCTCGACGGCACCTTCGCCGATACGGCTTCCGATCTCGCATATGCACTGAACTGGATGCGCACATCGCGCGGCCTTCGACCGGTCGCGATCGAAGTCACGCGACCGGTCACCTCGATGGGCGCGCGCGGGTTGCTCGGCGTGGGCTTCGACATCCTTCCCGGTCACGCCGATTACGCGGCGATGCGGGAAGAGTTTCTGCAGATTTACGCGGCCAACTTGTGCCGCGAAACCCGCATGTTTCCGGGCATGCCGGAATTGATCGACGCCCTCGAAGCGCGTGCGCTGCGCTGGGGCATCGTCACCAACAAGGCCGAGCGCTTCGCGCGTCCATTGCTCGACCAGTTGCATGTCGGAAAACGCGCGGCCTGTATCGTCGGCGGCGACACGACGCCACACCTCAAGCCGCACCCTGCGCCGCTGTTCGCCGCCTGCGACACCATGGCGCTCGGGCCTGCCGCGTGCGTGTACGTGGGAGACGACCGCCGCGATGTGGAGGCCGGACGCGCTGCGGGGATGCGAACCGTGGCCGTCCGATATGGCTACCTCAACGGTGGCGATCCCGACACATGGGGCGCAGACGCAGTGATCGACGCACCGCAGGAACTTCTGCGCCTTCTCGAGGGTCATTCGACGTCCGCTTGATATAGGAGCGGACATCCCCATATGGGATAATGCGCTATCGAAATTGGGGGCGACCTGGTTTCGACGTGGATAGCGAAGCAGCGCAGGGCATGCCAAGGTCCAGTCACCTTGTTAAACCGCTGGAAATCCACAAACGCCAACGACGAGCGTTACGCTCTAGCCGCCTAACACCGGCTGGACGCTGCACTAGCTTGCTGATGGGCTAGGCCGGGGCAACCCGGTGCAGCGTCATTTACATCAGCCTCTCTGCACGGTCTGGTCGCTTGGCCGTGCGGATCCGTCGAAGCGACTGGCTGAGCGCCAGCCTGCCGGCCGGCGGGCGCGAGGCGAGATCCAAACGACCAGGCTAAGCATGTAGTCCTGACTGTGGAGGATTCACGGACGCGGGTTCGATTCCCGCCGCCTCCACCAAATTCTTCCCCGTGGCGCACGCACCACGCAGCGCTGTCGTGACGTTGCCGTCGACAGCGCCGCGGTGAACGTGGAGCTGCGCCCGATCCGGGTTTCTCCCGACAACGTGATCGCCTTACTCGACGCGAATGTTGGCCGAGTGGATGACTTTCGCGTACTTCGGAATCTCGCTCCGGAGCAGCGCGGTCAGCTCTTCAGGAGAGCTGCCGATCGCATCCAGCGCCTGCTTCGGATAGAACTCCTTGACCTCAGGAGCGGCGAGCGCCTTCCGGATCTCGGAATTCATCTTGTCGACGATCTGCTTCGGCGTGCCCTTCGGATAGAACATCGCGTACCAGTTGCCCGATTCCAGTCCGGGATAGAAGGTATTCATCGTGGGCAAGTCCGGAAGCGCTGAAGATTTCTTCGCTGTCGTGACCGCGAGCGCCTTGGCCCTTCCCGACTTCAGGTGCGGCATGATCGAAGGCGCGGTGGCGAAGATGTAGTCGATTTCGCCGGAGATGAGCGCGACCACCGCCGGCCCGCCGCCGCGAAACGTCACCACGGTGGACTTGAGTCCCGCCATCTGGTTGAACATCTCGGCCGTGAGGTGTGCGGTGCTGCCCGCCGTGTTGCCGCCCGCGTTCATGTGGTCCTTGGTGCGCTTCGCCAGCGCGACGAGTTCCTTCACCGACTTGGCCGGCACGCTGGGGTGCAGCGACAACACCAGCGGTGTCTCTGAGACGAGGCTTATCGGCATCAGATCCTTGTATACGTCGAACTTCATGCGCTTGGCGTGCAACGTCGCGACGACCGAGATGCTGCCGGAAGTGAACAATATCGTGTTGCCATCCGGTGGCGACTCCACGACGAGCTGCGAGGCGATGAGGCCGCTCGCGCCGGTGCGGTTGTCGATGATGAAGTTCTGACCTGTGCTCCTCTGAAAGGCAGTCGAGAGGATGCGTGCCTGAATGTCCGTGCCGCCTCCGGGTGGGAACGGTACGAGTATCCGAACCGGCTTGTCGGGCCAATCGGCGCTTTGGACGGGGGTTGAGGCGAGAAATGCGGCAAGCGCCGCCAACGCGTACGCGTGGTGCTTCATGTAAAACCTCCTCGTATGTTTGTGGATGCCGGGATTACCGGATCGGTCTTCCCGACCCGGTAGCTGAAACCCCGTGGCAGGCTATCGCCCACTCGATGCCATCATGCCACTTTGTGCCCACATTGTGAACAGGAAGGTTGGACCCGTGTCCGGAACGGTCTGGGTTCAACAAAACAGGGCCTCGTAAGGCCCTGTCCGCGGATTGCTGGACGAACCGACTACTTGGTCGCGTCCACCCCGGAGGACTTCACCAGCTCGGTGATGCGCTTGCGCTCGGTGCGCCGGAAATCGTCCAATTCCTTGCGCGTACCGCCTACCACTTCCACGCCCAGGGTTTTCAGTTTCTCGCGGAAGGCGGGCTCTTTCACGATCTTGGCCACCTCCGCGCTGGCCTTGGCCAGTATCGGCTCCGGCGTGCCCTTGGGCGCGACGAGGCTGTACCAGCCGAACATCTGGTAGCCGGGCACCACTTCCGCGATGGTCGGGACGTCAGGTAGTGACGGCGAACGCTTGGGCGTCGTGACCCCGAGTGCCCGCAAGCGTCCCGACTCGATATGCGGGCGGGCAGCGGGGAGCACCGCGTAAGTCAGATGCACTTCGCGCGCCATGGTATCGGCGATCGCCTGCGCGACGCCCTTGTACGGGACATGCAGCATTTTCGTGCCGGTCAGATTGGTGAAGAGCACGCCGCACAGATGCTCCGAAGCACCGCTTCCCGCTGATCCGTAACGCAGCTCTCCGGGCTTTTTCTTCGCGTACTCGATGAGATCGCGTATCGACTTCACCGGCAGCTCGGGGTTCACCATCTGCACGAAAGGCACGGTCCCGATCAGCGCGATGGAGGAAAAATCCTGGTCGAGATTGAACTTGAGATCCGGGTATACCGAGGTCGCGACGAAGAGCTGTGAAGTCAGCATCATCCAGGTATAGCCGTCGGGTGCGGCGCGCAGGGCCAGCTCCGCGCTGATGATGCCCGCCACGCCGGGCCGCGCGTCCACCACGATGCGCTGGCCCCACTCCTTGTAAAGGCGATCACCGACCGTGCGGGAAATGATGTCGGGGCCCGAGCCGGCGGCGCTGCCGATGATGAGCCGGATCGGCTTTTCAGGAAACTCCGCGGCGTGTGCGGCCGAGGCCGCGAGTGCAACGGATATGGCTACCGCCCCGAACAGTGCTTTGATACGCATACAAATCCTCCTCGCTTGTTTTGGAAACAGGAAAGTGGCGATCCAGCGCCAGTCAGGAAAAACCGGGCGCCAGTATAGTCACGCCAGACCACGGCGCCAATCCGGTGTCGCCGCGCTACGACGCGGCTATACGCAGTGGATTCAATGGAATGCACAAAGTTCAGCGCGCGCGCCGTCGCGGTGGAACGACGCTTTTGGCTGGCAAATTAGTTTTGCTCACGCGCTCGGAGGACTTAACCGGTTGGAACTGCGCGATAAGTTCGGATATGGCACGGCCCTTGCGCCTACCCGATGGAAACCACCAGTGGGAGGCTACACCATGATTAAATCCAGGATGCTTGTCGCCGCCGCGTCGCTCGCGCTGGTCTCGATGCACGGCGCCGCGGACAATCGACCACTCGAAACGCGGCCGGTAGCCCCAAGCGCTGCATCAGCCATGTCCGATGCGGACCTGCTGGCGGAGCGCCATCTTGCGCTCTACCGCGTATCGCGAGCTTCGGTTCTCGGTTTGCGGGATTCTGCGGAAGACAGCGTGCCAGTCAGCGTGCGCACGGCAGCGACCGCGCCGCTTCCCCTGCCGCTGGAACAACCGCGCCCAGGCACGGAGTTCGCCGCGCAGTAAACGCTAGCCTTTGATGCGGCTGCGATACTCGCCGGTCCGGGTATCGACTTCGATCTTGTCGCCGGTGCCGCAGAACAGCGGCACCGGCACCTCAAAGCCGGTATGCAGCTTCGCGGGCTTGAGGACCTTGCCCGACGTGTCGCCGCGCACCGCCGGTTCCGTGTAGGCGATCTCGCGCACCACCGTCTGCGGTATTTCTATGGAGATGGGCCGCCCGTTGTAGAGAACGAGTTCGCACGGCATGCCGTCCTCCAGGTAATTGAGCGCATCGACCATGTTCCCCTTGTCGACCTCGTACTGGTTGAACTCTTCATCCATGAAGACGTAGGCCGGGTCGGAGAAATACGAATACGTCGCTTCCTTGCGCTCGAGGACCACCGTCTCGAACTTCTCGTCCGCCCGGTAGACGGTCTCGCTGGCGGAGCCCGAAAGCAGGTTCTTCAGCTTCATCTTGACCACCGACGCATTGCGGCCGGACTTGTTGTATTCCGCCTTCTGCACGACGAGGGGGTCGTTTCCCACCATGATCACGTTGCCCACCCTGATTTCCTGTGCCGTCTTCATTTCGAGCTCCGAATATCTCTTTGAACCAAAACTAATATTTTAGCCTGTCCGCGCCGAACCGCGCCAGCGTTGCCGCCAGTTCCGGGCCAGAGGCGAGCCGCGCCGCCCACGCCCGCGCGTGTTCCGCCAGCTCCACGCGATGCGCCCGGAAGTCCGCCCACGCGTCATGGACCGAAACCTCGGCCGCTCCGTTCCACGCCCGCCACATGTTCCGTACCGGCCCTGCCGTTTGTTGGGGCAACGCGGCGCAATACAAGTCGAGAAATGCTTCGACCTTGCCCCGGTGAGCGGCTTCCTCCTGCGGATAGGCTTGCCACACCAACGGCAGGGCCGCCCACTGCGCCTGCACGAACGAATCTTCTCCGCGCACGAAGTTGCAGTCGCAGCTCCATAACAGCTCGTCATAGACAGGCTGCTCGACAAAGGGCAATACCCGCACCTCCAGGTTTCCCCGTTTCAGCCGTTGCCCTGCTCTTACAACGCCGCGCTCCCCGAAATGCGCCGCCACGACGGCATCGGTCTTGCCTTGCGGTATGGCAGCCAGGATCGGGGCCGCACCGTTTTCCCAGCTCGCGAGCAGTGCGGGCAGCGGCGCGCCGGCGTAACAGAATACGGAGATGACGTTCGCATCATCGGATGGCACGCCAAATCCGAGGCGACGCCACAGCGCCTCGCGCGCTTCCGTGCCAAAAGCCGCCCGGCGCTCTGCGAAATCGTCCTCGCGCAGTACGCCGCCGGTATCCCGCTCGAAGCCGGGAAAAAAGAAATAACGCGGCATCCCCGTGGGCGGATGCGGCGAAGGCAAACCGTGGTGCCGGGAAACCCATCGCTCCGCGGTAAGGTATTCCAGCACGATCCACACCGGATGCGGTCGGGATTGCGCCATCGCCGCCACATACGGATCGGGCAAGCCGCAGCCGAATGCCTCTACCACAATATCCGCGGTGGCGACCGCCCGCCATTCCTGCGGCCAGGCGCACACGGTGATGCCTGCAACGTTCTGCTGTGCGAGGCCCTGGGTTATCTCATGGCACAACGCGTGCAGCGGCGCGAGATTGTCGATCCACAGCCGGACGGCAGCCTGATGCTTCGCGGTGAGCTGCCGCGCCAGTCGCCAGCAGACAGCCGCGTCACCAAAATTGTCCACGACGCGGCAGAAGATGTCCCAGTTACGCGACATGTCGGGAATCGATGACGCCTGAGACTCGCGCAGCACGAACAAAAAAAGCCGGGCATCGCCCGGCTTTTCCATCATCCCGCGGAGGTCAGACCGCCTGGATATTGCTTGCCTGTTTCTTGCCTTTGTTGCCGTTCGTGATTTCGAAGGAAACCTTCTGTCCTTCCTTCAGCGTCTTGAAGCCCGCCATGTTGATCGCGGAGAAATGCGCGAACAGATCCTCGCCGCCATCGTCGGGGGTAATGAAGCCGAAGCCTTTCGAATCGTTGAACCACTTGACCGTTCCGGTTGCCATGTTGCGTTCCTGTAAAAATTGAAAAAGGGGCCTAGCCCAACCGATGTTTGATCTCAAGGCCCACAAGAACCAACAACAACCGTACTTCCGACTCTCAAGAACTTGAAACTAAACACGTGGGCGCCGTTATACGCACATTGCCCGGGGCGGTCAAGCGAAACCTGCGATTTGCAGGATCGCGGACGAACCTAGCGTTTCAGGTACTTCCCGGCGAATTCTTCCGCGGCTTTCGGATCACGGGTGCGCAGGCTCGCATAGGTTTCCTTCACCTTGTCCTGCCTGTTCTGGTAGTGGTAGGCCACCCCGGCGTTGTAGAGGGCGGTCGCGTCGTTCGGCCGTATGCGGAGCGCCTCCTGAAATGCCTCCAGCGCGCGATCGTGCTGGTTGAGCGCCAGGTAGGAGAAACCGAGGTTGAGCCAGCCTTCGAACATCTCGGAATCGATGCGCAGCGCCTGCTGATAGGGCGATATCGCGCGGCGCGGCCGGTTCATGGTTCGATAGGCGTCTCCCAGCTCCTGCCACGCCGGGGCGTGCGTCGGCTGGGCACGCACCCATTGCTGCGCGAGCGTGAGCACGCCGGGCCAGTCTTTTTTCGCCTTTGCCTGAGCGATGCGCGACATCCATCGCTTCGCCATGCCGTCCCGCCCGCTCGCGCCCGGCTTGAATGAACCGCCCTCTCCGGAGCGGGCCACGAGCTGCGAGATCCAGCTCGCGGGCGCGGCGAAGTTGAGGTTCTGTCCGTCCTGCAGGAAAAACGCCGTGATGCCGATCAGCCGCCCCTCGATGTCAAACAGGCCGCCGCCGCTCGATCCTTGGGAAATTGCGGCCGAAGTCTGGATGTACTGAGAGCCCTCGAATTCGCGCAGGCTCGAGACCAGGCCCTCCGTGAACGTGAGTTCCAGGCCCTCCGGCGCCCCGATGGCATAGACCCGCTGCCCGACCCGCAGCCTGCCCGTCCACAACACCGCTCGCGGCGCGTTGAGCCGCGGCACCGACAGCTGGCAGAGATCACGCTCGTGGTCGGCATGGGCCAGCCTCGCTTCCAGCTGCTCCCGTTCATACCCCACGATCAGCTTTGCGCCGCCCTCCAGCACATGACAATTGGTTATAACGGCTTCGCGCCCGACAACGACACCGCCGCCCTGGTTGACGGGGTTGTCCTGCTGATCATAGGCCTGGATCGTCACGACGCTGCGGGAAGCCTGTTGAAAGATCTGCTCAGGCGTCTTCGCGTGCCCCGTCACCGCCCACCCCGCGACAAGCAGCGCGACGGCCGTTCTGATGATGAACATCGAGTGCTCCCTGCTGTGCTTGCGCGGCAGTCTAGCCGGCGATTCTTGCGCCTTGCTTACTCTTCGGTACTGCGCGTTAGGCGGGAAGGACGCGGAAAAAGTTCAAACCTTCAGTGAGCACGCACCGCGCCGGCAGGTTCAGCCAGCACGAGGCTGCGCAACGCGGCGCCCTCCGGCGCGGCGGTCGGGCTGATCCGAAGATAACGCAATCGCGCGGCCTTCAGATACTCGGACTTGAACTGATCTTCCGCGGCGACGCTCTCCCGCAGATCGATGGCGGTGATAGGCCGCGTATGCTCATCGCATATGAGGAAATCGAGCGTTGCCTGCGCAAGACCGCGCCGGCGCTGCTCGCGCTCGCGTCCTTGCACCGCCGGCGGAAGATCGACGACGCTCCCCAGGCTGACCGCAGGGAATACCCGATGCTCGGGCAAAGCAGCCACAAGCGCGTGGAAAAACGTCGCGTGCTGAGCGGCGAGCAGCTTCTCCTTTGGAAGGCAAAGTGCTGCGCTCGGTGCAGCGGTCGAGGCCGGCGCAGGTTGGGCGGCTACCGCCTCCGGTACGCTGGTACGCGAAGGCGTGACCGGACCGAACATGTCCGCAAAGCGCTTGCTGCTCGCTGCCGCGCGTTCGGCGTGCTTCTTGCGGTAGAACCAGGCCAGATACGCGACGGCTGCGACTGGAAGCAGCGTGAGCAGCACGTATCCCAGCAAGCTCTATCCCTCTGCCACGCTGCGTTGGATCAGGGCTGCCGCGTCGCGCCGGGTCGCGTCCCGTTACGCCGCCGGTCGAGCCACCAGGCGAGGGCCGGCAGCATCAGCAGACCGCCCGGGAGCACGATCACGGCTATATACGGGCTGAGATGCGACAGGCGCCTCAGCTGCTGCGCGAGCTGCGCCCGTTCGTCAACACTCCATTTCTGGCTGTTGCGGCGCTTCATCAGCAGCGGCATCAGGCCTGCCACCTGCGCCAGCTCCCTTACCAGGTAGTCGCGCTCGCGCACGGTCGTATCCCGCCACGACTTGAGCAGCATTCGCGTGCGTGCGTCGATTTTTGTCAGTTTCATCATATGGCTCAAGCCGCCAGCGTGCGCAGCACCGTCCGCACCGTTTGCAGACTGCGCCAGACGAGCAGGCCGCGCCCGGCCCAGCGCAGGAGCTGGCGACGCCCGACCATCGCGACCAGCCCAACCACGGCGGCGATCGCCACCGGATGAGCCTTGATAAAGCGCGCAGCCGCGATGCCACGGTCTACCGTGCGGAATCTCGCCTCCCAGCCTGCCAGCTCATCGGCAAGCATCAGGCGCTGTCGGGCACATTCCGCTACGAGTCGCCCCTTCTTGCTCGCAAGCGCGCTCAACCGTTCCGCGTAAATCATGGTGTAGTCAGCCTGTCCCGATCCTTGGCCAGTTCCTCGAGACTCGCCGTGAAGAGTCGGGGACGCTGCACGCGGCTGCGGGCGATCATGAAGAGCACCCCAGCCATGAGGATATATGCACCGCCCAGGATCACGGCTGCAAGCAGACGGTGTGTATCCCAGAACGCCACGACAACGGCAAGGCTCAACATCACGAGGCCAAACACAAAAAAAAGCGCGGCGGCAACGCCCCACACCAGTAATTCGAGCAGGCGCAGCCGCTCTTCCTCGATCTCCGTTACCAGCAACTCGGCGCGCGCTTTGAGCACGCCGAGCGCAGTCGCCCCCAGATTGCGCAGCGACTGCGTCAATCCCGCATGCTGATGGTCGGATGCCGGCGACTCGCGGATCGTCATACGGGCAGGCTAGCGCCGGCCTATCAGGAGCCCGATGATCAGACCGACACCCGCCGCCACGCCGACGGCGCGCCAGGGATTCTCGTGAACATACTGGTCCGTGGCGTGAGCCATCTCGCGCGTTTTTTCGGCGACGACGGACTCGACCTCGGCCAGCTTGACCTTCGCGCGCTCCAGGCTGCGTTCAATCCGCTCGCGCGCTACCGCGGCATGCTCCCCCGCCTGGCTGGCGGTGGCGCGCAGCAGTTCTTCCGCATCCGCAACCACAACCTTCAAATCCTGCACGATCTTGTCGGTGTTCACTGGATTTTCATTGGCCATGACACATCATCCTGTTAGATAGCGGGAACGATACGGTGCACCACCCCGCCTGCATTTCCTGCAAGCGGGCCGGTTCATTATACCGTCAGCAAGCCGGTTATTAACCCCGGAACCGGGATGCGTGCGTTTATTGTCGGCGGAATTCGAATCGCAATGGCATTTTTTAAAGAAAGGGGCATATGCGTACGTCACCAATACTCTCTGCGCTCGCGGTAGCCTGGGCATCGGCTTTTTCGACACCGGGCTGGGCAAATAGCACCGCAATCACTATCTACAGCACGCTGCGACCCGGCGCGGTCGCACCCGAGCTCTATCGCGAGGGCGGCCGCGGCCAGAACATCCCGGGTTACGCCGTGGTGCGACAGGAACGGGAACTCGCGCTCAAGGGCGGCCGCAACACCGTGCGCTTCGCCGACGTGGCGGCGCTCATCGATCCGACCACCGTCGGATTCGAATCGATGACCGACGCAAAGGGAACCACCGTCATCGAGCAGAACTTCCAGTTCGATCTCGTCAACACCCAGCGGCTGCTGCAGAAGTACATCGACCGCACCATCGCCGTGGACCAGGTGCGCGGCAACGGCGTCGAGTCGTTTCACGGCACCCTGCTTTCGGTCAGCGGCGGCCTCACGCTGAAAGCCGACGACGGCAGCATCCAGATCCTGCCCCACAACGCCGGCGTGCGGCTGCCCGAACTGCCCGGCGGACTCATCTCGCGGCCGACGCTGGTGTGGGACATCGCGGCCAACCGCGCCGGCACGCACAAGACGCGCGTCTCGTACCAGACCGGCGGCATCACGTGGTGGGCCGACTACAACGTCACCTACCAGGACGGCGAACACGCCAATGCGTGCAAACTCGATATCGGCGCGTGGGTCAGCATCGTCAATCAGTCCGGCGCGACCTATCCGGACGCGCGGCTCAAGCTCGTCGCGGGCGACGTGCAGCGTGTTGCACCGCCCGGGCAGGTGCAGCGTGCGCCGATGGCTGCTCGCGCGATGGCGAGGGAGGACCGCGCGGCGGGATTCGAAGAGAAGTCGTTTTTCGAGTACCACCTTTATACGCTCGGCCGCCCCACGACCATTCCCGACAACTCGACCAAGCAGATCGAGCTTTTTCCGTCGGCGCGCGGAGTGCCGTGCGAGAAAACGCTGGTGTACTACGGTCTCGCGCCGGCGTACGGCTTTCTCCCCAACCCGGTCACCGACCGTAACTACGGCACCCAGTCCAACAAGAAGGTGGACGTGTATCTGGGCTTCAAGAACGCGAAAGAGAACAACATGGGCATGCCGCTGCCCTCGGGGCGCATCCGCGTCAACAAGCTCGACAGCGCCGACTCGACTCTGGAATTCATCGGCGAGGACAAGATCGACCATACGCCGCGCAACGAACAGGTGCTGATCAAGATGGGATCGGCGTTCGACGTGGTCGGAGAGCGCCGGCAGGTGAACTTTTCCGTGGATACGTCGCGCAAGACGATGACCGAGGAGATCGAGGTGAAGCTGCGCAACCACAAGCGCGAGCCGGTGACCGTGATCGTGAAGGAAAATCTCTACCGCTGGATCAACTGGCAGATCACCAGCAAGACTCACGACTTCAAAAAGCAGGACGCGCGCACGATCCATTTTCCCTTGCGCGTCACGCCCGACGGTGAAACGACGCTGCGCTACACGGTCCAGTACAGCTGGTGACGCACGACAGCCTAAAGGCGCGTAATCCCGGAGTCCAGGATGATCTTGCGGAACTTGGCAGCGTCGGTCTTCACTACCTGCCCGAATTCTTCCGGCGTGCTGCCGACGATCACGAGGCCGAGCTGCGCGAAGCGCTCCTTCACGTCCGGCGTATCGAGTGCCGCCCGGATCGCCTTGTAGAACTGCTGAACTTGCGCTTTTCCGGTTCTGGCGGGCGCGAACATGCCGTTCCAGAACTGGAAGTCGTAGCCCGCGACGCCCTGCTCCGCGACGGTGGGCACGTTGGGCAGGAGCGGATGGCGCTGCGGGCTGGTGATGCCGTAGGCCTTCATGCGGCCCGACTTGATGTGCGCGGCGCTCGCAAGCGGTGTCAGCAGCGAGAGCTGCGACTCGCCCGCGACCACCGCCATCTCGGAAGGCGAGCTGCCCTTGTAGGGCACATTGTTCATCCTGGCGCCCAGCCGCGCCCACAAGGCATCGCCCGCCAGCTGGCCCGTGGCGCCCGCGATCGCGATGTTGGTTCTGCCCGGATTCTCCTTTGCATGAGCGGCGAGATCCTGCACGGTTCGCCCCGGCAGTTTCGGATTCGCCGCGAGCACCATGCCGGTGGTGGAGAACTGGGTGATGGGTATGAAATCGCGTATCGGGTCGTACGAGAGCTTGAGGTACAGGGTGGCGTTCACCGCGTGCGTCCCGCTGTTGCCCACGCATATCGTCGCGCCGTCGGGCTCCGCCTTGGAGCACATCTCCGTCGCGACCAGGCCATTGGCGCTGGCGCGGTTATCCACTACGAGTGTGCGGGCCAGCACCTCGCTCATCTTCGGCGTGATGAGTCGCGCCTGCACGTCCGAAGGGCCACCGGGCGCGGAAGCGACCAGTACGCGCACGGGACGCTGACTCTGCGCGAAAACCGAGGCGGCGAGCGTCAATCCCGTCGCAATCAGCACGAACTGACCAGTCGCTTTCATGGTGCCTCCCGGAAGATGCGAGCAGAAAATCCATGATAACCGCTTTCGACTGTGAAGTAGTTGGCACGGCAGTATGTAACCAGGTGTTACAGAGCCATGTGTGTGTGATATTTCCCGCTGGCATATCGCCTGCGCCTGTGCAAACATATTCGAGTCGCGAAACCATTCGGAGGTATATATGAAACGCATTGCTGTTCTGGGGCTCGCCCTGGTTCTTGGCGGAGCGTTCGCGGGCGGCGCGTATGCCGACAAGCCGTCATGGGCCGGCGGGGGCGACCGGCAGGACAAAGGCAATGGCAAAGGGAAGGGCAAAGGCATTTCTCGGGACGGCGACAAAGGCGGCGGCTCGTACGTGCGCGGCGGCGGTGTCGTTTTCACCGATCAGCACCGCGTCGTGATCCGCGACTACTACACCACCGAGTTCCGCGGCGGTCATTGCCCGCCGGGGCTCGCCAAGAAAAACAACGGCTGCATGCCGCCCGGCCTGGCAAGGAACTGGCGCGTCGGTCACGTACTCCCTGGCGATGTGATCTACTACGATCTCCCGCCTGCGCTCGTCGTCAAACTCGGCACGCCGCCGGCGGGACACAAGTACGTGCGCGTCGCGGCCGACATCCTGATGATCGCAGTCGGTACCGGGCTGATCGTAAGCGCGATCGAAGATCTGGGCCGTCTCTAAAACCGAGGGGCCTGGCCCCTGTCCGGGGTCAGCTCCCCTCCTCCAGTTCCGGGTAGTGCCGGAATATCCCGTTGTCATTGAACGCCATCCGGCGCGGCGACTGCAGGTAAGCGGCGATATTGGGCCGAGCGGCGACGCGGTCGTGCAGGGCGGCAAGACCGGGATAGCCCGGCTCCAGCCGCTGCATCGTGCGCGGAAACGAAAAACGCAGCCCCTCGAAGAGCTGGAACATCGAGAGATCCACATAGGAGAGCGCGTCGCCCACCATGAAGACGCGGCCGTTCGCGCCGCCCAGCACGCGCTCGAAATAGCCCAAAAACTTCGGCACGCGCTCGGCGAGAAAATGCTTCGAGTAGGTCAGCGCTTCGGGCTTCTGATCCTCGTAATAGAGGCCGTGCGCCACCGGGTGGTGCGTATCCTGTATTTCCTTCAGCAGGTCGGAGATGGTCAACTGCAGCTGATGCGTCCATAGCCGCTCGGCCTGCGTCTTCGGCGCGAGTCCCAGCTTGGGGCCGAGATAGAGCAGGATGTTCGCCGTCTGCGCGATCACCGTCCGGCCCGCCTTGAGAAAGGGCTGGGCAAATGGGGGATGCCTGAGCGAGGCGTTCTTCAGGAAGCGCTGCACCGCTTCCGGCCCCTGCCCGCGCCCGGTGCCGCGCGCCATGTCGACGTACTCGGCGCCCGCCTCTTCCAGCGGCAGGCGGATGAATTCACCGCGCCCGGGATTGGAGGGCGTGTAATAGAGCTGGTAGCGCATGGCGGCTCTCCTTTCGATTACAGAAACGCGCCGCGGGCCGTCATGGCGTGCTCGGTGAGATGGCGCGTCACGATCTCGAAGGTTTCGTCCACCGAGTCGGTGCGGCGGAAAAGGTCGAGGTCTTCCTGGTTGATGGTGCCGTGCCGCACCAGCGCGTCGAAATCGATCACTTCGTTCCAGTACTCGGCGCCGAACAGCACGATGGCGAGGTTCTTGCGCATCTTGCCCGTCTGCCGCAACGTGAGGATCTCGAACAGCTCGTCGAGGGTGCCGAAGCCGCCGGGAAAGACCAGCAGCGCCTTGGCAAGATACGCGAACCAGAACTTGCGCATGAAGAAATAATGGAAATGAAACGACAGCTCGCGGGTCACGTAGCGGTTGTCGAATTCCTCGATGGGGATGGAGATGGTGAGCCCGACGTTGAGTCCCTTCGCCTCAGAAGCGCCGCGGTTGGCCGCCTCCATGATGCCCGGACCGCCGCCGGTGCACACCACGAAACGCCGTTCCTCGTCGGTCAGCCGCTTCGACCACTCGGTGAAGCGCCGGGCCAGCTCGCGCGCCGCCTCGTAATAGCGCGACATCGCCAGTTGCCGCTGCGCGCGCGCGAGGTCGCCTTCTCCGGCTTGCGCCGCGCGCACCGCCGTTTCCGCATCCTCGCGCGAAAGCAGCCGCGCGGACCCCATGAATACGATGGTGTCTTCCACGCGGTAATGCTCGAAACGGCTCCGCGGCTCCAGATACTCCGACAGGATGCGCAGCGGCCGGGCGCCGGCGCTCATCAGAAATGATTCCTTGAGATACGCCTTTTCCGAGGCGCGTCGTCTTTCCTTCATGGGAGACTCCTCGTGCCGGACGCGCGATGCGCCCGCAATGCCTGAATGGACCGCTCGATTACGGACGCATCGTAGCAGGATCGGGGCCGCTTGGAGATTGCCGCCTCCTGCGTCACAATGTCGCTGTTTATCGGGCGATTCTGCACTCATGCAACGCGAACCCATGCCGACCGGCGCAATGAAGGCGTTCATCCGCACGGAGACCGAACGCATCCTTGCCGCCTGCACCCGCTGCGGCAAGTGCTACGAAGCCTGCCCCATGACGCGCTACAGCCCGGCGCTGGAAGGCGCCGAGCCGAAAGCCGTCGTCACGGACGTGCTGGCTTTACTGCGCGAGGAGCACAGCAGCCCGCAGGCGGTCGGCTGGGCCTCGGTATGCGTGCGCAGCGGCTCCTGCGTTCCCGCCTGTCCCGAAAACGTCGACCCGAAAATGATGGTGCGGATCGCGCGCATGATGGCATCGGGCGGGCTGGGGGGCGAAAAGCACATTGCGGCGCGCCATGACCGTCACTACTACGATCGCATCCGCGCCTTTGCGAAGCTGCAGCTCACCGAGGAAGAAATGAAGGAGTGGATGTAAATGGGCGAGCGCGTCACGTTCTGGTACGGCTGCAACGTGCTGCGGCACGGCGACATCATCCACGGCTGCCTCGACATGCTGCGCATGCTGGGCATCGACGCGCAGCCCGCGGGCGGCCCCGACTACTGCTGCGGCACCTCCAAGGATGAGAACCTCACCGCCGCCGATGGCATGGCACGGCGCACCGTGAGCAAGTTCAACGCCCTCGGCCGCGAACGGGTGGTGGCGTGGTGCCCGTCCTGCCATTCGCACATGACCGAATTCATGGGACAGGCCTACAAGCCGGACTTCGACTTGAGCTATTTCGTCGACGTGCTCTACGATCATCGCCGCGCGCTGGCAGGCTTCCTCAAGAAGCCGGTGCCGATGCGCGTGCTGCTGCACAAGCACGTGGGCTTCAACGACCGCGTGGCCGTGAACGAGAAAGTGACGGCGTTGCTGCGCCTCATTCCCGGCATGGAAGTGGTGGACGACGACTATGCCGCCCCGGGCTACATGTGTGCCCTGCTCAACATTGTGCCGAAGGCGATGGAGGAGATGAACCGGGAAACGCTGCGCCGCGTTGCCCTGCATCGGGCGGACGCCGTCGTCACGACGTTTCACCAGTGCTATCGCGAGATTTGCGGGCTGGAAGCGCACGCCGACACCCGCGCCTACAACTATGTCCATCTTCTCGCGCAGTCCATCGGGCTCGACTACGCAGACGAATACAAGGCATGGAAAAAAGCCGGCCCCGAGGCCGCGCAGCTCATCGGCGATAAACGGCTCGCGCCGGTCGGCGTGGAATTTTTCGAGCGCGCCATGCTGCCGGAGCTCGTCAAGCGCCCGCTCGGGATAGACGGCACCAAGTCCGACCGCAAGAACTGAAGCGCGCCCGCAGACCCAACAGGACGGGAAGAAGGATGGACCTGCGCATAGAGGTGATCTGCACCGGGGACGAAGTCCTCACCGGAAAGATCGTCAACACCAACTTCAGCTATATCAGCCAGAAGCTCGAGGACTACGGGCTGTCGGTGCGCTGGGAGACCACCGTCGGCGACGATCGCGAAAGCCTGCTCCTCGCCTTCAAGCTCGCCGGCGAGCGCGCCGATGCCGTGATCGTCAATGGCGGGCTGGGCCCGACGGTCGATGACCTGTCGCAGGAGATCGCCGCCCGCGCCGCCGGCGTGGACCTCGTGCTGAACGAAGGCTGGCTCGCCTGCATGGAAGAATACTTCCGCCGCCGCAGCCGGGTCATGCCGCCCAACAATCGCAAGCAGGCGATGCTTCCCGAAGGCGCGGAAGTGCTCGACAACCCGGTCGGCACCGCCTGCGGATTCGCGGTGAATATCGGCCGCGCCCGCTTTTTCTTCACGCCCGGCGTGCCGCGCGAGCTGCGGCGCATGCTGGAAGGCGAGATCGTGCCGCGCCTGCTGGCGAAAAGCGGCATGCAGACCGCGATTTTTCTCAAGCGTTTCCACTCCTACGGCATCGGGGAATCGCACGCCGACACGTTGCTCGCAGGAGTCGAGGCACTCGTTCCGGACGGCAGCGTCAAGCTTGGCTTTCGCGCGCACTATCCGCAGCTGGAGACCAAGCTCACCGTGCGCGGTAAGGACATGGAGGACATACAGCGCAAGCTGGCGCCGGTCGAAAACGAGGTGCGCAGGCGGCTGGGGAATTTTGTACTTGCCGAAGGGGACCAGACGCTCGAGGGCGTCGTGCTGGAAGCGCTGTCCCGCGCCAACGCGACCCTGGCGCTGGTCGAGACATTCACCAGCGGCCAGATCGCCGCGCGTATCGGGCATCTCCCGGGGGCGGAGAAAACGGTACGGCGCGGCATCGTCGCGCGCGACCTCGCGGAAGTGTGCGCCGCGGTGGGACTCAGGCCTCCACTGTCGGGCACGCTTACCCGCGAACACGCAGAAGCAGTGGCGCAGGCGATCCGCCGGCAGACCGGCACAACGCACGCGCTCGTGGTCCTGATCGAGGTAGACGAAGGTCCGGATCGCATCGACATCGGCGGCACGGTATGTCTCGCGATTGCCACCGGAAGCGACGTGGCGACGCGGCGCAGCCGCATCGTCGGCGGACGCGACTGGGTGCGCCTCGGCGCGGTTGAGATGGGACTCGACTGCCTGCGCCGCTATCTCAAAGGCCTGCCGGTGCAGGAACGCGTCGACTTCGAGAAGGTGGAGCCGGCCGCAGAGGCGCGCGCGCGGCCGTGATGCATCGCGCGTTCCGCCTCAAATAGCCAACCGGCCCGCGCAGAGCGTGGTATACAATCGCTGAGGATCGCCATCTTCCAGGGGAGGACAGTATGGTAGGTACCATCATCGTGCTCGGCGCACTGCTCGTCGTGGTTGTGTATTTCGTGATGATTTACAACAACCTCGTGCAGATCAAGCACAACGTCTCGAAAGCCTGGGCGAACATCGACGTGCTGCTCAAGCAGCGTCACGACGAGCTGCCCAAGCTGGTCGAGACCTGCAAGCAGTACATGAAGTTCGAGCAGGAGACGCTGGAGCGGGTGATGGAAGCGCGCTCGAAGGTGTTCACCGCGCGCGAGCAGCAGAACATCGGCGCCCTGGGACAGGCTGAAGGCGTGCTGCGCGCTTCGCTCGGCAACCTCTTCGCGCTGGCGGAAGCCTATCCCGACCTCAAGACCAACCAGACTTTCCAGCAACTGCAGACCCGAATTTCGAGCCTCGAGAACGCGATTGCGGACCGCCGCGAGTTCTACAACGAATCGGTCAACATCAACAATATCCGCATCGAGCAGTTCCCGGACACCATCGTCGCCGGCATGTTCAATTTCAAGCCGGCGCAACTGCTCGAGTTCGAAACCGAAGAAAAAGCCGACGTGGACGTGAAAAAGCTCTTCGCCGCGTGAGCCGCGCGTAGCAGTACGCCGCTGCCGGGATGGGGCTGTCGCAACATCGCGCCGAATGGCTCACCGGCGGCCTGCATCTCATCATCCTGATCGTCGCGGTCGAGGCCGAGACGGCCGAAGCATGGCCGTGGGCGCTGGGTGCGATGGCGATCGTGAGCTTCTTCGCCTGGGCCGCGACCTACCGCCGCTACCGCCACGTGCACGACATTCCCACTTCCAGGGTGGCCTCGGCCGCGCAGGGCTACGTGGAGCTGTTCGGGCGCTCGGAGCTGCTGGACGGAACCGCACTCCTCAGCATGCGCACCGGGCTCCCCTGCTGCTGGCGCCGCTTCCGCATCGACAGAAAGACCTCAAATAATAAATGGCAGCACGTGGACAGCGGGGAGAGCCACGATCATTTCCTGCTGGTCGATGACACCGGGCAGTGCGTGATCTCGCCCGATGGCGCGGAAATCCTGACGTCCCATCACCACACCTGGATGCAGGGCGACTACCGGCACAGCGAATGGCTGCTCGCACCCAAGGACAAGCTCTACGCGATCGGCGAGTTCAGCACTACCAGCCGCGCGGTGGCGGACCTGGACGAGCGGGCCGACGTGAGCCACGTGCTTGCCGAATGGAAGAAGGACAAGGCGCAGCTGCTCACGCGTTTCGACACCAACAAGGATGGCGAAATCGACCTCCGCGAATGGGAGCGCGCACGGCTCGAAGCGCAGAAGGAAGTGCGGCGCCGTCACGCGGACAGCCACGCCGCAACGACGGAGGGCGTGCACCTCATGCGCAAGCCGCGCGATGGCCGCTTCTACCTGCTCGCCTGCGAACTGCCCGAGAAGCTGGGACAGCATTATGCGTTCTGGAGCCGCGTGCATCTCGTATTCTTTCTGAGCGCAGGTACCGCCGCGCTCCTTCTCTTCTGAACATCGGGCGGCGCCGCACGCCGCATCGCAGGCGAAACCTTTAAAATCGGGGCATGAGAAGCGGTTCGATCCTGGGCTTGAGCCCGAAGGCCTTTCATCGCATCTGTTACACGGAATGGGGGGATCCCGGCAATCGACGGCTGGTGATCTGCGTGCACGGTCTCGCACGCAGCGGCCGGGATTTCGATTACCTCGCGCACGTGCTGCAGGCGGACTTTCGTGTCGTCTGCCCGGATGTCGTGGGACGCGGCCGCAGCGACTGGCTCGCCGACAAGCAGGAGTACGGCTATCCGCAGTACATGGCCGACATGAATGCGCTGATCGCGCGGGCCACCGCGGGACGGGAGGACTCCACCGTGTACTGGGTGGGCACTTCCATGGGCGGCATCATCGGCATGCTGCTCGCCTCGCGCCCGAAGTCGCCCATCGCCAAGCTCATCGTGAACGACGTCGGGACCAGCGTCCCCAAAGCCGCACTCGAGCGTATCGGCCGATACGTAGGCAATACGCCGCGCTTTCCGACGCTGGAGGCGCTGGAAGGGCACGTGCGGCTGGTGTCGGCGCCGTTCGGTCCCCTCACCGACGAGCAGTGGCGCCATATCACGCTGCACGCGGCGCGACAGATCGAGGACGGCTCCTGGACGACCGCCTACGATCCGGCGATCGGCCTCCCGTTTCAGCAGCCGCAGCGCGATGTGGATCTGTGGGCCTATTGGGATGCGGTGCGGTGCCCGACGCTGCTGCTGCGGGGCGCGCAGTCCGATTTGCTGCTCAAGGACAATGCGCTCGCCATGATGAAGCGCGGCCCGCCCGCCCGGCTTGTGGAGTTCGACGGAATCGGTCACGCCCCGATGCTGATGGCCGACGACCAGATTGCAACCGTGCGCGAATTCCTGCTTGAGACCGAAGTTTCCGCTTGAAATCGATCACTTTAAAGTTTGGCGGTTATCAGAAGCCCGCTTCCATACACAATCAGGCGGCCCGGCATTTCGGAGAACTCCTGACGCGCCGGCTCGGAGACCGGGTCGCGTTCGAACTGGTGGGCAATGTGCTCGACCTCGGCCGCAAGTCCGGCGATCTTCCGACCATGGTGGTGAACGGCGAGCTGGCCGGCTGCTACATGTCCACCGTCCGATTCACCGACGCTGTTCCGGAGTTCAAGGCGCTGGAGCTGCCCTTCGTCGTCGGCGATCGCGCCACGCTATTCAAAGCCCTCGACGGGACGGCGGGCAGCGCGTTTCGCCAGCGCATGCTGGAGCGATCACCGTTCCGCGTCCTCGGCTACTGGGACAACGGCTATCGTCACCTCAGCAATCGCGTGCGGCCGATCCGTGTGCCGGGCGACTGCCGCGGACTGCGCATCCGCACCCAGATGAGCGCCCTGCACGGAGAAGTATTCGCGGCGCTCGGTTTCGTGCCGGTTCCGGCGGACATCAAGGAGTTCGTCGAGGGCATCGCCACGGAAAAGTTCCAGGCGCAGGACAACCCGCTCACCAACATCTACAACTTCGGCGTCCACCATCATCACCGCCATATCACGCTGACCGGGCATTCTTTCGGCGGCACGCTCTTCATCTGCAACGCGGAACAGTATCGAAGCTGGCCACCGGACGTGCAGCAAGCCGTGGAGGAAGCAGCGCACGCGGCGACGCTGCTGCAGCGCCGGCTCGCCGTGTCCGAGGATGAGGACGTGTTGCGGAAGCTCGACCCGCGGGAAAATGAAGTCGTGCGCCTCTCGCCTGACGAACGGGCCGCCTTTGTCGATACGGTGCAGTCCGTCATCGCCAGGCATCGCGGGGAGATGGACTCGAAGTTGCTTGCTGCCTTCGGACCGCTCTAGCGTTCGGTCCGTTGTTAAGGCCGCGTGCCGCGCTCGCGCGTCGGGCGTTCGCGCGCAGCATCGGCCCGGCTGTCCGGTCCCTGCGTGGGCTTGCGCGCGACGACCGGCTCCTGCGGCGGCGTCTCGCGCGCCATGTTCCACAGGAGGAACAACACTCCCAGCGCAACGACGGCCGCTGCAACGCGCCACCGCCAACCGCCGGGGAGCTTCACGAGGCGCCTCTACGCCGCAGAAGACGTTTCTTTTTCCGCCTGCAGCATCGCCTCGAGCAGCGTCTCGGCCTCCTGCGCGCCCGACACGCCGACCCGGCGGTTGAAGATGAAGAACGGCACGCCGCCAATGCCTGCGCTGCGCGCCTCGACGTCGGCATGCGCGATCACGTCCCGATCTGCGTCACCCGCAAGATACTGCGCCACTTCGGTGCGATCGAGCCCGGCCCGCGCGCCGACCCCGGCAAGCGTCTCCTTATCGGTCAGATTCGCGCCCTCCAGGAAATAGGCGCGGAACAGTTCCTCCGCCATTTCGTCCTGCCGCCCCCGCTGATCGGCGTAATGCATGAGGCGATGCGCGTTGACGGTGTTGGGCTGCACCGTGATGCGGTCGAACGCGAACGGAATTCCCACGCTCGCGCCGACCGCCGCCACGTGAGCATAGCTGCGGTTGGGATTGCCGAACTTGCGCCGCAGGTATTCGCTGCGCGCGATGCCCTCTTCCGGCAGGTCGGGGTTCAACTGGAAAGGCAGCCAGCGCACGGCCGGCGCGGCCGCATCGGGAAAGCGCTCGCGATACATCGCCAGGGTGTCGGCGAGACGGCGCTTGCCGATGTAGCACCAGGGTCAAACCACGTCGGAAACGATGTCGATTCTGAGCGTCATGGAATCCTCCTGGAGAATGGAAACGGCAACAAGAGCCGGAAAACGGGACATCGGCAAAGGCAATGGAACCGATTCCATCATAACAGCTTCGCCAATGCTACGCCGTGCTGCCGTAGCGCTCGCGCAATGCACGCTTCAGGATCTTTCCGGTCGAGGTGCGCGGCATTTCATCCACGAACACGTAGCGGTCCGGAAGCCAGAAGCTCGCGAAGCGCGGCGCAAGATGCGCGCGCAGATCCGCTACACTCGCCGCGCGCCCGGACCTGCATACGATGATCGCGAGCGGGCGTTCGCCCCATTTCGCGTCGGGAACCGCGATGACGGCCGCCTCGGCCACAGCGGGATGGCTCGCGAGCGCGTTCTCGAGATCGAGCGAGCTGATCCACTCGCCGCCGGATTTCACCAGGTCCTTGATGCGATCGGTGATCTTCACATAGCCCGCAGGGTCGATGGTCGCGATGTCGCCGGTGCGAAACCAGCCGTCGTCGGTCCATTTATCCGATTCCTCGTCCAAATCGTGATAGCCACCCGCGACCCAGGGGCCCCGCACCTGCAACTCTCCCATGCTCGCGCCGTCCCAGGGCGCCTCGCCCTCCGGACCCATCGCGCGCACTTCGAAGAAAGGCAGCGGCAGGCCCTGCCTGGAACGGATCGCGTACTGTTCCTCCTGCGACAGCGCGGCAAGTTCGCGCTTGAGATAATTGACCGTGCCCACCGGCGAGGTCTCGGTCATGCCCCAGCCGTGGATCACGCGCAGCGCGAAGCGGTCGAACGCGCGGATCATCGCCTCCGGCGCAGCGGCGCCGCCCACGACCATGCGCAAGCCCGACGCGAGTTTCCAGCGCTCCGGCGCGGACTCCAGCGCCTGCAGTATGTTCATCCAGATCGTCGGCACGCCGGCTGTCAGCGTCACCTGCTCCGACTGGTACAGGTCGAGCAGGCTTTCCGCATCGAGATGGGACCCGGGAAAAACCAGTTTCGAGCCCATCATCACGGCGGTGAACGGCATGCCCCAGGCGTTGACGTGGAACATCGGCACCACCGGGCACACGGCGTCCGCATGACTGACGCCCATGTGATCCACCGTCGCCGTCGCAAGCGCATGGAGCACGATCGATCGGTGCGTATACACGACGCCTTTGGGCTTGCCGGTCGTGCCCGAGGTGTAACACATGCCGGCGGCGGCGTTTTCATCGAGTTCCGGCGCCTGATAGGGCGACGCGGAAGCGATCAAGGCCTCGTAATCGGTATGGGGGTCGTCAGGTCGTGAGCCGAACAGCGGCACGACGATGACCTGATCGAGCGCGACACCGGCCTTGAATTTCTGATAGAGCGGCAGCAGCACGTCATCGACGATGAGAAAGCGGTCGCCGGCGTGGCGCACGATGTAGGCGATGTCGTCGGGATGGAGGCGCAGGTTGAGCGTATGCAGCACGCCGCCCGCGCACGGCACGGCGAAGTAGGCTTCGAGATGCACGTGGTGATTCCACATCAGCGTCGCGACGCGATCGCCTCGGCGCAGGCCCAGTTTCTGCAACGCGCCTGCCAGGGCGCACGCCCGGCGGTGGAAGTCGCGGTAGCGGTAGCGATGGAGCGACCGGTCCGGCAGCCGCGATACCACCTCCGAGTCACCGAAAAGCCGGCCGGCGCGCTCCAGCACAGGGTGGAGCGTCAGCGGAAACCGCATCATCGTGCTTTGCATGCAGGGCTCCGCTTCAGCCGGCAAGAGTTCGTATCACGCAGCGCTCATCGCGGAAAGCATGTCAGGGCTCGTCCCGCGCCAGCATGCGCGCCTCGTCGCCATCCGTTTCGGCAAGCAGGTTGGTGCCATGCGCCGCGTAACGCTTGGCGGCGGCAAACGCGCGCCGGCTGCGTTCGTGTTCCAGCGCCCATTGCGCGTGACGCGCAAGCAGCGCGAGCGACACCGTTCGCCCGAGCGTCATCGCAAAGCGCCGCGCGCCGGCCTCGAGCCTCGATTCATTGCCGGCCGCATCGGCAAGCCAGGCTTCCGCCTGTTCCAGCGCCTGTTCGACCCGCGCCGAGATCTTCACGAGTTCCGTCTCCCGCAGGCCCTGCAGCATGAATCCGACTTCGCGGCGCAGCGCACCCAGACTCTCGCATGACTGCACCACGCGCAGCACATCCAGCGACAGCACGTTCGTCGTGCCTTCCCAGATTGGCAGCACCTGGGCATCACGCAGGAGCACCGGCAATCCCGTGTCTTCGACATATCCGGCGCCACCGAAAGCTTCGATCGCTTCCGACAGTACCGCGACCACCTGCTTGCCCGTCGCAAGCTTGGCGACCGGCGTCATGAGCCGCAGCAATGCCGCCTGCTCTTCGCTCGCGCGGCCCGCCTCGAGACGGCCCAGCAGCTCCACCACGAAGAAGGCAAGATGCAGGGCCCCCTCGTATTCCGCCTCGATGCCGGCGAGCGTATCGAGATGCAGCGGCTTTTCCGCGAGCGGCGCGCCAAACACCACGCGCTTGCGGGCGTAATCGCGTGCGAGCGCGATGCCCCTGCGCATCAGCGACACGGCGGTGATGCTGTTCCAGGTGCGCGTCACGTTGAGCACCGGCGCAATGTGCTTCACGCCATCCGTCGTCCCGCGCACGAGTTGCGCCGGCGTGCCGTCGAGTATCAGTTCCGCCGTCGGGACTTTGCGCGTGCCGAGCTTGTCCTTGAGCCGGTTCACGACGATGCGGTTCGGCCGGCCGCGCGCAGTGCGCGTTTCAACATAGAAGAGCGCAAGCCCCTTGCCGCCCGGCGGATTGCCGGCGGGGCGCGCCAGCGTCAGCGCCATCTGCGAGGTGATCGCAGAGGTGAACCACTTGCGCCCGTAGAGGCGCCAATGCCCCTCCTCTTCGCGCGCCACCGTTTCGCTCAGCCCTACGTCGGATCCGCCGCTGGCCTCGGTCATCCACTGCCCGCTGGTCCAGAACTCCGCGGGATCGCGCGCCAGGAGATGCGGCAGCGCCCGTTCCATGAGCGCCCGGTTTCCCGAGCCCTCCAGCGCGCAAGCCGCACCGTCGCTCATGGCGAGCGGACAGGAATAGAGGTCGGTGGACGGAGTATAGAGATACACCAATGCACACTGGTGGACCCGCGACCAGGCCCCGTGCCTGCGCTCGTGCGCCAGCGCAACCAGCCCCTGCTCCGCGGCAATCCGTTCGGCGGTTCGCCAGAGCGGCGACACCTCGATGCGGTCTATGCGGTTGCCCCAGGCGTCCCAATGGACCAGCTCGGGCTCGTTGCGCCGGTCGCGCAGTTGCATGCGGTAGAGCTCACCGCCCGCGAGCTCGCCCATCTCGATCAGGGCGGGTTCGATGCCGGCGATTACCTCTTCGGGCAGCGTGCGCGCGAGATAGCCACGCAGCACGCTGTCATCGAGATACTGGTTGCCGAGCTCGGGGGGCAACTGGACGAATGGCATCGGCCCATATTACCGGCAAAGCAGGATGCAGCGAAGCGCATCGCCTGACACCCCTGCGTGGCTTGCCCGCCAGCCGCGGGCGCGCTACCCGCGCAACGCGCCGAGGTCCACCGGCCGGTCGAAAAATCCGGGGACCGACTTCAGAAACTGCTCGGCGCGCGCGCGCGGCCAGCCGCCGAACTCGCAGTTGCCGAGAAATTTGTTTTCGATGTCGGCGCGGGACAGCGGTTCCTTGGCGCCGCCCCGGATATGCGGCTGGCGCTCCTCGAACACGCGCCCGTCCTTGAGCGTCATGCGGACGTGGCCGGTGAACGCCTTTGGATAGGGATCGTTCGGATTGACGACGTAGCGCACCTTGGAGGCGAGCCCGAGGATGCGCTCGTCGCGCACCGTCTGTCCGGTGAAGGCGGAAAGACCGGCGCCGCCGGTCACGAACGCGACCGCGATGTTGAACGGGGCGCTGAATTTGGCGACGTACTCGTTGGGCGGGCGGTGCTTGGAGGGCAGCGGATCCCACAGGCGGTGCACGTAGCCTTCGGCCGTTTCGCAGAGGACGTCCTCCACGTCTTCGGCCCGGATGCCCTTCTTCGCCAGCCGGATCGCGCAATCGACGTAGGGCTGGTTCATCGTGCCGGTGGCATAAGGCTTGAAGGTGATCGCATCCATCACCCATTTCTCGCCGAAACCGTCGGTCAGTACTGCGTAATCGCCCTCAGCGGCGCGCGAGAAACCGTTGAAGAGTCCGTGGACGCCCTCCAGCACCGTGCGCGGCCCGAAGAAACCGTTTTGCCCGAAGCGCGCCGCCTGCACGCCGGCCTGCGCCGCCCACCCGGTATGCAGACGCTTGGTCCACGCGCCCTCGGCCAGATACTCGATGATACCGCTTGCAAAGCTGCCCGCATTGCCGAACGCATCGACCGTCTGCCGGCGATCCAGGCCGAGCGCCACGGATACCGCGAGCGTCGTCCCCATCGTGCCCAATACGCTGGTCGGGTGAAACCCCGACTTGTGGATCATCTTGGGGCGAACCATCGAAAGCCGGCACGTCGCTTCGATGCCGGCGGCGATTCCGATCAGCGCGGCACGCCCGCCGCGCCCGAATGCTTCGCATGCCGCGAGCACACCCGGCACGACGGTGGCGCTGCTGTGCACCGGCCCGCCTTCGAAGGTATCGTCGAAATCCTCGCCGTGGGTCGCCGTGCCGTTGACGAGCGCAGCGGTTTCCGGGCGGTAGCCGCCGGCATGGCCGATCGCGGTGCACGGCCCTCCGGCATCCACGGATGCCAGCACAGCGCGCATGTAATCGGTGTTGCGCGCGGCCACGCACAACCCCACGACATCGATCAGCAACTGCTCGACGCGTTCGCGCACCGTGCGCGGAATGGCTTCCGCGCGCAGTGCGCAGGCCTTGTCGATCAGGATTTCCGAAGCGGATTTTTCGGGCAAAGCGGCGCTCATGCAGGTCGCTCAGTTGACGAGCTTGACGCCGCCTTCCTTCAGGATCTCGCGCACCTGCACCTTGTAGCTGTCGCTGAACTTCTGCAGATCCGCCCCGATCAGGAAGCCGTCCTCGAGCAGGTCCTTTTTAAGATATTCCTGCCACTCGGTAGTCTTCACCATCCTGGCGAGCGCGCCTTCCCAGAACGCCTTGACGTTTGCCGGCATCTTGGGTGGCCCGACCATGCCGCGCGGCTGCGGAATCTCGGGTACGTTGATGCCCTGCTCCTTCAAAGTGGACACGTCGGGGAAGGCGGGAAGCCGCTTCTCCATCAGCGTGGCGATCACCCGGATTTTTCCGGCGCGGATCTGCTCCAGCGCTTCCGCCGGCTCCATGATGTAGAGGTCGGTGTGCCCGCCGAGGAGCGCCGCGACGCGCTCCCCCCCGCTCGGGAAGGAAATGAACTGCCACTGCGCGCCGGTCGCCTTCTGGATGACGAGGCGCGTGGTGTTGTCGCGCCCGCTGATCGAGCCGCCGCCCTGCTTGTATTTGCCCGGGTCCTTCTTCGCCGCTTCGACGAAATCCTTCGCGCTCTTGAACGGAGAGTCGGCACGCACGGTCAGCACCGAAGGTTCCAGGATGAGGCGCGCCACCGGCGTCAGCTCGGACATCGAAACCTTGGCTTCCTTGCGGATCATCGGATTCACGTACCAGACGCTGGTGAAGAACGCGACCATGTGATCTTCACCGGCCTTTTCTCCCAGGAACGACATAGCGACCAGACCGCCGCCGCCGGTGCGGTTGTTGATCTGGATGCGCTGGGGCACGAGCTTGTTCTTCTCCAGTACGCTTGCCACACCGCGCGCGAAGAGATCGGACCCCGCGCCGGGACCGGTATGCACCAGGAAGTCGATCGGCCGGCTCGGTGTAAAGCCCTGGGCGTACGCGGACGACACCCCTGCCGCCAGTAATGAAGCGATCAGCAAATATCGGGATTTCATTGCTTCCTCCTCGTTGGATGGGAAACCGTCTCAGACATCCTGCTCCGCCGCCTTCAACCGCCAGGCGTTGGCACGCCGGAACAGCGGCGCAATCAGAATTGCGGCCGCCAAAACTAACATCACGACGGCCATCGGTCTAGTGTAGATGATGGAGAAATCGCCCGCCGACATCATCAGCGACTGGCGCAGCGCGCGCTCCATGAAATCACCGAGCACGAGGCCGAGTATGAGCGGCGCGGCCGGGTAATCGAGCTTGCGCATGGCGTAGCCGAGCAGTCCGAATCCGCCTACCAGCCAGGCATCGAACAGCCGTTCGTCCACGCTGTAGACCCCTACGAGCGACACGCCCAGTATCACGGGATACAGGACGTATGCAGGAAGGCGCAGCACCTGTGCGAACAGCGGCACCAGCGGCAGGTTGAGGATGAGGAGCATCACGTTGCCGATGTACATGCTCGCCACCAGCCCCCAGAACATGGTCGGATGATCCTGGATCAGCATGGGGCCGGGGCGCATGCCCCACATGATCAGCGCCACCAGCAGAATGGCGGTGGTTCCGGAGCCGGGTATGCCGAGCGTGAGCAGCGGCACCAGCGCGCCGCCGGTCTCGGAGTTGTTCGCCGCCTCCGGCGCGGCGACGCCTTCCACGGCGCCGGTACCGAATTTTTCAGGATGCCGGGAAACCGCCTTCTCGATCCCGTACGACACGAAGGAAGCGATCGTGGAACCCGCGCCGGGCAGCACGCCGACGAAAAATCCGACGAGCGAGCCGTTCACGAACGCGAAGCGGCTGTCCTTGAAGTCCTGCAGGTTCGGCAGCAGGTTGCGCAGCCCCTTCGGCACCTCGAACAACTGCCCGCCGCTCTTGCTCGTCAGGTTGGCCAGCACCTCGCCGATCGCGAATGTGCCGATCGCCACGACGACGAAATTGACGCCATCCACCAGCTCGACGCGATCGAAGGTGTAGCGGGCGTTGTCGGTAAAAAGGTCCACCCCGATCGTGGCGAGCCAGAGCCCGAGGAACATCGAGAGCAGCGCCTTGATCATCGACTTGCCGGCGAGCAGCACCACCATCGCGAGGCCCATCGCCATCAGCGCGAAGTACTCGGGCGGGCCGAAACGCAGGGCGAACTCGGACACCGGCGGCGCGATCAGCATGAGCAGCAGCACGCCGATGGTGCCGGCAATGAAAGAAGAGATCGCCGCGATGCCGAGCGCCGGCCCGGCGCGCCCGCGGCGCGCCATTTCGTAACCGTCGAGGCAGGTGACGACGGAGGCCGATTCGCCCGGGACGTTGAGCAGGATCGAGGTCGTCGAGCCGCCGTACTTCGCGCCATAGTAGATGCCGGAGAGCATGATGAGCCCGGAGGTCGGGTTCATCTGCATGGCGAGCGGCAGCAGCAGCGCGACCGTGGCCGAGGGCCCGAGGCCCGGCAATATGCCGACGATGGTTCCGAAAAATACGCCGATGAAGCACCAGAAGAGATTCATCGGCTCCAGCGCCACGGCGAACCCCTGCATCAGGCCGGCGATCATCTCCATGGCCGTCTGCTCCTAAAAACCCCAGGGACCTGCAGGCAGCCGCAGGTTGAGCAGCTTGACGAACAGCATCCAGAACGCCCCGGCAGACGCGAGCGCGACCACCACCGCCTTGGCGAAGGACTGGCGGAACACGCCGCGCACAAATATCAGCATCATCAGCACCAGCGCGGCGACAAAACCGAGCGGCTTGATAAGCGCGATGACCACCATGAAAGCGAGCCAGGCCAGGACGACCGCAGGCGTACCGGACCAGTTCGTGCGGTGCACGCTTTCTCCGCGCGCGATGTCATAGAGGTGCGCCGAGAGGTACAGCCCGGACAGCGCGACCATAGCAATGCCGATCCACATCGGGAAAAACCCCGGACCGGGGCCGTCGCGCGTCATGTATTCCCAGGCGAGCGCTTCGCGAACGACGAAGGCGCCGAGCGCGATCAGCACCGCGCTGCACACCACTTCGCTCTTGTCGACCGATTTCCGCAGACTCACATGAACGCCGGCGATTCCGCCGGTCCTCCTCCTCTTGGTCGTCCCCGCGCGCTGCGAGCTGCCTCAGCTTCTCGTGCCGGGCTTTTTGTAGCGCCCGACCGGCACGATTTCCGCCACCGTGCCGCCCGGCGCGCGAAACTTGACCGGGATGACGCCCGGTTCGCTGATGATTTCGCAGCCGTATTTCTCGAGCTCCGCCGCGTGCTGCTCCACGTTGTCCACCTCGATTGCGAAGTGATGGATGCAGGGACCTTCGCCGGATGCCCTGGATTCCGCCGATTGCGTGCCATCGTCATATTTGATCAGCGTGAAATCCAGTGCGCCATCGGTGAGATGGCGCGACAGGTGGTCGCGGGTCTTCCGCGTTTCGACTTCGCGGAAACCGAACACCTTCTGATAGAACTCGGTGGTCCTTTCCAGATCTTCCACTTTCAGCGCGAGATGAACGATGCGATTCATGTCGAAATCCTGCTGGTAACCGGTAAATGGGGACGGCGGATCAGCGTTCCGCCTCAAAGCCCGCCGCGATGCGAACCTGCAGGGAGGCCGGCGCCGTCAGCCGCGCGATGAACTCCCGCGCGATGTCGCCGTGCGGCGCCTTTGCCACGAGACCGGCGGAATACATCGTCCGGGCCTGCAAGTCCTGCGGCAGCGGCCCGGCGAGTGTAACACCTTTGTTCGCCGTGATCTCGGTGATTTGTGTGATGCCCATCTCGCGCACGCCGCTGCTTGCCGCAAGCCAGGCCATCGCTGCGTAACCGTTCGGAAAAAACTGCAGCTTCGCGGGCACTTCATCGGTGATGGCAAGACGCTCCAGCAGCGCCATCACCACCTTGCCGGCTGTCGCAACTGCGGGATCCGGACACACGATCTTCGAAGCAGCCAACAGGTTTCCGCGCAGCACGCGCGCGTCGGAGACGTCGGGCATCGGCGTTCCGGCGCGCACCGCCACGCCCGTGCTGACGTAACCGAGATCCGCACGCGTTCCGGAAACGATCCTGCCGCTGGCGATCAACGCATCGATCAGTCTGTCGGTAAGGATGACCACATCCGCCGGCTCGTCCGCGTTCAGCTTCGCCGCCATTGCACCGACCGCGCTGAACTCGCCGGCGATGGCATGCCCGGTTTCGCGCTCGAAGCTTTTCGCGATGGCTTCGACGACCGCCTGCGCCGCGCCGCCGCTCAATATTCTTATCGTGGCCATGTAAAGAATCAGTCCGGGAAGGGCTCGCGCGGGTAGACCGGCGGCACCGGCTCGGTGCGGTCCATCTCCGCGCCCAGTTCGTGCTCGATCTCTTCCATCGCCGTAAGGAGCGTGGACAGCCGCAGCCGCACGTTTTCGCTGTCCGCCTCGGGAATGTCGAGCCGGATCGCGCGCGCCATCTCGCGCAGTTGCTGCAGTGTGATTTCCACCGTCATGCCGTTATCCTTTCCCCAGCCTGCAACACGCTCAGCGTGCGCTCGAGGTCGGGATGCCGCGCATGCCACTGTGTCGCCCTTTCGTGAGCGTGCCCGACGCGGTACACCATATCCTCGGCGAAGGGGCGCGCCGCGATCTGCAGCGACAGCGGAAGCCCGCCACTGGTGAATCCCATCGGCAATGCGAGCGTCGGCACGTTGGCCGTGCCGAAGGGGTGGGTGGTGATGCGGCGCAGGATGAGCCGTTGCGCGATGTCAGCTTTGGACTCGACCTTCTCGCGCGCGTCGTCGATCGACGCGGGCGGCCGCAGGCTGGTGGGGCACAGCAGCGCGTCGTGCTGCGCCAGCGCGTCCAGGATCTGGCCGCGCACCACCGCGCGCGCCCGCATCGCGCGGCTGTAAATCGCCGCGGGCACCAGCGCCGCGGTCGCCATGCGGGTGCGCGTGCCGACGTCGAAATCGTTCCAGCGCGTGCGCAACAGCGGAACGAACATCGACGCGACGTCCGCATCGGAGGTCATCATGTTGAGCGGGATGGCGTGCCTGGCCCACGGCAGCGACACTTCGCTCACCCGGGCACCGAGTTCTTGGAGTACGGCAAGCGCAGCGTCGAACGCGGCGCGCACTTCCGGATGGACGCCGTCGGGACGGGCCATTTCGGTGACGACCGCGAGACGCAATCCGCGAATTCCGGTTTTCAATGCGCCGCCGTAATCAGGAACCGTCCGCGTGCTGGACAGCGCGTCGTTCTCGTCGTGACCTGCGATGGCGCCCAGGAACAATGCGTTGTCCTCGACGGTGCGGGTGATCGGCCCGATGGTGTCGGCCGTCCAGCCGTACATCACGCCGCCATGACGGCTCACGCGCCCGAACGTGGGCCGCAAGCCGACCACGCCGCACGCTGCAGCCGGACCGCGCACCGACCCGCCGGTGTCCTCTCCGAGCGACCCGGAACACAGGCCGGCGGCCGGCGCGATGCCCGAGCCGCTCGATGAACTGCCCGGATTGCGCGACGGATCCCAGGGATTGCGCGGCTGGCCGTACGGAAAGTAATTGGTCCCGCCCTTTCCGAACTCGTGGAGGTTCTCTTTCCCGATCAGTATGGCGCCGGCGCGTTTCAGCCGGCTCACCACCGTCGCATCGTAATCCGGAACGTGATCCGCCATGATCTTCGAGCCGACGGTCGTCCGGATGCCGCGGGTGCACAACTGGTCCTTCACGCCAAAGGGAATGCCATGGAGCGGGCCGCGATAGCGGCCGGCTGCGATCTCGCGTTCCGCCAGTGCGGCTTCCGCCTGCGCATGATCGGCACAGACCGTGATATAGGCGCGCAGGACAGGATCATAGCGCCCGATACGCTCAAGATAGGCGGTGACAAGCTCGCGCGGAGAAACGGAACGCGAACGGATGAGTTGCGCTTGTTCTGCGATGCTGAGGAAGATGAGATCGGTATCGGACATCGATGCGTGCTGCCGCCTATCGCCGGGGCGGATTCTAGCATGGCGTCGCAACGCTCTTTCCGGCACGATGAGCGCACGATAAGATAAGCGGCAGAACAGTAGCTACTTGCACCGCTCACACAGGAATTTCACATGAACCAAGCATCGGTTTGGAGCCGCCCGCATCGTATCGGTACGTTCCTGGGCTGGATCGCCATCGTCGTTCCCCTCTGCGCAGCCGCGCCGGCGGGCGCACAGACCGCGTGGAAGCCCGACCGCACGGTAGAGGTTGTAGTGTTCGCCGCGCCGGGGGGTGGCAACGACAAGTCGGCGCGCATGATGCACAAGATCTGGCAGGAAACAAAGCTGCTGGACGCCGTCATTACCAACAAGGTTGGCGGCGGTGGCTCGCTCGCGTATACCTACGTCGGCCAGAAAGGCGATGCGCACCATATCGCGATCGCGCAGGCCGGCCTCGTCACCAACCACATCACCGGCCGCAGCCCGCTCCACTACACGGACCTGACCCCGCTTTCCTTCGTGGGCAGCGAGCCGGTCGCGCTCGCGGTCCGCGCGGACTCGCCGTACAAGACGCTCAAGGACTTCGTCGAGCAGCTACGCAGGGATCCGGCTTCGCTGTCCATATCGGTCGGCAGCACGCGCGGCGCCATCAATCACTTCACCATCGCGCGGCTCGCCAAGGCCGCCGGCATCGATCCGCGCCAGCTGAAGATACTCGTCTTCGGTGGCGGCGCCGAATCGGTGACCAACCTGCTAGGCGGGCACATCGACGCCATGGTGCAGGCCGTGAACAACGCCATTCCCCATCACAAGGCCGGCAAGATGCGCATCCTCGGGCTCTCCACGCCCAAGCGCTCGCCCGGCATCCCGGATGCGCCGACGTTCCGCGACCAGGGCTACGACGTGCTGATGGAAGGCTGGACGATCTTCGTCGGTCCCAAAGGCATGTCTCCCGCGCAGATTGCATACTGGGAAAACACTTTTCAGAAAACCGTGCAGCACGACTACTGGAAGAGCTATCTGGAGTCGAACGCCTGGGAGTGGGGCTACAAGAACGCGCAGGACACGCTCGCGTACCTCAAGAAAGACTACGAGCAGTCGCGAGCGCTGCTCGTGGAGCTGGGGATGGCCAAGTGAGGTTGCGCTCCGCAAGCGAGGCAGCCGCCGCCATCGCCGCTGGAAAGCTTACCTCGGAGGCACTGGTTTCCGAGTGCCTGGCGCGCGTGCGCCAGCGCGAAGAGGAGGTGCGCGCGTGGGCGCATATCGATCCCGAGGCCGCACTCGCCCAGGCACGCCGGCGCGATCGCGAAACGCCGCGCAGCCGCCTGCACGGCATCCCGGTCGGCGTGAAGGACGTCATCGATACCCGCGACATGCCGACCGAGTACGGCTCGCCGATTTACAGGAATCACCGCCCAGCCTGCGACGCCGCGTGTGTCGCGCAGGTGCGGGAACTGGGTGGCGTCATCCTGGGCAAGACGGTTTCCACCGAGTTTGCGACTCGCCATCCCAACAAGACCCGCAATCCGCGCAATACCGCACACACGCCGGGCGGCTCCTCGAGCGGCTCCGCGGCTGCGGTCGCCGATGGCATGGTGCCCATTGCATTCGGCACGCAGACCTCCTCCTCCATCATCCGGCCGGCGGCGTTCTGCGGCGTCATCGGCTACAAGCCGACGTTCGGGCTCATCAATCGCGCCGGTCTCAAATTCCTGTCCGAAGCGATGGATACCATCGGCACGCTGACCCGCACGGTGCCCGATGCGGCGCTTATCGTGGAGGAACTCTCCGGCATGCCGAGGACGTCCTTCGATGAGGTGCCGACACTCAAGTTACGCGTCGGCTTCTGCCGCACGCCGTACTGGAAGGAAGCGGATGCGCCCACGCACGCCCGGCTGCAGGAGGCGGCACACGCGCTCGCCGCGGCGGGCGCGCAGGTAAAAGACGTCGCACTCGACGACGAATTCGGCACGCTCGCCCGGACGCAGATCGAGGTCAGCTCCTACGAATTCTTCCGCGCGTTGACCCACGAGCGCACACGCTTTCCGGAACTCATCTCCGAGAGCCTTGCCGCACGCATCGCCGCGGGCGGCAAGGTGACGCGCGCGCAATACGAGGCCGGCTTTGCGAGCACCGAGCGCTGCCGCAAGCGCATCGGCGATGTCTTTCGCGACTTCGACGTGCTGCTCGCGCCGAGCGCGCCCGGTGAAGCGCCGATGGGGTTGGAGGCCACGGGCGAGCCGATCTTCGGGCTCATGTGGACGCTGCTCGGGTTGCCGTGCATGACGATACCCTGCGGCACCGGTCTGCAGGGCATGCCGCTCGGCGTGCAGTTCGTGGGACGGCACGGTGGCGACAGCGCGCTCTTCCTCGCCGCCGAATGGGCGCGCCGCACGCTGGAAAAATAGCGCGGCTCATGCTCCGGTTACTGCACGCTCTTGCCGTTCTCGCGCTGCTGCCTGCAGCCGCATTTGCGGCCGAGGTATCGGTCAGGGACATTCCCACCCGCGCCGGCGTCACGCAGCGCGTGCTGCTCATCAAACCCGAAAAGCCGGTCGCAAGCGTCATCCTGTTCGCCGGCGGCAATGGGCTGGTGGCCATAGGGACGGACGGCAGGCCGGGCCGCGACGGCAACTTCCTCGTCCGCTCCCGCGAGCTGTTTGCGCGCGAGGCATTGCTGGTCGCCGTGCTCGATGCCCCGTCCGACCGCATCGACGGGCCGGCGCTGGACTTTTTCAGGCAGAGCGCGGACCACGCCTTCGATGTCGCGCAGGTGATTGCGCTGCTGCGTCAGGAGAAGGTTCCGGTCTGGCTGGTCGGTACGAGCCGCGGCACCACGTCCGTCGCCAACGCGGCGATACGCATGCGCGAGAACCGCCCCGACGGCGTGGTGTTCACGTCGTCGATGGTGGGTCCGGACCGCGAACGCGTGCCGTCGATGGCGATCGATACCATCCGCGTGCCCGCGCTGGTGGTTCACCACGAAGACGACCAGTGCAAATACTGTCTCTACAGCGACGTGCCGGGGCTCATGGCGGGACTCCGCGGCGCGCCCAAGTCGGAGCTGATCGCGTTCAAAGGCGGGGGCCCGGTGAAAGGCAACCCCTGCCTCGCCTTCCACTATCACGGCTTCGTGGGCATCGAGGAACAGGTAGTGAAGCGCATCGCCGACTGGATCAAGGCGCAGTCTCCGCCCCGCGGCTGACACATCGCGTGAAACAGGTCCACACCGCCAAACACGCCGCCGAGGCGCACCTCGTGAAGGGTTTTCTCGAGTCGCACGGGATTGAAGCGACGGTGCGCGGCGAATTTCTCACCAGCGGCTGGGGAGAGTTGCCGGTGGACCTGTGCTCGGTATGGGTGGCGGACGATGCGCAATTCGAACGCGCCAATGAACTGCTCGTCGCATTTCTCACGGGCAGCCTTGCGCGCCAGTACAGCGGCGAGCGCTGGATCTGCCCCAAATGCGGCGAAGCGCTCGAAGGCCAGTTCACCGCCTGCTGGAACTGCGGCGC
>JBQTHU010000064.1:0-17278 GCA_052389535.1 Betaproteobacteria bacterium | reverse complement strand
GCGGTCGGCGTAGCCGGTGATGCGGTAATGATGCTCGCGGCAGTTCGCGCCCGCGGTCAGGTGCTCGCGCCGGTCCTCGATCCAGCGCACCGGGTGATCGCAGTGCAGGGCGAGCCAGCCGAGCGCGACCTCTTCGGCAAGCAGGATGCCCTTGTAGCCGAAGCCGCCGCCGACATCCGGCGCAACCACGCGGATTTTTTCGTGATCGAGACCCAGGCACTCGGACAGCCCGGTGCGCACGATATGCGGCATCTGCGTCGCGGAGTAGATGACGAGTTGCTCCAGCCGGCGGTCCCAGTGTGCGACGACGCCCCGCCCCTCGATCGGTACCATGCACTGGCGCGCGGTGCTGATTTCGCGCGTCACCTTGATCGGCGCATCGAGCGCCTTTTCGAAATTGAGGTCGACGTACGTCTCCAGAAAGACGTTGTCGCCCCAGGCCTCGTGCAGCAGCGCCGACCCCGGCTTGCGCCCGGCGAGCATGTCGTGCACCGCGGGGAGTTCTTCGAGATCGAGCGTGACCGATGCCGCGATGTCCTCCGCGCGCGCGCGCGTTTCCGCAACGCACATGGCGAGCAGCTCGCCGACGTAGCGCACTTTTTCGGTCGCGAGCACGGGCTGCACCGAAACCTTGAAGCCGGGCAGTCCGGAGACGGCGCGGATCGGTTTGACGTCCGCAACGTCGTGCGCGGTATACACCCCGCCGCGGTGCGCCTCGGGGACGTGTATGCCTCGTATTCCCGCATGCGCAAGCGGGCTGCGGACGAAGGCGACGTCCTTCATCCCGGCAAGCCGCAGATCGGCCACGAACTGGCCGCGCCCGCGCAGCAGGCGGTCGTCCTCCTTGCGAATGACGCTGGCGCCGACGCCCTGGTGTGACATCGGCAAGCCTAATGCACGACGCCGCGGCTGCGCGCCTTGCGCACGCGTTTCGGCGTGTGATGAGGTTTTGGTTTCAGCGCTTTTGCATGATCCGGGGTCGCCACGGCGGGCTGCGCACGCCCGAAGAGATCGATGTGCAGCTTGACGCAGTCGTTGCGGTAAACGATGTCCGCGACATAGATCGCCGTGCCCGCGCGATCCCTCACGACGCAATGGCATTCCGCGGTGGGCGCGCCCAGCGAAACCTGCAGGAGCGCGGCCGTGTCCGGATCGGCCGTTCCGATGACGAGCGTCTGGTGGGCATGGGCTATGGTGATGCCGTTGAGGCCGGCGAGTATGGGCAAGGCGGTGTGCGAGCGGAAGGCCTCGGGATCGCGATCGTGGATGCGGCGGTCGAGATGAAGGTTCACCACCGCGTAGGGCGTATCGTCCTTCATCTGCACGCTGCGGAGGAACACGTACTCCGGCGCGAGCCGGCCGTCCTCTTCCGACAGCGCCGGCGCGGCGGGCGGATTGTCCACCTTGATCATGCGCGGCACGTTGCTCTTGATCGGCGCGATCAGCGATGCCCAGGAGGTTTCGAGCCGCAACCAGTGCCTGCTCTGCACCTTGTCGGCGACGAAGGTCCCGCGACCCTGCTGGCGATGCACCAGCCCCTCGCTCTCCAGCAGCTCGATGGCGAGCCGGACGGTCACACGCGCGACTTCGAATTCGCGCTCCAGCGCCTCCAGCGTGGAGATCTTCTGGCCGGGCTGCCACTGGCCGCTCTCGATGCGTCGCCGCAGCGCGGAGGCGATCTGAATGTAGAGCGGAACGGCGCTGCGCGCGTACATCGTTTTCAGTTTCGACATGACTCGCTTTCGAAAATCAGGCGGTGCTGGCATGCGCGGCGATACTGCGGATGCGATCGATCTGCTGCTGCACGACCGCCTCCTGCATCCTGCGCAGCGCTTCCGCTTCCTCCACCGGGACGGCGCTGAAGCGGATGGCGCGGCCGGGCCTGCGCCTTCCGACCAGCGGCAGATCGGCGGAGATCACCGTCGCGATCTTGGGATAGCCGCCGGTCGTCTGGTTGTCCACCATGAGGACGATCGGGCGACCGGTGCCCGGGACCTGAATCGAACCCGACACCACGCCGTCGGACACGATGTTGTAGTCCCTCACGTGCTCGATGACCGGCCCGTCGAGCCGGAAGCCCATGCGATCGGCCTGCGTCGATACGGTATAGATCGAGGACAGAAACGTTTCCACGCCGCGCCTGGTGAAATGATCCGCCTGCGGGCCGAGCACCACCCGTATCGGCTGGTCGAACGCGAGGTCGGGCGCACGCTCCAGCGCGCACTCGTCACGGTGCGCCACTTCGTTGCGGCTGAGCGGCACGAGGTCGTTCTTCTGCAGGCGCCGTCCTCCGATGCCGCCGATCGCGCCGCGCACGTAGGTCGAGGCGCTGCCCAGCATCGGCGCAACGTCCAGTCCGCCCTCGATCGCGAGATAAGCGCATGCGGAATCGACGAGCGGCCCGATACGAAAGACTTCGCCTTTCTCCAGCCGCACGCTGCGACCGGACGGAATCATGCGCGCCGGGGTCGAGCGCACCTCGAGTTTTGCGCCGCATCCGGCCAGTGCGACGCGCACCGAATCCGCCAGCACTTCGCACATCGGGCCCTGCAGCAGCATTTCCAGCGCCGGCGCATGAGGCGGGTTGCCGACGAGGGCGTTCGCGAGGCGCAGGCTGATCGAATCGAGCGGACCGGACGCGGGGATGCCGACATCCTGAAATCCGATGCGCCGCGCGCCCTGCACGGTGGTGTGCGGACCCGGCGTGACGATTTTCAGCGCGGCGGTCACGCGATCGCCGCCGTGTCGGACGGCACGCGGTATTCGCCGGTCGCAACGGCCGCCCGGATGCGCTCGTACTCGCCTGCATCCACCGGTTCGAAGCGCACGTTGTCCCCCGGCGCGAGGAGCGCGGGTTGCGGCCAGCTCAAATCGAAGAGCCGCGCCGGCGTCGCGCCGATCAAATGCCAGCCACCGGGGCTTTCCACCGGGTAGACCGATGTCATGCCCGCAGCAATCGCGATCGATCCGGCCGGCACCCGCACGCGCGGGTCGGTGCGTCGCGGTAGCGCGAGCGGCCCGGGGGCATCGCCCATGTACGGAAAGCCCGGCGAGAAACCGATCATGTACACCTGGTACTGCGTGGCACTGTGCAGGCGGATCACCTCATCGGGCGCGAGACCGGCGCGCTGCGCGACGTCTTCAAGATCCGGCGCGTGGGGTCCTTCGTAGCAGGCGGGAATGCGCCACAGCCTGCCGGATTCCGCGGCGGACTCCTCTTGCGCGATGAGCCGTTCGATCGCAGAGATCACGTCGGCACTGCTCGTCAACAGAGGATCGTAGTGCACCATCAGCGAGCGAAATGTCGGCAGCGTCTCCACCACGCCGGCAATCCGCGCGGCGCGCACCGCCGCGTTCAGCCGCAATACGCGCCGGTTCAACGCACGGTCGATGCGGTCTCCGAACTCGGCGACGACGGCAGTGTCGCCGGAAGGAAGGAAGCGAACAGTCATCAAGAAATCGCGTGAAAGCCGCCGATGAATTCAGGTTAGCCCAAACGGCGCGCCAATGATATTGTTATTCCATACTTAGGACCATATAATTCTGCCATGCGCGGACATGGGTCACGCCATCGCGGCGTACCGCAACGCGCCCTGCGGCGGATTTCCGGAACCCTCCTGCATTTCACACACGGACCGACGATGACCATCACGGTGAATCTCAACGCGGACATGGGCGAGGGCTATGGCGCCTATGACGTGGGCAACGACGACGCGATCCTCAAGATCATCCGCTCGGCGAGCATCGCGTGCGGCTTTCACGCCGGCGACCCGGTGACGATGCGCCGCGTCGTGCAGCGCGCGAAGGAGGAGGGTGTCAGCATCGGCGCGCATCCCGGCTTCAACGACCTGTGGGGATTCGGCCGCCGCCGCATCGACATGGACCCGAAGCACCTCGAGTACCTCATCGCCTACCAGATCGGCGCGCTTGGAGGGATGGCCGCCTATGTCGGCGAGAAGGTGACGCACGTGAAGCCGCACGGCGCGCTCAATAACATGGCTGCAGAGAACCGCGAATACGCGATGGCCATCGGCCGCGCGATCAAGGCAGTGGACCGGAGCATCATCTACGTAACCAACTTCGGCTCGGAGATGGAGAAGGCCGGGCGCGAGCTGGGCCTCAAGGTCGCGCGCGAAGGCTATTGCGACCGGCAGTACGACGATCACGGCAATCTCGCCTCGCGCAAAATTCCGGGCACGGTGATCAAGGACCCGCAGGTCGCGGCGAAGCAGGTCGTGGACATGGTCGTGAACGGCTTTATCGTTTCGCGCAACGGCAAGCGGCTCGAGGAGCGGGTCGATACGCTGTGCGTGCACGGCGACGAGGCGACCGGGGTTGCGACCGCGCGCGCGGCCCGCGACGCGCTCGAAGCCGCGGGCGTCAAGATCGTCAAGCTGACGGAGATGAACCTCGGCTGAGGCGCAGGCGGCGAACGTCCAACCTCGCGGTCACTTCCACACTGGGGATCAATCTGACGCCGGAGCGTCCCACCGTTTCCATCCTCGGCGGCACCGGAGCACTCGGCTCGGGGCTCGCCGGGCGCTGGGCTGCCGCCGGCTATGCGGTCGTGCTGGGTTCGCGCTCGCGGGAGAAAGGCGAGGCGGCCGCGCGCGAGATCAAGCCGGCGCACGGCGCGCCGCCGGTGCGTGGCGCAACGAACGCAGACGCGGCGCGCGCGGGCGATGTGATCGTCATTGCCGTGCCCTATTCCAGCCACGAGACCACGCTCGATGAAATCAGGGATGCCGTCGCCGGAAAGATCGTGGTCGACGCCGTAGTGCCGCTCGTGCCGCCGAAAGTATCGGTGGTGCAGCTTCCGCCCGGTGTGTCGGCCGCGCAAACGGCACAGGCGCGTTTGGGTGCGGCCACGCGCGTGGTTTCGGCATTTCACAACGTCGGGGCGGCGAAGCTGAAGTCCCCGGGGCCGGTGGAGTGCGACGTGCTGGTGTTTGGCGACGATCGTGCCGCCCGCGAAACGGTGATCGCGCTCGCCCGCGACCTCGGCACCCGCGGCATCGACGGCGGGCCGCTTGCGAATTCCGTCGCGGCCGAGGCGCTGACCGCCGTGCTGATCGGCATCAACCGGCGTTATAAAGTGGACGGCGCCGGCATCCGCATCACCGGCATTTCCGAATCGGCCACTGCGTCCAAGCCATGAATCCACGCCGCAGCATCTGGGCTCTTGTCCCGGTCAAGCTGCTCGATCGCAGCAAGGGACGGCTGTCGCCGCTGCTCTCCGGTGAAGAACGGCGCGGGCTGGCGCGCGCCATGCTGGTGGACGTGCTCGACGCGCTGCAGCAGTCGCACGGACTCGCAGGCGTGATGGTCGTCACCGGCGATGAGGACGTGGCGACGATCGCGCGGGCGCGCAACGCAGAAATCATGATCGACCACGGAAGTGCCGGCATGTCGCAGGCGGTAGCCATGGCAGCGCGGCATTTACACGGCATGCCCGATACCAGCATGCTGGTGGTGCCTGCGGATGTGCCGCGCATCACGCCGCAGGATGTCGCAACCATTATCGAGGCGCATGGGCCACCGCCCGCCGTGACGCTGGTGGCGGCCGAGCGCGATGGCGGAACGAACCTGCTTCTCTGCACGCCGCCCGAAGCGATCCCGTTCCATTATGGAGAGGGCAGTTGCGCGCGGCATCAGCAGGCGGCGCGCGCGCGCGGCATCACGCGGCGCACGATGCGGATCGAGCGCGCCGGTCTCGACCTCGATCGCCCCGAGGACATCGCGGACTTCATGCGCCTGCCGTCCGCTACGCGAACGTACGCATGGCTCGTCGCCCACGGCATAGGGGAACGATTGCGCGTTTTATCCACAGACGATGCCAGTCGTCAGCCGACCTTCACGTCATGAGCGCGGTCCCTGCAGAAGAGCTGAGACCTGAGCGTCGTCTGTCGGCGCAGGAAAGCTATGCACTGGTCGAGCGCGCCGATCTCGCAACGCTCATGCGCGCCGCTGCCGCACGCCGCGACGCGGCACACGGCAATGTCATCACCTATTCGCGCAAGGTGTTCATTCCGCTGACGCGCCTCTGCCGCGACATCTGCGATTACTGCACGTTCGCGAAGTCGCCGGAGGAAGTCGATGCGCCTTTCCTGGCGATGGAGCAGGTCCTCGCCATCGCCCGTGCCGGCGCGGCGGCGGGCTGCGACGAGGCGCTGTTCACACTGGGCGACAAGCCGGAGTTGCGCTATCGCGCGGCGCGCGAAGCGCTGGAGCGGCTCGGGCATCCCGCTACGCTGTCGTACCTGGCGGCGTGCGCGCGGGCGGTGTTCGAGCAGACCGGGCTCCTGCCGCATCTCAATCCGGGCGTGATGACCGCCGACGATATCGCGGCGCTGCGCGCGGTGTCGGTATCGCTGGGGCTCATGCTCGAGAGTTCCGCGGAACGGCTGTGCGCGCGCGGCGGCCCGCACTTCGGCTCCCCGGACAAGCGCCCGGCGGTGCGGCTGGAAACGCTGCGGCTCGCCGGCGAGGCCAACGTCCCCATGACGACAGGTCTTCTGATCGGCATAGGCGAGACCCGCGCCGAGCGCATCGATGCGCTGCTCAGGCTGCGCGAGCTGCACGACCGCTACGGCCACATCCAGGAACTGATCATCCAGAATTTCCTGCCCAAACCGGAAACGCGCATGGCCGCGGCGGTGCCGGCCGCGCTGGAGGAGCAGTTGTGGACGATCGCGGCCGCACGGCTCATATTCGACGCAGATATGAGCGTCCAGGCGCCGCCCAACCTGAATCCGCGGGCGCTGTCGCAACTGGTCGCGGCCGGCATCAACGATTGGGGCGGCGTGTCACCCGTGACGCCTGACCATGTCAATCCCGAGGCGCCGTGGCCGCATTTGAGCGTGCTCGCGCGCGAGACGGCGGCGTGCGGCAAGACTCTGGTAGAACGTCTTGCACTCTATCCCGCCTATGCCCGCGACATGCAGCGCTGGGTGGATCCCCGCCTGCACAAAGCGCTGCTCGACCGGATGGATTCGGATGGCTACGCGCGCGCCGACGATTGGTCGCCGGGGCGCAAGGACCCGTTGCCTGCCGCAACCAGAGCATTCCTTGACATCGTGGGCGACGAAGTCGGCGGGATCCTCGCGAAAGCGCAGCGTGGCGCAACGCTGGCCGAAGCGGAGATGGTCCGCCTCTTCCGCGCGCGCGGCGGCGAATACGCAGCGGTGTGCCGGGCGGCCGACGAGTTGCGGCGGCAGGTGAACGGCGAGATCGTGAGCTACGTCGTCAACCGCAACATCAACTACACCAACGTCTGCTCCTACCGTTGCCAGTTCTGCGCCTTCGCGAAGGGCAAGGCGAGCGAGGACCTCCGCGGCAAACCGTACGATCTCCCGCTCGAGGAGATCGGGCGCAGGGTGGAGGAGGCGTGGGCGCGCGGCGCGACCGAAGTGTGCATGCAGGGCGGCATCCATCCCGCCTACACCGGCGAGACCTATCTCGACATCTGCCGCACCGCCAGGTCGGCTGCGCCGCAGATACACGTCCATGCGTTTTCGCCGCTCGAAGTGTGGCAGGGCGCGCGCACGCTCGGCGTTTCGCTGGAGGAGTTCCTCGCCGAATTGAAGTGCGCGGGACTGGGCACGCTGCCGGGCACGGCGGCCGAAATCCTCGATGACGAGGTGCGCGCAACGCTGTGCCCGGACAAGGTGAAGACCGGCGAATGGATGGAGGTCATGCGGACCGCGCACAGGGCGGGACTGCGCTCGACCGCGACCATCATGTTCGGCCACATGGAGCGACTGGAGCACTGGGCGCGTCACCTGATGCGCGTGCGCGCGCTGCAGGCGCAGACCGGCGGCTTCACCGAATTCGTCCCGCTGCCGTTCGTGCACATGGAGGCGCCGATCTACCGTAAGGGCCGGGCGCGGCGCGGGCCGACCTTTCGCGAGGCGGTGCTGATGCATGCGGTGGCGCGTCTCGCGCTGCATCCGCTGATAACCAACATCCAGACCTCGTGGGTGAAAATGGGACCGGAGGGCGCGCGGGCCTGTCTCGAGGCCGGCGTCAACGATCTCGGCGGCACGCTGATGAACGAATCGATCTCCCGTGCCGCCGGCGCCGCGCATGGTCAGGAGTTGGGGCCGCAGGCGATGGCGGCGCTGATCCGCTCGGCGGGGCGCCGGCCGCGCGTGCGCACGACGCTCTATGCGGACAGCACGCGCGTCGCGTGCGACGCATTGGTGTAAGACTTCAGGACGGGCCATGAAAGTAAGAGAAGTCATCTGCGCGGCGGGACGCTCGGGTTACATGCACCGCGATCTGCTTGCCATCAAGTCCGGGAAGGCAAAGGCCAATGGCAGCCTCTATGAAGGCGCGCCGATGTCGCCAGGCTTCACGCGCATCATCGAGCCGGCGACCATCATCTCTGTCATGCTGGCGCTCGAGGACGGGCAGATCGCGTTCGGCGACTGCGCGGACGTCATACTGGCGGGGGTGGCGGGGCGCGATCCCGCGTTCAATGCGAAGGGGCACATCGAGTACATGCAGCGCGAGGTAGCGCAGGCGCTGCGCGGGCGCGAGGTCTCGGCTTTCCGCGAGAATGCGGTCGAAATGGACGCATATACGCATAAGGGCGTGCGACTCCATACCGCGATCCGCTATGGCGTGAGCCAGGCGCTGCTGCACGCGACGGCGCTAAGCCGCAAGGAAACGATGGCGGAGGTGATCGCGCGCGAATACGGCAGCCGGATCGCCGCCGCGCCCATTCCGATACTGGCCTCGTGCCACAAGGATGATCCCGGGCAACTCGACCGGGTCATCCTGAAGCGGGTGGAACTGCTCCCCCACGCGTCCTTCCAGATCGTGAGCGAGCACATCGGCACTCAGGGCGAAAAGCTCGCCGCGTTCGTGCGCCGCGTCGCGTCGCGGTGCAAGGAGATCGGCGATCCCGATTACAACCCACGCATCCACGTCGATCTCTACGGCACGCTCGGCGAACTCTTCGAGATGGATGTCGCGCGGATCGGCGACTATCTGGGCCGGCTGCGCCGGGAATCAGGATCGTACGGACTGCTCGTGGAATCGCCGATGATCGCGAAGACGCAGCAGGAGCAGCTCGACAAGTTCGCTGCGCTGCGCCGCCTGCTGGAGGATAAAGGCATCGACGTCGGCGTCATCGCGGACGAGTGGTGCAACACGCTTGCCGATATCAAGCTTTTCTCCGCGGCGTCCGCAGCTGACTTCGTGCAGATCAAGACCCCCGATCTCGGCAGCATCCACAATACCATCGAGGCGGTGCTCTATTGCAAGGCCAACGGCATGGGCGCGTGCCTGGGCGGAACGGCGAACGAAACGGACCAGTCCACGCGCATCACCTGTCACATCGGACTCGCCTGCCAGCCGGATTTCATGCTGTCGAAACCGGGACTCGGCGCCGATGAGGCATTGATGATCCAGACCAACGAAATGGCGCGCACGCTGGCGATCCTCCAGGCGCGCCGCTAGTGTGACCGTCAAACAGGTATCACGATGATAAAAACGTCCTTGTCGGCGCTGCTGCGGGTATCCGCGGTCGTAGTTCTGTTCGGTGCAATTCCTGCGACGGCGCAGCAGGAGTATCCGAGCCGCCCGGTTCGCCTCATCGTGCCGTATCCGCCGGGCGGGCCGACCGACATCATGGGCAGGCTGGTGAGCGACGTGCTGACCAGACGGCTCGGACAGAACGTGGTGGTGGACAACCGCGGCGGCGCGGCGACGGCCATCGGCGCTGAAATGGCGGCGCGCGCGCAGCCGGACGGTTACACGCTGCTGGTGTCCTCCGAAACCACGTTCGCGGTCAATCCGGCACTGCGCGACAAGCTGCCGTATAACCCCGCGCGCGATTTCGCGCCGGTGTCGATGCTGACAACGCAACCCTATGTGCTGGCGGTGAGCCCGGCGGTCACCGCAACGTCGGTGTCGCAGTTGGTGAGCCACGCGAAGGCCCATGCGGGCAAGCTGCGCTACGGCTCAGCGGGCATCGGCTCCGCCAATCATCTCGCCGGCGAGATGTTCAGGCACGCAGCCGGCATCGACGTGCTGCACGTCCCGTACAAAGGCAACGGCCCGGCGATCATCGATCTCATCAGCAACCAGATCAGCCTCATGCTGGGCAGCATTTCTTCGCTCTATCCGCATGCAGCCGTCAAGAAGCTGCGCATACTTGCGGTGGCAAGCCCGAAGCGGGCCGCGGCAGCGCCGGAGATCCAGACTTTTGCCGAAGGCGGCATGCCAGGCTTCCAGGTGAGCGGATGGAACGGCATGGTCGCGCCGCGCGGCACGCCGCAGCAGATCGTGAAGAAGCTCAACGCGGAAGTCATCGCCGGCTTCAGCCAGGCCGACGTGCTGGAGCGGCTCAGGAAGCAGAGCATCGAGCCCGCCACCGGGACGCCGGATCAGTTCGCGGCGCACATGAAGTCGGAATACGCGCGCTACGACAAGCTGATCAAGGCGGTGAACCTCAAGATCGAGTAGCGGGCAGGTCTCCATGGCGCGATTGACGCTCATCCGGCACGCGGAAACCGTCTGGAACCGCGAACGGCGCATGCAGGGACAGACCGACACGCCGCTTTCGGACGTCGGACGCAGGCAGGCCGCCGCGCTGGGCGAGCGGCTCGCCGGGGAGCCTTACGTCGCGCTCTACAGCAGCGATCTCGCGCGCGCCCGGGACACCGCGCATGCCATCGCGCGGCGCACCGGCCACGACGTGATTGCGGAGCCGAATCTGCGCGAGCGGCGCTTCGGCATCTTCGAAGGGCTGACCCACGCGGAAATCGCAGCCCGGCACCCGGAAGAACTGCAGCGCTTCCAGAGCCGCGATCCCGATTACATGGTGCCGGGCGGCGAATGCGTGCGCGATTTTCACGCTCGCTGCCTGGGCCTGCTGGTGGAGATCGCCGAGCGCCACGACGGCTGCGACGTCGCCGTGGTTACGCACGGCCTGGTGCTCGATGCGCTGTATCGCGCCGCGCACGGCCTCGCCTTCGACGTACCGCGGCCGGTTCCGCTGCTCAACGCCAGCCTGAACGGCTTCGGTTACGAGGCGCAAGTCTGGCGGATGAGCTTCTGGGGCGATGTGGCGCACCTGGAGCCGACGACCGTCACCCGCTACGAAAGCCAGCAGGCCTGAACGTCCCGCACGCCGGCATTGCGATGACCGAACGCGAAACGGTCATACTGGTCCATGGCTTGTGGGTGCATGGCGTCGTGATGTCGCTCATGAGGCGGCGCATCGCCCGCTGCGGCTATCCGTCCCTGTGCTGGTCCTATCCTTCGATGCGGCGTACGTTGACTGAAAATGCGGAACGCCTCGCGCTGTTTTGCCGCACGCTGGGCGCGCAGCGCCTGCATTTTGTCGGACATAGCATGGGCGGGCTGGTGGTGCTGCGGATGCTGGAATCAATGCGGGAATTCGTCACCGGGCGCGTCGTGCTGGCCGGCACGCCGTATGGCGGAAGCTACGCCGCGCGGCGGTTTGCGCGCATACCGGGCGGCCGCGCGCTGCTCGGCTGCTGCCTGCCGGAGTGGCTCGGTCGCGCGCGCCCGCATCCGCCCGGCCATCGCGAGATCGGCGTGATCGCCGGGCGCGTGGGCATCGGGCTCGGGCGCATCGTGGCGCCGGACATGACCTGGCCGAACGACGGCGTCGTGGCCGTGGCGGAAACGGAGATCCCGGAGGCGCGCGATCATGTCGTCCTCAACGTCAACCATACCGGCATGCTGCTTTCGCGCGAGGTGGTGCGGCAGGCATGCGGATTCATCGGCAGCGGAAGATTTCTCCACTGATGCGCTCCGTCATCGCCTTGTGCATCGCGCTCGCGGCGAGCGGGTGCAGCAACGTGGGCTACTACGTGCAGTCGGTGAGCGGGCAGTTCGACATCTGGCGCCGCGAACGCCCGATCGACGCGATGCTCGCCGATCCGTCCACGCCCGCGCCGCTCAAGGACAAGCTCGCAAAAGTGCTCCAGATGCGGCGCTTCGCCAGCGCGGAGCTGGGCCTTCCGGACGACGGCAGTTACACGCGCTATGCCGATCTCGAGCGCCCGTTCGTGGTGTGGAACGTCTTCGCGACCCCGGAGTTCTCGATGCGGCCGCAGCAGTGGTGTTTTCCGTTCGCCGGCTGCGTGAGCTACCGCGGCTACTTCGCGTACGCTGACGCGGAACGCTTCGCGGCCACGCTCGCCGCCGAGGGCAACGACGTTTTCGTGGGCGGCGTGCCGGCGTATTCGACGCTCGGCTGGTTCGCCGACCCGGTGCTCAATACCTTCATTCATTATCCGGATCACCGCATCGCGCGGCTGATCTTCCACGAGCTGTCGCACCGCGAGGTCTATGCGCCGGGCGATACCGTGTTCAACGAGTCGTTCGCCGTGGTGGTGGAGCAGGTCGGCGTCGTGCGCTGGCTCGAGCGCCACGGCACCGAGCGCGAGCGCGCGGCCTTCGAGCGCGAGCAGGGCTATCGGCGCGACTTCATCGCGCTCGTGCAGCGCTATCATCGCCGGCTGTCCGAGCTCTACGGCGGCAGCGGCCTCGAAGCAGACGCCATGCGCAAGCGCAAGAACGAAACGATCGACGAGATGCTCCTCGAATACGGGCGCCTGAAGGAGCAGTGGGGCGGCTTCAAGGGCTACGAGCCCTGGTTCGCGCGTCGTCCCAACAACGCGCAGATCGCCTCGGTGTCGATCTACACCCGTCTCGTCCCCGCATTTCAGGCGTTGCTGCGCCGGGAACAGAACGATCTGCTCCGCTTCTACGCGGCAGCAAGAAGGCTTGTGGCGCTGCCCAAGGACGAACGGGCTGCAGCCCTCGAACGGCTGCAGCGGGCGGACCTTGAGGCGCCCGCGCCGATCATGTAACTTGAGCCAGTCGCGCAGTACTACCGATACAAGGAGACCCTCATGGAATTTGCCAGCGCCAGTTTCGGCCACAATTACGCGATTCCGCCCGAGTACGCGTTCTGCGCGCCCGACCGCAAGACGCGCGTGAAGATGTCGCAGAACGTCAGTCCGCACCTGACCTGGAGCAGGACGCCGGCGGGCACGAAATCGCTCGCGCTGATCTGCCACGACTACGACGTGCCGGGCAGCGCAGACGATGTAAACCAGGAAGGCCGGACCATTCCGGCGAGCCTGCCGCGCATCGATTTCTACCACTGGGTGCTGGTCGATATCGATCCGAAGTGGAGCGTCATCAAGGCGGGTGAGTTCTCGAACGGCATCACGGCGCGCGGGAAAAAGGGACCGGAAGGTCCCCGCGGCACGCATCAGGGGCTCAACGACTACACCAAGTGGTTCGCCTCGGACAAGGACATGTCCGGCAGCTACTTCGGCTACGACGGCCCGTGCCCGCCATGGAACGACACCATCCCGCATCACTATGTCTTCACGCTCTACGCGCTCGATGTCGAGAAGTGCCCGGTGAGCGGCAATTTCACCGGGCCGGATGTGCTCAACGCGATCGCGGGCCACGTGCTCGACAAGGCGGCGTTCACCGGCCTCTACAGCCTCAATCCGAACGTCAAGGTGTGATTCCGCTGTCCCGGGGGCAAAGGCCGGTCGCGACCGGCCTTTTCTTTTTATCCCGATGAAGCTCGATCCCGAAGAGCGCCTGCGCAACCTGCCGCAGCCGACCTATCCCGACGAGTTGCCGGTCGTTGCGAGACGCGAGGAGATCGCCGCCGCCATCGCGGCGAACCGCGTCGTGATCGTCTGCGGCGAGACCGGCTCGGGGAAGACCACGCAGCTTCCCAAGATCTGTCTCGAGCTGAAGCGCGGCGTGAACGGTTTCATTGGCCACACCCAGCCGCGGCGCATCGCGGCCCGCACCGTAGCGGCGCGCATCGCCACCGAACTGAAGAGCCCGCTCGGGCACGCGGTAGGCTACAAGGTGCGCTTCTCCGACAAGCTTTCGCCGCACACCTACATCAAAGTGATGACCGACGGCATCCTGCTCGCCGAGACCCAGGGTGACCGCCTGCTCAAGGCCTACGACACGCTGATCATCGACGAGGCGCACGAGCGCAGCCTCAACATCGACTTTCTGCTCGGCTACGTGAAGCGGCTGCTGCCGCGACGGCCCGACCTCAAGGTGATCGTCACGTCCGCCACCATCGACGCCGCGCGCTTCTCGCGGCATTTCGACGACGCACCGGTGATCGAGGTCTCGGGGCGGACATATCCGGTCGAGATTCGCTACCGCCCGCTCGGCGAGCCCGAATCCGATGATGAGATCGACATCGAAGGGGCGATCCTCGACGCGGCCGACGAGCTTCTGCGCGAGCGCGCCGGCGGCGATATCCTCGTCTTCCTGCCCGGCGAGCGCGAGATACGCGACACCGCCGAGGCGCTGCGCAAGCATGCGTTCGGCACAGGAGCAGGACGGCAGGCGGTCGAGATCCTGCCGCTCTACGCGCGGCTGTCGTTCGAAGAGCAGGCGCGCGTCTTCCGTCCCGGTGGCGAGTCTGCAAACCGCGCGCGGCGCATCGTGCTGGCGACCAATGTCGCCGAGACATCGCTCACCGTGCCCGGCATACGCTACGTGATCGACACGGGGCTTGCGCGCGTCAACCGCTACAGCTATCGCAACAAGGTGGAGCAGCTCGGCATCGAGAAGATTTCACGCGCTTCAGCCGACCAGCGCGCGGGCCGCTGCGGGCGCGTCGCGGCGGGCGTGTGCGTCCGTCTCTATCCGGAGGAGGATTACGCTGCCCGGCCGCAATACACGGACCCCGAAATCCTGCGTTCATCGCTGGCGACAGTCATCCTGCGCATGAAATCGCTGCGCATCGGACACGTCGAGGACTTTCCGTTTCTCGAGCCGCCCGCGCCACGCATGATCGCCGATGGCTATCAGCTCCTCGCCGAGCTGGAGGCGGTGGACGAGCGCAACGAACTGACCGCGGTCGGCGCGCAGCTCGCGAAATTTCCGATCGATCCGCGCATCGCGCGCATGATACTCGCCGCCCAAGCGGAAGCCTGCCTTGCGGAAGTGCTGATCATCGCGTCGGCGCTTTCCATACAGGACCCGCGCGAGCGGCCGATGGAGCGCGCCGCGGCGGCGGACCAGGCGCACGAGCCGTTCCAGGACGAGCGCTCGGATTTCCTGGTATTTCTCGCGATGTGGAAGTTCTTCGACGCGGCGCTCAAGCACAGGAAGTCGAACCGCAGGCTGCAGGATCTCGTGCACGAGCATTTTCTTTCCCACCGCCGCCTGCGCGAGTGGCGCGACGTCCACGGCCAGCTTGCCGCGCTCGCGGGCGAGATGGGAATGCATCCCAACGAGGCGCCCGCGGAGTACGCCCAGATTCACCGTGCCTTGCTGGCGGGGTCGCTGGGCAACATCGGTTTCAAGACCGAGGACGGCGAATACGCCGGCGCGCGCGGGATCCGGTTCGCGATCTTTCCCGGTTCGGCGCTCCGGAAGGCGCAGCCGAAGTGGGTGATGGCTGCGGAGCTCGTGGAAACCGCGCGCCTTTATGCACGCTGCGTGGCGCGGATCGAGCCGGAGTGGATCGAGCCGCTCGTGCCGCGGCTCGTCCAGCGCCATTACACCGATCCGCACAGGGTCACGGACCGGGCGATGGTGATGGCCTACGAGCGGGTCACGCTCTACGGCCTCACCATCGTCGCGCGGCGCCCCGTGCACTATGGGGCGATCAATCCACGGGAAGCGCGCGAAATCTTCATACGGCGGGCGCTGGTGGCGGACGAGTACGAAACGCGCGCGCCGTTCCTCGAGCACAACCGCCGGCTGATCCGCGAAGTGCAGGCGCTGGAGCACAAGGCGCGCCGGCGCGACGTGCTGGTGGACGAGCAGTCGATCTTCGCGTTCTACGATGCCATCATCCCGGTGAATATCGTGAACGGTGCGGGATTCGATAAGTGGCGCCGCAAGGCGGAGCAGGAGAATCCGCGGCTGCTCCTTCTTACGCGCGAGTACCTGATGCGCCACGCCGCGTCCGACATCACCGAGGAGCAGTTTCCGGAAGTCGTGCACGTCGACAGCGCGGACCTCGGAGTGCGCTACCGGTTCGAGCCGGGACATCCGCTCGACGGCGTGACGCTGACCGTTCCGCTGCACATGCTGAACAAGCTCGAATCCGTGCGCTTCGACTGGCTGGTGCCGGGGATGGTGCGGGAGAAAGTCGCGCATGCCTTCAAGTCGTTGCCGAGGCAGCTCCGCCGCCAGCTCGTGCCCGTGTCCGAGCACGTCACGCCTTTTCTCGAGGAGCAGGATCGTGGTGCGAAACGCGACCTCGCCTCATTGTCCGTAGCGCTGGGGCGCTACGTGCAGCGGGTCATCGGCGATCCGCTCGATACGGCGCTGATCGAGCGCATCGATTATCCGCCTCACCTCAGGATGAACTATCGCGTGATCGACGATGCGGGGCAGGAACTCGCGAGCGGGCGGGACCTCCCGGCACTAAAGGCGCGGCTCGGCGAGGCAGCGCAACTCACCTTCAGCGGCGCACAAACCGGCATCGAGCGCGACGGCATCCGCACCTGGGATTTCGGCGATCTCCCGCGCGAGATCGCGTTCACGCGTGGCGGGCGCAAGCTCATGGGCTATCCGGCGCTGGTGGACGAGGGGCCGAGCGTCGCGATCCGGCTCTTCGACGTGCCACAGGCGGCGGAGGCGGCGACGCGCGGAGGCGTGATCCGGCTGCTGCAGCTCGCGCTCAAGGAGCAGGTGAAACAGCTCGAGCGCAACCTGCGCTCGCTCGATCCCGCCGTGCTGCAGTTGCGCACGGTGGCGGGCGCGGATGCGATCAAGGCGGACGTGCTCGCCGCCATCATTGATCGCGCTTTCGTCGGGGAGGACACGGTGCCGCGCACTGAGCGCGAGTTCGAAACGCAGCGGGGGCGGGCGCGCACGCGGTTACCCGCCGTCACGGAGGCCGCCGGGCGCCTGCTCACCGAGATCGCGGCGGAGTATCAGAACGTCGTGCAGCGGCTTGGGAGCGCGCGCGGTCCGTTGGCCCGCCCTGCGGCCGACATCAAGGTGCAGTTCTCGCGGCTCATCTGCGGCGGGTTTTTTTCCGGGACGCCGTGGCCGCAGCTCGCGCACCTGCCGCGCTATCTCAAAGCCATGCAGTCGCGGCTGGATAAGTATGGCAGGGACCCCGAGCGCGACGCCAGGCACGCGGCGAGCATTGCGGAGTTATGGAAGCGCTATGAAGAACGGGTGGAGCAGCAGCGCCGGGCCGGCACGGCCGATCCGCGGCTCGAGGAATTCCGCTGGCACCTGGAGGAACTGCGTGTCTCGCTCTATGCGCAGGAAC
>JBQTHU010000063.1:0-13865 GCA_052389535.1 Betaproteobacteria bacterium | reverse complement strand
GGCAGTTGCGAATTCTCCACGTATTCGTGCGCCGGCGCCGTGCTGTCCTGCGCAGCGCTCGCTGCAGCAGGGCGCACGATAACCAGCGTTGCGCCCTGCGGATGCGCCCTGGACAGTTGCGAAAGGTTCGAGCGCCAGTCTGCGGGCCCGCACTTCAGGCGTCCTTCTGCATCCACCGAAATCTGGAATTGCGTGCAGTTGCTGCACAGGAAGTGCTTTCGCGTCTGTCCGTCCACGAAGTAATACTCGGCGTCGTTGCCGCAGAGCGGGCAGTCCTGGCTGCGTGTATCCAGGGCTTGGGGTGTGGGGAGAGAGGTTTTGAGGGGCATGGCGACTCAGTCGAAGGTGTAGCGATAAAAAACGCCGACCGAATTTGCTTCGCCGGTTTGCGCGCGCAGCAGCACGCGGTCGGTCAGATCGAATTCCAGTTTCAGGATGCTTGCCGCGGCGCCGAGGCTTTGCTCGAAGGCGACGTAAAGCCGGTCGGCGATGCGCTTGCCCACGGTGAGAAACTGGTTCGCGCCACCGGCGCCACGCACGCCCAGCGTATCGAGCCCGAGCCGTTGCGCCACCGTCGGCGAGTCGCCTTTGCGCAGCAGCGCGCTCGCGGCGAGCGGCAGCATGGCGAGATCGCCGCGCGAGGCGTCGCCCGTGCCATGTCCCAGGAGCAGCCACGAGATCGCCTCGCTTTCCGCCACCGGCGGCTCGGACACCACGCGCACGAGCGGCGTGTTGAGGGTACCGGTCACTTCGACCCCGGCTTCGACGGCCTGACGCTTGCGCATGGCGCGGATGTCGAGGCCGGGGTTGTCGATCGGTCCGCTGAAGAGGAGCTCGCCGCGCTCGATCTCCAGGCGCTGGCCGAGCGCGGTGTAGATGCCGCGCACCGTGCGCACCGCGCCCTTGGCGCGCAGCGCCTGCCCCGGTTTCGTCGCCACCACGATCTCGCCGGTGAGGCGGGTATCGAGACCGCGACCGCGCACACGGAAGTCGTCGCCGAAATTCACCACGACTTCGAGCTGCATTCCCGCCAGGCGCGATTCGTCCTTCGCGCGCGGTTTATCGCCCAGGACGATCACATCGCGACCGGGCTCGGGTAGCGCGTCTTCGCCGATCTCGAAATAACCCTGGTTGACGCGAACGCCGCCCGAAAGCGAAAGGTTGCCGTCGATCAACCCGGCGCGCCCCTGGCCGGACACCACGAGCCGGCGGTCGGGCCGCGCGAGCAGCAGCAGCCGCTCGGCCTGCCAGTCGAGTGTCGCGCCCGCACCGTTGAAAGCGAGACTGCCGCGGGCGCTGAATGTCCCGTCACCGCCGCGTATCGAAAAGGATTCGACGCGTATGGCCCGATCGTTCACTACGGCGCGCAGCGTGCCGCCTCTGAGATCCACGCCCTGCGGCGGGAGCGCAAACGCGAGCCGCTCGCCCGCGATCTCGCCGTTGAACACCGGTTTGCCCAGCGTGCCGGTTGCAGTCATCGTCGCACTGACCGCGCCGTCGACCAGCATGTTGGCATCGACGAACCGCGCCACCGCTGCCAGCTCGCTCACCGCGAGCTTCCCGCTGATCTTCAGCGGCGACGCGCTGGTGATGCGCGACCCGGCGTCGGTCCGGAGCACACCGATCGTGCCGCTTGCCTCGGCACTCGCGAGCGCCGACCTGACGGACGCCTGCAGGTGGATTTGAGCGCGATCGGCGCGGGCTGCGATGGACAGCGCCTGCAACTGCATCGGCAGCGTACCGTTTTTCCCGATCGTGATGTCGCCGGAATCGCGGGTTACATTGAGCGATCCGGTCAGCGTGCCCTCCTGCACGAACGACCACGCGCCCGACACGCGCAGATTGCCGCCGACGGGGGGCCGCAGCCGCAAAGCGGCGGCGAGATCGCCGACCGGCAGTCGCGCAAACCGCCCCGCCGTCGTGAGGCGTCCTTCCTGATAGCGGACCTCGTCGGCTTCGAGCCGGCCGTCGAGCAGGCGCATGGTGAAGGATCCCACGGCAATGCGTTCCGGTGCCGCAGTGAGCGCTACGGGTTTTTCCAGCGCGGCGTCCAGCGCACCGCGGTTGGCGAACTCGAGGAGCGTGCCGCTCCACGTCGTGGTAGCGGCGTTCCAGCCGCCGCGTGCGCGCATCAGGACGTCGAACCCTGCGCCCGTTGCCTTGATCGCGGCCGTGTGCGCGCGCTGCGAGCCGTCGAGATCCACGTCCATGCGTTTCACCAGCCACCCTGCAGCGCTGAGGTCGAAGATCCGCGCATCGAGCCGGAGCGGTGCAGTGGCGTTCTGCGCGAATACGCCGCGAGCGGTGGCGCGCTCCACCGCAACACCCAGAGCACTCGCCCCGGTTGCATTGAAATCGAATCGCACCACAGGCGCGCTGAACGTGCCGCTCAACTGCGCTTCGCCTCTGATCTGCCCGTTGAGATCCGGGTCCAGTAGCGCAAGGCGCGGCGCGTCGATCCGGATGCGCAGCGTGTCGTTCGGGCGGCCGTAGGCGCCTTTCGCATCGGCGCGATTGCTGCCGAGACGCACGTTGAAGTCGGCTGCCGCAAGGCGTGATCCGGCGATCGAAAAACGCCCGCCGCCGGCGAGCGGCGCATCGCGCAACCGGGAGTCCGCGATCTCGAACGCGACCCGGGCGCTCGGCTCATCGAGACTTCCCCGGCCCGCGAACTTCGCGTTGATGGAGCCCTGCGGAAAGTCACCCCACGCGGCCGGATCGAACCGCTTGAGAAGCACCTGCACCTCGAAGGGTTGGTCGGCGGCGAGCGTGAGCGTGCCGCGAGCGCTCGCCTCGCCACCTTTCGCATGGAGGATCCCCTCGTGCAGCGTCACCGCATCGCCGGCGCGCCCGGCGCGCAACTGCAGCCGCATGCCCTGTTGCGTCAGGTCGGCGTTGACGGACTGCCGATCGGTGAGCAATTGCGCTTCCAGTGTGCCGGCCAGCTGTGTCGCGTGCAGCCGCCCGTGGAGCGCCTTGAGATCGACGGCGCGTGCGGTGAGCGACAACGCCGCCGAATCCGGTTTGAGCGATGCGCTGCCGCTCAGCGCGCCCGAGCCGCTCAGTTCGATAACGAGATTCCTCAGCGCGGCTTCGCTCAAATCGGCACGGACATCGGTGCGCAGCTGCGTGACCGGGATACGTTCCTCGTTGTAGGAGCCGCTCAACGCATTATCGATGGCGATGGGGCCGGTGAGTGCGCCAGCGGCTTCGGAGAGCCGGGCGCTGCCCGACAACGCGGTGTGAGGCAATCGTGCGTCGAACGCGCGCAGGTTGAGCGCGGCAAATGCGGCGTCGAGCCGGGTGAGGGGCAGCACGGCAGCCGGCATGACCTCTGCGGTGGCTTGCACCCGCGCACCGGCCGACTCGGCGCTGATCTGCAGCGTCAGCCGCTCTAAACTGCCTTCGGCTTCGATCTGCGCGTTGAGCGATGGCGCGCCGGTGGGACGCATGACAGTCGCGCGAGCATTGACGGAGTAGGGCGCGGCGGTGCCGAGCGTGCCGGTCATCGCGATCGCGAAGCCTTCCATGCGCAGCTTCACATCGTCGAGACGATGGCGCGTCGCTTGCGCGCCATAGCGCAGGAAAAGGTCTTCCACGAGCAACGTTTCGTCATCGCGCTGCAGTTCCAGCCTCGCCACGCGTGCCGCATCGATCTCAAGGGCGACGGGCAGGGCCGGAACCTCCAGCGGCTTGTCAGGCTCATCTTGACCGGGGCGCGTTTCGATGCGAAGCGTCCCCACGCTGACTTCGGAAATGCGTGGCGCGAGTCTCAGGAGCGAGGCCAGGGAGACATTCAGCCGCACGTCCCGGCCGTGTACCGTCATGGTCGGCGTGTCGTAGTGGAGTGCCGAGAACATCGCGCCGCGCGCGAGCGTGCCCGCGGGCTGCTGGAACCGCAACGCGTCGTCGGTGAAACGGGCAGCTTGTTCCGCCGCCCACCGCAGCCCCTCCGGCGTGTAGACCAGCCACGCCGCAAGTCCAACCACGCCTCCGATCAGCGCAACGACAGCGACGACGAGTAACAGGGCGATCCTGCGCATGGCCTAGAAGGTGAAGCCCGCGGAAAAGTGCAGGCGCAGGCTCCTCGCGCGTTCGCCGTATGCGATGTCGGCGCGGAAAGGCCCGATGGGCGAGCGCCAGCGGGCGCCGATGCCGTAGCCCAAGGCGAGATCGAAAGCGCGGCGGTCGTCGAATGCATCGCCGGCATCGACGAACACCGCCGCGCCCCAGTCGCCGGCGAACCACCGCGTGTACTCGAGGCTGCCGATGGCGAGATAGCGGCCGCCTACGATGGCGTTGCCCTGCGGGACGCCGATTGACTCGAAGGCGTAACCGCGCACCGTCTGATCGCCCCCGGTGCGGAAGAGGAACGTGGACGGGATGCCGAAGCGCGAATCGGCGATCACTACGCCGCCCTGGATACGGAACGTGAGATCCGCGCGCTCGCCGGCCGGAATGAAGGCCGTCGCGCGCACCGTGCCGCGCAGGAAATCCTGGCTGGCGAGACCGGGTACGCTCGCGCCCAGTTGCACGCTGCCAAGGACGCCGCGGCGCGGCGCGAGCAGGTCGTCCGTATGGCGAAAGGTTTTGCGGTAACCGAGAAACACCGCGTGGCTGTCCTCGGTGTCGGAGGCCTCGATCTTCTTGCGCTCGGTGTGCGCGGACAGCGTAATCTGCGAGGGGGTACGCTCGAGGCCCCAGTTGTGCGCAACGCCGATCGAGGCCTGACGCGTGAGCTGGTTCTGGATATCGGTGCGCTCGACCTTGGCGCTGTAGGTGTTCCAGCTTCCCCCGGGCTGGGGCGGCGTATCGAAGTTGCCGTCCAGAATCTGGTTCTTCGCGTCGAGCCGCAGCCGCGAGCGGAAGCGCCACGCGCTGTCGAACACGTTGGCGTTGCTGTAATCGGTCTGCAGGCCGAGCCGGGTGTCGGTGCTGAAGGAGATGCCGGTATCGATCCGCTGCGAGCGCGCCTCGATGACCACCACGTCGAGCGGCGCGGATTCCGGCGGCGCGGCTGTATCGATTTCGGTGCGCGCGCTCGAAAAGTAGCCGCTCTCCAGCAGGCGGCGCTGGAAGATCCGCATCTTCGTCTCGTCGTAGGGCTCACCGGGCGAAAAAGGATTCAGGTTCTCCACGACGCGCGCGGGATAGCGCTTGAGCCCGGACACCCGCATGCCGTCCGCGCGGTACTCCGGCCCGCTGTCGAACGCGACTTCGAGCCGCGCGGTGTTCGTCTTCGGATCGATGCGTGCGGCGCTTGAGAGGATGCGCGCAGCGGCGTAGCGCCCCGCTCCGAGGTCCGCGAGCGCCTTGCGCTTCGCTGCGTCCCATTGCGCCTGCTGAAACGGGTCCCCGTTCTTGAGCAGCCAGCCGCGCTTTACTGCGGCGATGCGTTCCTGCCCTGCCGGGCTGTCGACCGCGTGGCCGGTGAAGCTCAAGTCCACGTCCGCGATGAGGGTTCTCGGCCCCGGCTCGACCGTGATCCGCACGCGCACGGGCGGGGCGGGCGCAATCTCGCTCGAAACCTCAGCCGAAAAATAGCCTTCCGCCGCGAGCGCGTCGCGTGTTGCCGTTCTCGCCTCCGCGACGAGCCGTTCGAGCAGCGGCATGGTGACCCGCGACTCCGCCGCCCAGCGCACGAGGTCGAGCCCTTTCTCCAACATCGCAGCGATCGGCTTCGGCGCATCGATTTCCACGGAGAAGCGAAATGAGTCCGGCTCCACGCCCGCGCCGCCTGCGGGGGTAGCGCGCTCCTCCGCGAACGAAGACGCCATGGTGAGCGATGCTGCAAGCGCGAAGGCGAGCCGCCTCAGGTAGCGATGCATGCGGCGTGCGAATCCGATGCCGGAATAACGGTTTGGGCCGGTCGCGAACCGCCAGCGATGCCGCCGCCATGACCGGCGGTAAATCTGACAGCGCGGCGCTACGGAAATTCAGCGCCGCGCAGCGGGAAACTACTGGGGCGGCAAGCCGATCTGGCGGATCAGCTTCGCGTAGCGCTCGGTTTCGGTGCGGATGTGGGCCGCGAGCGCATCCGCACCGCCGCCCACGACGATGTAACCCAGGTCGTTCAGGCGCTTGTTGAGTTCGGGCGCCTGCAATGCCGCGGCGAGGGTCTTGTGCGCGAAATCGATCACCGCCTGCGGCGTCTTCTGCGGCGCCATCAGGCCGGCCCACGACAGCATTTCGTAGCCGGGCAGCGTTTCGGCGATGGCGGGGAGGTCGGGCAGATTCGGCAGACGTTTCGGAGCCGTGACGCCGAGCGGACGCAGCTTGCCGCTGCGCACGTGCGGCATGCCGGTCGCGATGGGCGTGAAGTACACCGACGTTTCGCCGGCGATGACCGCGGCGAGCGCCGGTCCGCCACCCTTGTACGACACGTGCAGCATTTTCACGCCCGCCATGCCGTTGAAGTACTCGGCGCAGAAGAAGGTGCCGCTGCCGGTGCCGGCGGACGCGTAGGCGAGATCGCCGGGACGCGCCTTCGCGAGCCTGATCAGCTCGCGCAGCGACTTGACGGGCAGCGAGGGATGCACGGTGGCAACGAACGGCGAGAGCGCCACCAGGCTGATCGGCACGAAATCCCGGGCGAGATCGTAGCTGAGCTTCCGGTACAGCGAGATGTTGATAGTGTGGTTGGTATGGGCCATGAACAGGTTGTAACCGTCGGCCGGGGCGCGCGCTGCGATCTCCGCCCCGATGTTGCCGCCGGCGCCGGCGCGGTTGTCCACCACGATCTGCTGCCCCCACGCTTTCGACAGCTCGCCTGAGATTACGCGCAGCACGGTGTCGGGATTGCTACCCGCGGAGCTCGCGATCAGGACGCGCACGGGCTTGGCGGGATAGTTCTGCGCGTGTCCCGCCCCCGCCGTACCCAGCGCTGCAACTGCGACCGACACGAACAGGAGCCTGCAGGCACTCATGGCGTTCATCCCGCCTGGCGTACCGTCGCGATGGCCGGTGGCCTGCCGGCGGCGAGCAGGCCCGTGCCGGCTTCGGCGAAGGTGCGCAGGAAGCGCCGCAGCGCGTCCGCCGGCATCGGGCTGCTGATGAGATAGCCCTGCACTTCGTCGCAACCTCCCTGCTTGAGAAAGGCGAGTTGCTCGGCGTTGTCCACGCCCTCGGCGATGAGCTGTACGCCCAGCGTCTTCGCCATGGCGATGATCGCGTTGGTGATGCCCACATCCTCCGCGTCGCGCGGGATGCCGCGCACGAACGACTGGTCGATCTTGATGTAGTCGATCGGGAAGCGCTTGAGATAGCTCAGCGACGAATAGCCGGTGCCGAAATCGTCGATCGCGATCGCCACGCCCATCTCCTTCAGGCGCTCGAGGATCACGGCGGCGCGTTGCGGATCGTGCATAACCATGCTTTCCGTGACCTCGATCTCCAGCGCCTCCGCTTCGAGTCCGGTCTGCTCGAGCACGCTTTCGATGCGCTCGGTGAGTTCCGCCTGCATGAACTGGCGCGCCGAGAGGTTGACCGCCACGCGCCTCGGCACTATTCCGCCCCTGCGCCACTCGATCATCTGCTGACACGCGTTCCTGAGCACCCAGTTGCCCAGCGGCTCGATGAGCCCGGTCTTTTCCGCGATGCCGATGAACTGCCCCGGCATGATGCGCCCGAGACTGGGGTGGTTCCAGCGCACCAGCGCTTCCACGCCCATGACCTTGCCCGACTTGAGTTCGATGCGGGGCTGGTACTCGAGCACCAGTTCCTCGCGTTCGATCGCGAGCCTCAGGTTGCTCGCCATCATCAGGATCTCCAGCGCCTGGGCGTTCATTTCCGCGGAGAAGAACTGGTAGTTGTTGCGGCCCTGTTCCTTCGCGGCGTACATCGCGGCATCCGCGTTCTGGATGAGGGTGGCCGCCGTCTGCCCGTCATCCGGGAACCAGCTGATGCCGAGGCTCGCGGAAACGAAGATCTCGCGCCCGGCCACCGTGAACGATGCGGTCAGCCGGTCGAGTACCTTCTTGGCGATCAGCGCGACGTCACCCGAGTCGCCGACTTCGTTCAGCAGCACGATGAACTCGTCGCCGCCGAGGCGGCCGATGACGTCGGTTTTGCGCACGCACTCGACGAGGCGCCCGGCCGCCTGCTTGAGCAGGTCGTCGCCGTAAGCGTGGCCGAGGGAATCGTTGACGGTCTTGAAGTGGTCGAGGTCGATGAAGATGACCGCCGCCTTGGTCTGCTTGCGCTCGGCAAGCAGCAGCGATTCGTCGCATCGCTGCTGGAAGAGCGTGCGGTTGAGGAGCCCGGTCAGCGCGTCGTGTTGGGCCAGAAACTGCAGCCGCAGCTCGTCCTCCTTCTGCTTGGTGACGTCGGAGAACAGCACGATGAAGTTGACGAGCCGCCCGGCGTCGTCCTTGACGGCGGTGACGCTGCACTGCTCGAGATAGCGCTCGCCGTTCCTGCGCCGGCTCCACAGTTCGCCCTTCCAGTGCCCTTCGTCCACGACGTTGCGCGAGATCTCGGCGCGCTTCGCGCGCGACTCGTCGTCCCCGAGCAGCATGTCGGGGGTGGTGCCGAGAATGTCCTCCGCGGTGTAGCCGGTGATCCGCGTGAACGCCTTGTTGACCGAGATGATGCGTTCCTCGGAATCGCAGATCATCACGCCCTCGGCCGCGTTTTCGATGGCGTTCGCCGCGACGTGAAGCTGCTCGCCGGTCTTCTTGTGGCTCAGGATTTCCTTCACCAGCGCCGTATTCATGTCCTGCAGCGTCACGGTGCGCCTGGCGACCCGGCTCTCGACTTCCTCCTGCAGCTCGTTGACGGTGATAGTCAACGAGTTGAACGCGGTCGCGATCCGCGCCACCTCGTCATGGCCCTGGACGGCGAGCTGGGGCAGCGGGGCCGGTCCACTGGCGATGGCCGTTGCCACCTTGCTGAGATTCGCGAGCGCGGAATTGAGGCGCGCGCCGTAGCGGCGGGCAAGCCGCAGCAGCAGGATCAGCAGAATGCCGGCAGCGGCCGCGTAGCAGGCCGCGAGCCAGGCGAGCGGGGCGAGCACTTCGTCGCGCTCTCCGGTCACTTCCAGCCGCAGCTGGCCGGGAAAAGCCGCGATGTCGAGCGGCACGGTCTGCGCCTCGCGCACCGGCCGCGCCAGCGTACGCCAGCGCAGCTCGGCCAGCACTTCGCCGCGGTCGGTGATCAGCCGCTTGTTGTAATCATCGAAGATCGAGGCCACTGCCTTGCCGAAGATCTCGTCCACCGGCGCGCGCAGCACCAGTATGCCGTGATGGCTGGTCGAAAGCGGCGTTATGACGGGGCGCGCGATGATCAGATAGCGCCGGTTACCTTCGCTTGCGATCTCGGTGTAGGTGAAGCCGAATTGCAGCACGCGGCGCAGCCACGGTGCGCCCTCGTAGGAGCGCAGCGGCGCGTCGGCGTTGCCGGACAGCGGCCGGCCGGACGAATCGTGCACGCTTGCCACAGCGGAGAGGCCGCCCGGCCCGCTGTAGGTAGCGAAGAAACTGGCGAGGGCGTCGTCCCGCCCCGCCGGCTGACTCAGGGCGCGCACCAGCAGGGCGTTGGACGACATCCGGGTTGCGTCGCGGTAGAGCAGGTTGATCACGCCTTCCACGTTACGCGCCGCGAGCGCCGCCTTGTTGGACATCTCACGTTCTATGGCGAGCCGCAGCAGCTCGTGCAGCGCGAAATAGGAGCCAAGCCCGACGACCGTCCCGATGGCGAGGGCGAGGATGAGCGAGAAGGCGGTGATGCGGTGCGCGAGGCTCGCCTCGAGCCATTGGCGCAGGCGGCCTGCGGGAGGCGCAATCGTTCGATTGTTCTCGGTGTTATCCATCTCGCATCCTTCTTATGATGGAATGCTGCGAGGATTGCGCGCAATAGAGTAACGCAAAGCGTTGCGGTCGTGGGGAAATTATTGCCTTCCCCGGCGGCGCGGGACGCGTGCGGCGCGAGCGGACGGGGTGAAACTACTCGTCCTGCGCCATGTCGGCCTTGAGAATTTCGATGCCGGCCTGCAGCGCTTTTTCGATGCGGTTCTTCTCCTGCGCCGCAGATTCCTCGGTCCAATCCCAGAACCCGCGCCGGGTCTTCATGCCGAGCGTCCTGCGCTCCACCATGTCCTTCAGCATCCGCGGCGGGCCGTTTTCCGCGTAGAGATGCGGATAGAGCGCGGTGCCGACGTAGTAGTTGGTGTCCCAGCCCGACATTTCCTTCTGCATGATGGGACCGCAGGCGATGAAGCGAAAGCCGAAGCCGAAGCGCACCGCGGTGTCCACGTCCTCCGGAGACACCACGCCATCGGCGATGAGGTAGAGCGCCTCCCGCATCATGGCGTGCTGGATGCGGTTGCCGACGAAGCCGGGAACGTCCTTCTTGACCCAGATCGGCGCCTTGCCGAGCTTCTTCATGAGCGCGACCATCCCCTGCGCGATGTCCGGGTCGGTCGCGTCCGAGCTCACGATTTCAACCAGCGGCACCAGGTGCGCCGGCATGAAGAAATGCAATCCCGCGACCCGCGAACGCGTCCTGAGCTGTCGCCCGATTTCGCCGATCGGAAAATTAGACGTGTTGCTGGTGAGCGGGATCTCGGGGCGCGCCAGCGCTTCCATTTCGGCGAAGATCTTCTGCTTGAGCGGCAGATCCTCGGTCGCCGCCTCGACCACGAAATCGACCGCCTTCCAGTCGATGTCCTGGAGCCGGGCGCAGGTCCTGACGTTGGCCCCGTTCGTGGCCGGCGCGCCGAGCTTTTTCAGCCCGGCCTCGATGCGGCCCGCCAGCGCGCCGCGCGTCTTCTCGGACGGGCTCATCACATGGACGTTCCAGCCGGCGGCGGCGAAGATGATGGCGATGTCGCCGCCCATGATACCGCCGCCGATGATCGCGGCATTCTGCTGAGGCATGCAGTCCTCCTTTTGTTTGGCTACTCCGCGCGCTGCCGGCCCTTCACTTGGGCGCGCGCTTGGCCGTCCACTTTTCCTCGTTGCCGCCGTCGGTCCGCCGGACGGTTCCGGAAATGGTGTCGCCACTTACGCGCCCGGTGTAATCGTGCTGCACGTTGCCCATGCCGGAGTACTCGATCACCGAGAATGAAATGCGGCCGCCCTGCAGGCGGGCGTTGCGAAACTGGGCGACCCGGCTGTCGGCCCTGACCAGGCCTTCAACGTGCTGGAAGTGCTGCTGCAGCTGCAGCTCGTGCTTGGCCCAGCGCCAGGTGCCTTCCACCTTGGCCGGCACGATCCAGAGATAGGCGGTGCGGCCTTCCTTGGAATCGATCTGGTCGGGCTGCCAGTCGTCCATGGTGAAGGCGTGCGAGACCACGCGCGTTCCCGGCTTCATGTCGAGGATCGTCGGACGCAGCTTGAGGTTGAGGTTGGGCAGCAGATAAAGCGTGAGCACGGTCGCCTTGCTGAAATCGGTCTGGAAAATATCGCCCTGGATAAACTGCGCGCGGTCCGCGACCCCTTCCTTTTGCGCATTACGCTTCGATAACGCGACCATGTCCGGGTTGTATTCGATGCCGAGCGCCTGCACGCCGTACTTCTTGACGGCGGTGATGACGGTGCGCCCGTCGCCGGAGCCCAGGTCGACCACGTAATCCTTCGGCGTGGTGTTGGCCATTTCCAGCATGCGCTCGACCAGCGACTGCGGCGTCGGCACCCAGATCACGTCCTTGCCTTCCTGGCCGACGACCGGCTCGAAGTCCTTCGTCTGGGAATGACCCGCCGTGGGCATGATTGCCGCCGCAACGGCCAGAACTGCTGCGGCAATCAGACTGCGTGTGCTATGCCAGCTCGACTGCATACCGGTCTCCATGTCATGACAGGGCTTGAAAGGGCGCCCATTATGCCTTACCTGATCCGTCCATCGAGCGTGACGCCGTCGGCGATCATTTTCTCGATCTCGGTATCGCCGTAGCCGGCCTCGCGCAACAGCTCGACGCTCTGCTGTCCCAGTTTGGGCGCCGGCGACCAGTCCCGCCTTACGCCGCACGACCACTTGTTGGGCAGCCGCATGCTGCGGGTCCGGCCTTCGGTCGGGTGGTCCTTCATCTCGAAAAAACCCACGTCCTTCAGATGCGGATCATCCAGCACGCCGTCGAGCGTGTGATACGGCATCGCCGGCACGTCGTCGCGGTCGAAAATCTCCAGCCACTCGGCGGTCGTTTTCGATCTCAGCGCCTCCATCCGGATCTCGAAATATTCCTTTACGTGCGCGAAGCGCGCCGGCACGCTGCAGAAGCGCGGATCGGTCTTGAGCTCCGGGCGCCCCACCGCATCGAAGAACGCGAACGCCTGCTCGTTGGTGTTGGCCGAGATGCAGATCCAGCCGTCCCTGGTCGGGAGCGGTTTGTTGAGCGGGTCGATCAGGCGCGGGTCGCCGGTGCCGCCGAGCGGCGGATCGAAGGTGCGGAGGTACATGTGCTCCTCGAGCACGAACTTGACCAGGTTCTCGAACATCGGGATCTCGATCGAGCAGCCGGTGCCGGTTTTCGCCCGCCGGTAGAGCGCCATCGCGATCATCTGCACCGCGATCAGGCCGACCACCTTGTCCGCCACCACCATCGGCACGAAACGCGGCTCGCCCATGGCGCAATGGTGCAGTGCCGCCATGCCGCCCGATCCCTGGATGATGGTGTCGTAGGCCGGCTTGTCGCGATACCGCCCGTCCTGGCCGAAGCCGAACATGCCGCAGTAGATGAGGCCGGGATTGACGGCGCGCACGTCGTCATACGCGAGCTTGAGCCGCGCCATCGCGGGGGGCCGCACGTTCCAGATCATGACGTCGCTGCGCTCGACGAGCTTCATCAGCGCGGCGTGACCGGCAGCCTGCTTCAGATCGAGCACGATCGAGCGCTTGTTCCGGTTGAGATGCAGGAACTTCGCGCCCATGCCCGGCGTGACCGATCTGCCGTTCATGTTGCGCACCAGATCGCCGGCCTTCGATTCGACCTTGATCACCTCGGCGCCGTGGTCGGCGAGAATCTGTGTGGCGAGCGGCCCCACCACCACCGAAGTGAGATCGACGATGCGCACGCCTTCGAGCGGCCCGCCTGCCATGGCATCCCCTAGCTGAACTGCGCTTCGGCGGTGAGCGCGAGCGCCCCGTCCCTGTCCGCCGCCCACAGCTTCGCGCTCTTGCCGTCGGCGGAGGGCTCGCCTCCGAAGTGTATGGGCCGGTTCACGAACAGCGCGCGCACATTGCGCGAGGCCATGTGCCGGATCGGCGTCTTTGCGTTGGCCCGCGCCAGCTCGTAGACGAGCAAGGTGGTGAGCCCGCCGTTCATCACGAGATCGGGATAGCCTTCGGTGCCGGTCACGTAGCGGTGGTCGTAGTGGATGCGGTGGCCGTTGAAGGTGAGCGCCGAATAGCGGAACAGCATCACGGGGTCGGGCGTGACGGTGTGCTTCCAGACCGCCGTCGCGGGCGCGGGCTGCGGCGCCGGCGACGGCGCATTGGGATCGGGCTCGGCGCGGTAGACGATGTCCTGCTCCTCGCTGATCGCGAGTCCGCGCGGGCTGGAGATATCAGTCGCCACGGTGACGAACACCATCTGCCCGCTGCGGCCCTGCTTGACGTTGACCGCGGCAATCGTCGACTCGCGCTTCACTTCGTCGCCGACGCGCAGATCCTGCGCGAATGTGGTGCGCTTGCCTGCGAACATGCGGCGCGGCAGCGGCACCGGCGGTAGAAAATCGCCGCGCTCGGGGTGGCCGTCGGCGCCGATCTGCGAGTGGCGCACCACGCGCGGAAAGAGGATCGCGTGCCAGCCGACCGGCAGCGGGTCGCCCGCCCTGGGCATCGGGTCGTCGCGATCGAGCGTCGCGGCCAGGCGATGCACGACCGGAATGGTGACGTAATCGACCGCGCTTTCCTTCTGGCCGATCCATTCC
>JBQTHU010000062.1:0-13237 GCA_052389535.1 Betaproteobacteria bacterium | reverse complement strand
CGGCTGCTTGCTCATTCCGGCCCCTTGTTTCTGATATGGCGAAACGGAAGACGGAACCTTTGTCGGTCGATGGAAAGCCCGCAAATACAGCGGTATCTTCCCTCGCCTCCCTGGGAAGTATCGTCCGCGCGCAGCGACGCGCCAGCGGACTGCGCATAGACGACGCCGCCGCCCTTTGCGGCGTATCGGTGGACCTTCTGTCGCGCCTCGAAAACGGCCGCTCGGGTGTGGCTACGGACCGCGTCCTGAAAGTGCTGGACGCGCTGGGCCTCGCCATGATCGTCACCGACAAGGAAAAGCTCCCGTTGTTACAGAGCGCGCTCCGGGCCCGCGACGACGCAGGGAAGCAATGAATCATCATCGCTTGTTGGTCTTCGATGGCGATGCACCGGTCGCCGCCATCGATTACGACTCGCTCGAGGAACGATTCAGCTTCGAGTACGACCCGCAATGGCTCAGGACCGAGGGTGCCTATCCGCTCTCGCCTCACCTGCCGCTGAATGGCGCCCAGCCGGCGTCCAACACGGTGCGCCGGTTCATCGAAAATCTGCTTCCCGAAGGCCGGGCACTCGACATCGTTTCCGTGACCCACCAGGTCTCGAAGAACAACATATTCGGGCTCATCCGGGAACTCGGGCGCGAGACGTCGGGCGCGCTGACTTTTCTCCCGGAAGGCGAGCAGCCACGCTCGCAAGCCCCCTATCAGCGTGAAATCACGCGCGATGAATTGAAACGTCGTTTTGACGAGCGCGCGCAAGTGCCGTTCTCGGTTTGGGACGGCCGCGTGCGCATGTCGATTGCGGGCTACCAGGACAAGCTCGCAGTCTATATGGATGGAGACCGGATGTACTTGGTCGAAAACCCGCTTGCCTCGACCCACAAACTGAAGCCCGAGCCCGTCGAAGCGCGGCTGCCGATGCTCGTTGCCAACGAGCATTACTGCATGTGCCTCGCGCAGCGTCTGGGCGTTCCCGCAGCACGCGTCGCCATCCTTCGATTGCCGGATCCCTTGCTGGTGGTGGAACGATTCGACAGAGTGTCCACGACCGGTCGCGTGCAACGTCTCCATATCATCGACACCTGCCAGACACTCGACCTGCCCGTGAGCTACAAATACGAGCGCAACTTCGGATCAGGGGCTGATGTACGCCATATCCGGGACGGAGTCAGCTTTGAGCATCTTTTTTCGGTCGCCCGCCATACCACGCGCAAGGCAGTCACGCTGCAAATGCTGGCACGCTGGGCCATCTTTCAATATCTGATCGGGAACACGGATGCGCACGGCAAGAACGTCTCCTTTTTCACCCGAGCGGAAGGTCTTGCTTTGGCTCCTTTCTACGACATGGTGAGTGTCGTGCAATACGATCAACTCGACCATGAGCTTGCCATGGCTTATGGCGATGAGTTCAAGCTGGAGGACGTGAGCTCGTTCGCACTCGCCGACTTCGCCAAGCGCACGGGGCTCGAGCGAGGGTTTCTTTCACGCGAGATGACGCGCATGGCTCGCGCAGCAGTGCAAGCCGCTCCCCTTCAGGCCGATGAACCATACTACGAAGGTGCTGAACGCCATTTCGTTCATCGCATTGCCGCATTCGTGCGGGCACAGGCAGACAACCTTCAAGAAATGGCCAATCGGATGCGGAAGGCGGGTTCCGCGCTTCTATAGTCGAACGCTTCGAGCCAGAACTCAAGTAAACTCCCAGGAACGCTGCGCGATAGTCCTTCAAGCTTGAACCGTGGACGGCGCGCACGTAAAGGGAGTAGGATGCCACGGTCGCCGCCCAGGGCCGACAGTCGCGCCCTACGATAACTGCCGCAACGCAACGCACGAAGCGGCACTGCATAGGAGGAGGTCATGCTACAGCGTGTTCTTGTGGTCTTCCTGCTGCTCGCTGCGGGCGTCGTATCCGCGCAGCAGTATCCGGCCAAGCCGGTTCGCATAGTGGTTCCCTATCCTGCCGGCGGCGGCACCGATCTGCAGGCGCGGCCCATGGCGGCGAAGCTCTCCGAGATGTGGAAACAGCAGGTCGTCATAGACAACCGCGGCGGTGCAAGCGGCATGGTGGGTGCCGAGATCGTCGCGAAGAGCCCGCCCGACGGCTACACGGTCCTCATGTGCGCGTCGGCCGAGGTTTCGCTCAACGTCGCGCTTTACTCGAAAATGACCTACGACCCGGCTCGCGACTTCACGCCGGTCACCCAGCTTTCGATATCGCCGCTGGTGCTGACGGTGCACCCATCCCTTCCGGCGCGCAGCGTGAAGGAATTCATTGCGTTGGCGAAGAAGCAGCCCGGCCAGATCAGCTACGCCTCGTCCGGGCCGGGGGGTCCCCATCACATGGCCGGCGAATGGATGAAAATGCTCACGGGGATCGACATCATCCACGTGCCGTACAAGGGTGGCGGCCCGCAGATCAAGGACCAGATCGGCGGGCATGTGCACAGCGCGTTCATCTCCATGCCGGTGGTGGCGCCATTTATGGACTCTCCTAAAATACGGGTCCTCGCCGTGACTTCGGCCAAGCGCTCAACGACATTCCCGAAAGTGCCGACCCTGGCCGAATCCGGACTTCCCGGATTCGACGTGAGCCAGTGGTGGGCGATCCTCGTGCCGCGGGGAACGCCCGACAACATCGTGGCCAAGCTGCACACCGACTTCGTCGGCCTGACCAGGATGCCGGATATCCGGGAAAAGATGGCTGCACTCGGCGCTGAGCCGCTCGGAGGCACAGCGGCTCAGCTCGCCGAGGTCATCCGCGCCGATATTACGAAGTACAAAAAAATCGTCAACGAGGCGAAGATCACCGTCAATTAGGCGCTTCCTGAAGGGCCTCGGGCGAGTCGCGCTAACCGCGCGCCGTCTCGTATCCTGTGCACCACCGCACCGGCAGTGGGGGATACTTCACAAAACGCGGATTGACGGCCGATAGCCGGCAGAGGTAGAAGGGCGCGCCTTGCCGCCCCTTTACGACGCGCACGTGGCGGCAGTCTCCGCATAATCCGGGCGTAACCGTATCCGGCGGTTCAGAACGGTCGGCGGCCATTCGTGCCGCGTTACTCTATTTCGTTGGCGCGCAGGAGTCCGGCCGTCCAGCCGCCGTCAACGGGCAGTACCGTGCCGGTTACGAAATCCGAATCGTCGGACGCCAGGTAGAGCGCTGCGGCTGCGACGTCCTCCGTCCTGCCCCAGCGGCGCACCAGCAATTCCTTGCCCCACACGCCGGCGAGGCTGTCATCCGCCGCGTAATGCGCGTTGAGCGGCGTGTCGATCAGCGCTGGCGCAAGCGCGTTGACGCAGATGTTCTTGCCGCTCATGTCCACCGCCAGCGCCTTGGTGAAAGCGATCGCCCCGCCCTTCGACGCGCAGTAGGCGATGCGGTGCGGCCGGCCATATTCGCCGGCGACGGACGCGATGTTCACGATCTTGCCCTTGCCGTTCTTCAGCATGAGCGGCACCACCGCGCGACAGCAGAGAAATAGCCCGGTGAGGTTCACGTCCAGGGTCTTCCGCCACTCGTCTTCCGAGTAGTCGAGAAACGGCTTCACGTAGCGGATGCCGGCGTTATTCACCAGAATATCCACGCCCCTGAAGCGCGATGCCACATCGGCCGCCATGCTGGAAACCGAGGCGCCATTGGAGACATCCACCTCGATGGCCAGCGCTTCACCGCCGCCGGCCCGTATGCGATTTTCCGTTTCCCGGCCCTTCGCCAGGTCCCGATCGGCGATGGCGACGCGCGCACCTTCGCGCGCGAACGTCTCTGCGATGCCGCGGCCGATGCCGGCCGCCCCGCCGGTCACGATCGCTACTTTGCCCTTGAGCTTCATGCCGGCGCGACGGTATCGCGGATCTGGGTGCGGTGCATGATCCGCCGCAGGTCCGCACTGAATGCCGCCCGACGGTGCATGACGCAGCGGTTGTCCCACATCAGGTAATCCCCGACTCGCCAGGTGTGATACCAGGCGAACTGCTCCTTGCGCACGATCGCCCACAAGGTGCCGAGCAGCTCATCGGATTCCGCGCGCGACATGCCGAGAATGCGAGCGGCGCGATAGCTACCGTTGCGCTCGCGACCGAGATAGAGCGCCTTGCGCCCCGACTCCGGATGCGTGCGCACCAGCGGGTGCACCGGCCCCTCCGCGGCATCGACGTCCTCGAACGCCCCGGGCGCATAACCGTCCCGCAGCTCGCCCTGCAGCGTGTGCGCGGGATCGTGCTTCATGTGCAGGCGGTCGAGGTGCGCGCGCAGGACGTCCGGCAAGGCCTCGTACAGCTTGTACATATTCATGAAGCCGGTGGGTGCGCTGCCGTCCGCGGGCACCTCGATGGCGTACAGCGTGCTCGCCTTCGGCGGTATCGCGGTATGCGACATGTCGGTATGCCAGTCGGCCTCCTGGTTCCCCAGGAAGCCGATGGGTTGCCCGTTTTCAATGACGTTCGAGATGACGAAAATCTCGGGAAATTCCTGCCCGCCCGCCTGCCATGCCATCGTAGGCCCGAGATCGAGCTCGCCGAAACGGCGGCTGAAGCGCACCAGGTCGCCATCGGACAGATGCTGGTTGCGAAACAGCACGACACAGTGGTCCAGCCAGGCGCGATGAATCGCGGCGATCGTGGCTTCGTCCAGCTCGTCGCGTAGATCGACGCCGCGAATCTCCGCGCCCGCCACCTCCGATAGCGGCAATACGCCGATGCCGCTCCGACCTGCCGCAGGCGCGGCGGAACGAGCGCTATCCGTAGACTCATGCAGATTTGCCATCTTCCGTACCTCCTTCAAAAACAAGATTGCTTCGAAACGTTTCCGTATGGCCGTCGCCCGGCCTCGTCAGATTCTGTCCGGCAGCAGCTTCGCGACCGGCTCCGCCATCTCGTAGACGCTCGAAACCGCAAGCTCGTGGCCGAACGGCACGCCCTCTTTTGCGGCGCGGCGGCGCAGTTTCTCCTCGTGAATTTCCATCACCTCCCGGGGGAAGGGCATCAGTCCCGGATCCACGATGCGCAGGCAGCCGTCCGCATCGCGCGCCGGCACGATGCGGCTCTTGCAGTAGCGGCTGGGCGACCACGGTACGTCGAGCACGCCGGCTTCGAATGCGCGCACGGTACCGACCGCGGCGTCTCCGTCGCCCATTTCGAGCGTCTTGTCCACGACGGCGCGCACTTCGCGCTTGATCAGCTCCTTTTCTTCCTGGAACGCCGCGAGTCCGTCCAGCCGGATATCGCGCGCGAGATAGATCGCCATGCGCGTCATGCGCAGTCCTTCGGCGTTGGCCTCGGGGGTCGGAATGCCGAACGCCTCGTGCACGCTCTTGGTGGTCACGCTGTTGGCGCCGGCGATCGCCGCGAGCGTGCCGCCGTACACGACGAGCGCGGCGCACTGCGCGTCGTCGTGCGGCCATGCACCCATCCAGTGCAGCAGCGTGACCGGGGTGAACACGTCGTGATAGCCCTGACGGCGCAGGTATTCCTGACAGACCTCCCGGCACGCGGCCACCGCGGCGGCGTCCTGCACGAGGTGCAGCGTCTCGCCCATCTCGAGCCCGTAGTTCCTGACGCCCTGGCCCGCCGCGAGCAGGCAATCCAGCACGGCGGTGATGATGGCGATCGATGGCGGCACATTGGTGCCGGTCAGGAAACCGGGTTGCCGCCGGTGCAGCTCCACACCGTGCTCCTGGTACAGGGACGCCAGGCGGTCGAGGTACTGGTAGTTGCGGATGCCCTCCTCGATCGAAAGCTCCTTGGTGTAGGAGGTGGTGTAGGCAATGGCCGAGCCGAGATAGCCCGAATAGCCGCCCGCATAACCGATCTCGCCTGTCAGGCGCGGCATGGCCGTTCCGGTCAGCATGATGGCCGGCTTGTCGATCGCGTCCACCAGTTCGGTGGCGCGTGCGACGCCATAGTTCACCATCGGATAGCCGTTCAGCATCGAACGCCCGGCCCGCTCCGACTCTTCGATACCTTTCTGCGCCAGCTGCCACTGCTCGTTGCGCGTGTAGCTGTCGGTGGTGGTCGGCACGATGTCGGCGTGACCTTCGCGGTCGAGCGTGACCATGAGGTGGCGGTGCATCTCGAAAGTGCCGAATCCGCCGCGGGGCTGCGTGAGGCAGCGCCGCTCGCGGTCCGCCTCGCGCATCACCCACGCGAGCTGCTTGTGTCTGGGCAACGCCTGGTGGCGCGCCACCGCCGCGTCGAAATCGACTTCGGCGCCGGTCGGCCAGCGCGCGAGATTGTCGCGGCGCATCTGCGCGAACACGTCGTCCGGGATACGGGCTGCCGACAACGGTAATTTGATTTCAGGCGCAGCAGGCGCGTTCACGTGTCGTCTCTTCCAGCGTTTGCAGATTGGCGAGCGCAAGCTCCAGTGCAGCCTGCGGTTCCACGGTGGCGAGCAGGCCACAGGCATACAGGAGATAGTGCCGATCCAGCAAGAGCCGCGGCGTTCTGGGCTTGAGCGACAGGGGTTCAGCCGCATCGGCGAGCGCCGCCTTGAGTATGCCGCGCGGATCCGGGCTCGAAACGATCGGGCCGCCGGTGCCGATCACCGCCGCGACCTGCGACAGATCCTTGCCGTGCTGCACGGTGACCGGCCCGGTGACGGTATAGACCGTCTCCACGGTCCCGCAGTGCCGTGTCACCGCCAGCCGCACCGCCGCGCGGGCAAGCGCTGCGTCAAGGGCGAACTCTTCGTGCGATTGCGGCAGGCGCTCCACATCGTGTGTCAATCCGGACACCAGTTCCGCGATGCGCCCGCTCTCCACACCACTCTCTTCCGCGACGCGCGTCATGCCTGCTGCTTCGAGGATGGCTGCGACGTTGTGCCGCATTCCCAAATCTCCTTCCACCGTACGCTTGACTCGCGCTTCCGGCAGACCCTGCGGCACCACACCGGCAGCGGGTGTCCCCGCCGCGACGGAATGCACGTCGGTCGTCGCGCCGCCCGGGTCGATCACCATGAGCGGGCCCAATCCGGCGCGGCCGTCTAAGCCATCCGCCACCAGCCGCGCGCCTTCGAGCACGGCGGCGGGTGTGGGCATCAGCACCGCGTCGAATTCGGCGGCGGCACGGTCGATCCCCTTCGCATGAACGATGCGATCGATGAAGACCTGGCGGATCGCAGCACGAGCGGGTTCGATATCGAGCACGTTGAACTGCGGCATGACATTGGCGGTCACGATCGAGGTCTTGTCGCGCAGCAGTTGCGCGGCTTCGTCGGACACGTCCCGGTTGCCGGCATACACGATGGGGCACGCGAGGTCGCTTTCCCCGATGCGCCGCGCGTTCGCGAGCACCACTTCGCTGTTGCCGCCGTCGGTGCCGCCCGCGAGCAGCAGGATGTCGGGCGCGAGCGCGCGTATCGCTTTCATATCGGCTGCGGTGAGCCGATAGGCAAACGCGCCCACCAGCTTCGCGCCGGCGCCGAGCGCAGCGCGACGCGCCGCTTCCGCGGTAAGTTCGCGCACCAGCCCGACCGTCACCATGCGCAGTCCGCCGGCGGCGCTGCTGGAAGCGAGCCGATACTTGAAATGGGGCAAGTTTCCCAGACGCCGTTCCAGGTCGGAAAGCGCCGCCCGCATGCCGAGCGTGATGTCGGCGGTGACGGTGGACGGGCCCTGGCCCACGCCGAGAATGCGCCGCGCCGCGACGTCCACCGCCCGGAGCTTGGTGTAGGTGCTGCCAAAGTCGATGAGGAGCGCCGCCGTCATTGCGTGTCGGATCGATTGCTTGGAAGCTTCATGCCGTGGCCCGCCGCGCGCCGCTTTCGCGGGCGGCAAAATCACGCTGCAGCCACTCGAGCACGGCTTCCACGCGCGTGCCGGGCGGGGCCACGCGATCGAACCCCATGTCGAGATACGTCTGCTGCGTCTCTTCCCACGAGCGCTTGCCGACGACCAGATTGCCGCCGACGTAGAGCAGGATGGCTTCGAGTCCCGCTTCGACGCACAAGTCGCGAAAGCCGCGGCAATCCAGTTCGCCCTGGCCGTAGAGCGAGGAAACCAGGATGGCGTCGGCATCGGTTTCGATGGCCGCCTTGATAAAATCCGGCGCCGGCGTGAGCGCGCCCAGCGCGATGGTCGTGTACCCGGCCTTCTCCAGCGCCATCGACAGAATGCGGTTGCCCACGATGTGTGTGTCGGACCCGATGACCCCGGTCACTATGGTTTTCTGTTTCGTCACGACGGTATTTGCAGCAGCAGTTTCCCGCGAGTGCCGCGGCTCTCGATATAGCGGTGCGCATCCGCCGCCGCGGCGAGCGGAAATATGCGGTCGATCGCAACCGTGAGTTTTCCTGAAGCGTAAGCAGCGAAAAGATCGGCTGCGCGCCCCTCGAGCTCTTCCACACTGTGGATGTAGTCCGCGAGATGCGGGCGCGTAAAATAGACCGAGCCCGCTTCCGCCAGTTCGAGCGGCTGCACCGACTCCACGAGCCCGGAAGCACCCCCGTAGTTGATGCACAGGCCGCGCCGCTTCAGGCTGCGGATGCTGCCCGAAATGGTATCGCGTCCGACTGCATCGTAGACCACGTCGACACCGCGTCCGCCGGTGATCCGCATCACGGCTTCGCGGAAATCCTCATTGCGATAGAAGATCACATGGTCGGCGCCGCGCTCCCGCGCAATGGCTGCTTTCTCGTCGCTTCCGACCGTCGTGATCACCGTCGCGCCGCGCTGTTTCGCGAGCTGGATCAGCAGCTGGCCGACGCCGCCCGCACCCGCATGCACGAGACAGACGTGTCCGGCGGCGAGCGTGAACGCCGAGTGAGAAAGGTAGTGGGCCGTGCAGCCCTGCAGCATGAGCGCGGCAGCGACCTCGAGCGGCACCTCATCGGGCACGCGCACCAGCTTCGACGACGGCACGACCGCGTACTCGGCGTAGCTGCCGCGCACGATGCAGTACGCCACCCGATCGCCGCGCCTGATCCGCGTCACGCCTTCTCCGGTTGCGGTGACCGTTCCGGCCCCTTCCATGCCGAGCGTCATGGGCAGCGGTGTCTTGTAAGTATGCGAGCGGGCGTAATGCCCGTTGCGCATGTAAATGTCGATGTAGTTGATGCCCGCACGCTCGAGCTTCACCAGCGCTTCACCCGGGCCGGGCGCGGGCGTCGGTTGCTCGGTGAGGTCGAGCGCCTCCGGGCCGCCGAAACCGGCTAGGGTGATCGCCTTCACGCGCGCAGCTGACGAGCCGCAGGGTTATGAACCGCCCGCGCGCGACTAGTGAGGTTGTCTGCACAACAGCGCAGCACGCTGTCCATGTCGAGACCAGGCCGGTAGCCGGGGCGCAGGGTGATTGCGCCGGCCTCGAAGGCAAGCGGTTCGTTGAGCAGCGCGACTTCTGTTTTCAGAAATCCGTTCATTTCTCCGGCATTGTCGATGTGCCCGGCCGCCGCGCATGCCTCCAGCCAGCACCCCGGATCGCACGCGACGCCGTTGCCGAGCACCGGTTGCATCCCCAGTTCGCGGATGCGGCGGATCGCGGCGTTGAGCGCCTCCAGCGTCCCGAATTTCATCAGCTTGACCTTGATGTACTGCGCGCATTCGAGCGTGGCCGCTTTTTCGATGTCCTCGAGCCCGTAGATCGACTCGTCGAGCATGAGCGGTACGCCGGCCGCGCGCGCAACACGCAGATGCGCGTCCCAGTCGCCCGCGGCGCACGGCTGTTCGAACAGTTCGATGTCCCGCGGATCGAGCGCCCGCACGAAGGCGACGCCCTGCTCCGCGGTATAGCCCTGGTTGGCATCGATACGGATACCTGCGCGGCCACGGACTGCCCGCTGGACCTCGGACACGTAGCGGGCGTCCGCCGCGACGCCGAATCCCACCTTGATCTTGATAGTTCGGTAACCGGCCGTCAGCAACGCGTCGATCTGCGCTTCGAGCGCCTCGTGTCCCCGGGCATCCGCCAAGCCCACCAGCGGCACTCGGGCGGCAGGCGAGGCAAAACGGTCCGGCGCATCGAGCATTTCCAGCGCCGTGCCGAACGCCGTCGCCGTGAAGGGATACTTCGTGCCGAGGCCCTGCACCGACGCGGTGCGTGCTTCCGGCGACTCATTTACGAGGTGCGCCGCAAAGTCGCGCGCGACGGGCCACGCCTCCGCTATCGTTTCATCGGTGTAGCCGGTCAGGATCGTCGCCTCCCCGAAACCGCAGCGGCCCGCGCCATCGGTCGCGATCACGAGGATGACGTCGTAGTGACGCACCGTGCCGAACGCCAGCCGGTAGGGCTTGGTCAGGGCAACTTGCAGCCGATAAGCGGCGATACTTTCCAAGGGCACCATGCTCGGTTCCACCGGGGGCACTGCACGCGGAGCGAAGATGTTATATTGTTTGTTGTTATAGTCAAACTATATCATATATATGAATAGCCCCGCCGGCCGCGGCATCAAACCTGCCACGGCCCAGCAACCTTTTGATTCCATTGCGGATCAAGACTGGCTGGCGCGACCCGAAAGGCTGCATCCAGGCGCGGTGGTGAGCGGGCCGCTCTATGCGGAGGTGAAGCGCCGGGTGCTGCAGGCGCTGATGAACGGCGAGTGGCCGCAAGGCGCGCCGATCCCTGCCGAAAGTGCGCTCGCGGAGCGCTATGGCGTCAGCGTCGGTACCGTGCGCAAGGCGCTGGGCGAGCTGGTGGCGGAGCGGGTGCTGGTGCGCCAGCCGGGTCGCGGCACCTTTGCCGCCCGCCACGACCGCGACTCGATGCTGGAAGCGTTCTTTCACGTCGTGGACGACCGCGGCGTGAAGGAATTTCCGGCGAGCGAGCTGCTCTCATTCGAGCACGCTGCCGCAGACGACAACGTCGCGCATCATCTCGGGCTGGAAGCCGGCGCCTCGATCATCGCTTTCGCCAATCTCCTGCGATTGCAGGGCGCGCCGGTCATCTACGATCGCATTGCCGTTTCGGAGGAGCTGTGCCGTGCGCTCGATGAAACGCTGCTGCGCCAGCGCGACATGACGATCTTCGCTTTGTATCAGGCACGCTGTGGCGTCACCATCACGCGCCTCGAGGAGTGGATTCGTGCAGCGGCGGCGCCCGCCGCAGTGGCGAGACACCTGCGCCTCAAGACCGGCGCGCCCGTGCTCGCAATCGAACGCGTGGCACAAACCTACGACGGCACGCCCGTCGAATACCGGGAGCGCTACGTCAGCACCGCGCGCCATGCCTACCTCAACGTGCTGGGCATGAACCGCCAGCATCGACGCTAGGCGCGCCGATGGTCCGACTTGCTGACCTGCCGGAGTGGGAACGCGAACACCTGCTGGGAAAAATTCCCGCGCTGCCCAAGTTTGCGACGCGGCCATGGATACAGGGTGGCCCGCTGTCCCGGCGCCGTGTCGCGCTCCTCACCACCGCAGGACTGCATTTGAAGCGCGACCCGGCGTTCACGGTCGAAACTCGAAACGACTACCGCGTGATTCCCGGCGATGTGCCGGCTGCGGAACTGGCGATGAGCCAGTTCTCGGTCAACTTCGACCGCAGCGGCTTTCAGCGCGACGTGAATGTGGTGTTTCCGATCGATCGCTTGAAGGAACTCGCGCGCGAGGGCCTCATCGGCTCGGTCGCGGATTTTCATTACTCCTTCATGGGTGCCGGTTCAGCGGTCACGCGCTACGAGCCTAAAGCGCGTGCACTCGCCGGCCTGCTGAAACAGGATAGCGTGGACGCGGTACTGCTCACCCCGGTCTGACCGAATTGCACGTGCGTCGTCGGCGCACTGGCGGTTTACCTCGAAGACTGCGGCGTGCCGACGGTACAGATTAGTCTCGTTCGCGAGCATACTGCAGCGTTGCAGCCGCCGCGGGCGCTGTGGGTGCCGTTCATGCTGGGACGACCCCTGGGCGCGCCGGATGACGCCACCTTCCAGAAGCGCGTCATGCTCGCCGCCTTGCGTCTGCTGGAGCGCGAACAGGGTCCGATATTGGAAGATTTCCCCGACGATGCGCCGGACAGCGGCGAGATCGGAGAGGACGAGGCCGCAGCATGCCCGGTCAACTTCGTGACGCAGCGATCCGACGCAACGCTGCCCGAAGCCGTGCTCGACGAAATCGGACAACTCCAGATGTGGCACGAGCTTGCCGTGAGACGCCGCGGACGCACGGCGGTCGGCGTTACGCAGGTTCCTTTGACCGAACTCGTTCAGTTCATCGATGCAAAAAGGGAAGGCCGCGACACGGCGAGCTACCGCGCGGATCTCTCCGCCGCCGATGCGCTGCGCCTGGCGTGCGAGGACCTCAAGTCCTTCTATTTCGAAGCACGCGCCGCGCAGCCGGGCGGGCACGCGAGCACTGCGATCCGCGACTGGTTCTGGCAGGAAACGGCCGCGGCGCGGTTGCTGCGGGAACTCCATGCCGCGCTCGAGAACGACGACGATCTGCTGGTGAAGGACTTCGCCAGGAACTACCTCATCCCGCGCCAGGCGCGATACGGAGAGCCGGCCTAGATCACGCCGTCCTTGCGCAGCCCGTCGATATCCACGGCGCTCATTCCCAGCAGGGTTTGCAGGATTTCGTCGGTGTGCTGCCCGAGCGTCGGCGGCGCTGACTTGAATTCGAGCGGCGTGCCGGAAAAGTGCATGGGGCTCGCGACGAGCGGCACCTTGCCCGCGAGCGGGTGCTCGACCTCGATCTTCATGCCGCGGGCGACGACCTGCGGCTCCTCGAACACCTGCCGAATGTCGTTGATCGGCCCGTTCGGCACGCCGGCGGCTTCGAGTGCTTCCACCCATTCGCGGGTCGTGCGTTGCGCGAAAACCTGGTCGAGCAGGGGCACGAGCGTCGCGCGGTTCTCCACCCGCCTGCCGTTGGTCGCAAACCGCGGGTCGCGCGCGAGGTGCTGGCAGCCCGCGACTTCGCAGAACTTGTTGAACAGGTTGTCGTTGCCGCACGCCAGTATGATCGCGCCGTCGCGCGTCGCGAACGTCTGGTAGGGAACGATGTTGGGATGCGCGTTCCCGAGCCGGCCGGGAACTTCGCCGCTCGCCAGGTAGTTCATGGCCTGGTTGGCGAGAAAGGCGACCTGTGTATCGAGCAGCGCGAGATCGAGATGCTGCCCGATGCCGGAGCGCTCGCGGTGCGCAAGCGAAGCGCACACCGCGATGGATGCGTACATGCCGGTCATTATGTCCACGATAGGCACGCCGACCCGTTGCGGGCCGCCGCCCGGCAGCTCATCACGCTCGCCGGTGATGCTCATGAGCCCGCCCATGCCCTGAATCATGAAATCGTAGCCGGGCCGCTCGCGATAAGG
>JBQTHU010000061.1:0-152298 GCA_052389535.1 Betaproteobacteria bacterium | reverse complement strand
GATCGCCGGCTTTCGGCGGGCTGCGCCGCACACCGATCACTTTCAGGCCGAACGCACGCGCATAACCGGCGAACGCCGTGCCGACCGCGCCGACGCCGATCAGAAGCACGGTCTGGCCGCGCAGGTCGTCCGGTAGAGCCGCACCGCGCAGCGGCCGCCACTCGTGTTTGTGCTGGCCCTGGATGTAGCTCGGAAATCCCCGCGCCAGCATCAGCAGCCCGGTCATTCCAGTCTGCGCCACTGGCTCGGCGTTCGACCCGGTCGAACTCGTCAGAATGACGCCCCGCGCCTGCAGTTCCGTCACGAGATACTGCTGGCCGATGCCGGAATTGGCGTAATGGACCCACTTTACGTTGGACGCCGCGGGGAGCGCCTCCCGGTAGGCCGCGTTGGCCTGCTCGTTGAAGCGGATCTCGCGGTCGAGAAAAATGCAGTCGATGCGCTCGCAGTCGGCGCGCGGCAGGCGGGCGCCGTTCTGCTCCGGTAGCGTGACCAACGAAACGGACGTGCCGCAGCTTTTTGCGAGACTCTGCAGATCCGCGCCGAAACGCGCGGCGAATTCCTTTGAAGCCAGTGCGGTCGGCATGAGGACGGTGTGCGGAGAAAATGGCGCGTCATTTTAACCCACGCGCTGATTGGCAGTTGATTGCGCGTTGACGAATCAGGGCCACATTGGCGAGGGCGATGAAAAAGGGTCACACTACGGGCCAGCCACCAATCACGAGGAGAATCCAGTGACCGTGAAGCACTCTCAGATGCTGAAGACCCGGCGCAAGCGGCAAAAAAACAAGAAGGGCCTCGCCAAGGCGGCGCGGCGCGCGAAAAAGCTCGGGAAGCAAAACCTGACGACAGGCCGGAGTGCAAATCCCTGAAGGCTACTTGCGCGCCATGGTGAGCGCACAGTCCCGGCGTCCAAGCCGGCCGTGGCCGTCGTAGCGGTCGCCTGACACCTTGCCGTCGAAGGCGGCCTTGTACGGCTTGCCGCGGTAGCTTTCATGCCGGGAAAGCCCGCTTCCGGCGAGCAGCAGCCGGCCGTCCGCCTGCGGAACGCCTCTCATCTGCAGCCAGCCGGGCTGGTCGGGTTTTCCCACCTGCAGTTCAAACCCTGCCCCGACGACCACGACTGCAGCCGCGAACGTCCGCGCCTGCTCGCCCTCGAACGCGGCGCACGCAAAGTTCGCCGTCCATTGTCCCTGATAGCTGGGCGGCGGTGCGGCACCGGCGCGGGAAAGGACCAGCGTGCAGTCGCGCCGGCCCAGTCGGCCGCTGCCTTCGTAGCGCTCGCCGGAGAGCTTGCCCTCGAAAGACGCCTTGTACGCCTGGCCCCGGTATTTCTGGTGGCCCGAAAGGCCCATGCCCGCAAGATGCAGTGAGCCATCGGTGTGCGGCACGCCGGTCAAGCGCAGCGAACCGGGCTGCTCGGGTTGTCCCGACTGGACTTCGAACGCGTTGGCGCTGACGTAGGCCCTCGCGGCAAGAGTTCCTGCCGGCGCGCCTTCGAATGCCGCACAGGAAAAATGCCCGGACCACGCGCCCGGTGCGTAACGCGGCGCGGCCATCACCTCCTTCTGTGCAGGCGCCGTCTTCGCCGCCGACTCGGCCGCACGCCGCGCTTCCGCCGCGGCGGCAAGTTCCGACTGTGCCTTGCGCCGGGCGTCCTCCGCCTCGCTGCGCGCTCTCGCGAGTTCGGCCTGCGCCCGCGCCCGCGCTTCGGCCGCCTGCTTCTCATCCATCGCCCGTTTCGCCTCGAGCGCCGCGGCGCGCTCCTTTTCCGCGCGTTGCTTCACCGCCTCTGCTTCCGCACGCAGGCGCGCCGTTTCGGCGGTGGCCGCTTGAGCCTTGGCCTCCTCCTGCTGGCGCGCCGACTCCATGTGGCCGTGATACCAGACGGCGCCGGCAGCAACCGCCACAAACGCACCGCCCGCTGCGACCCACGGCAGGACGCTGCGCCGCTGCTTCTTCGCCGTCTGAGCGGGGGGCCGGCGCCCCTCCCGTTCGACGCGGTAAACCCGGATCGGGCGGTCGATGTTCTTCAGCGACTGCTCGCCCATGTCGCTGAACCCGAGATCCAGCTTGCCCGAGATCTGGTCGTAGACGCTGGAGGAAACGTAAATGTTGCCGGGCTCGGCGATGCCCTCGAGGCGCGCCGCGACGTTGACGCCGTCGCCCAGCAGGTCGTCGCCCTTCACCATGACGTCGCCGAGATTGACGCCGATGCGGAAGTACAGCCGGCGCGTCTCGGGCAGGCTGTCGTTGCGCGTCTTCAGCGCGTCCTGGATCTCCACCGCGCAGCGCACGGCGTCGGTCGGACTGGCGAACTCGGCGAGCACGCTGTCGCCCGCCGTGTTGATGATGCGGCCTTCGTGGAATTCGATGATGCCGTCGATGACCGCCCGGTGCGCCGAGAGGATCTTCATGGTGCCTTCCTCGTCGGCAGCCATATGCCGGCTGTAGCCGACTGCGTCGGCGGCGAGAATGGCGGTCAGCTTGCGCTTGACGGGGCCTGGGGGCATGGGCGCGGGGCGAGATCTCCCCGACCTCGCTTGTTGTTGTCTACCGAGCGCTCAATCTATTCCAACCCCGACGGTCAGGCAAGTCATGTACAGGGGCAAGGGGCGCCGCATGGCCATGGGCGCGCAACGAGCGTATGGCGACGAGGCTATTTCGCCGGGGCGGAGTGCGCCTCGCCGCTTTGGGGTTGCGTCGGCTTGGGACCGACGCCGCCGGGCAGTTCCTTGGCCGTCTTCGGCATGTTCTCGGTTTCGGGACGCGGCCCGCCTGCCGCCGGCGCACCGCCTTTTTCCTTGCGGTAGTGCTGAACCACCCGGTCCTGCGCCGCTTCGAGCAGTTTCTTTTCCTTTTCGAGCTGCGCCTGCTGCGCCGCCTTTTTCTTCTCCACAGCGGCCTGCTCTTCCGGCGTAGGCTGCGGCAGTTTGGCTTGCGCGTTGGCGATGCCCAGCGCCATGAGCAACATGATCACGTATTCGGCATTCACGGAAACCTCCTCGGGAACTTTCGGATAGCGGTTAGAACCTTCCCGGCGGCGAAAAGTTGTAGTAAGTTTCACGTAAGTTTGCCGGAGCCCCACTTTCCGGCGCGGTCCATCCCGAGTGGATTAAGGATCACCATGGACGTTCGGCGATTTCTGGGTGCGGCGGGTCTCTGCGCGGCGATGTGCGCGGGGAGCGTGCCGGCACATGCCGCACAGAGCGCGGCGGCCGACGAGGCGCGCTGGGAAGACGCGCTCGCGGCATTCGCGGCGGCGGACCTCAAGAAGACGCCCGAGCCCGGCGGCGTGCTGTTCGTGGGCAGCTCCTCGATCCGCCTCTGGGACAACCTCGAGTCGCAGTTCGAGGGGGCGCGCGTCATCAAGCGCGGTTTCGGGGGCTCGCGGCTCAGCGACTGCGTGCGGCTGCTCGACCGGCTGGTGATCAAGTACCGGCCGCGCTCCGTGCTGTTGTACGCCGGCGACAACGATCTCGCCGAGGGCAGCACCCCGGAGGAGGTCCTGGAGCGGGTAAAAGCGTTCGCGGACGGGGTGCACGGCCGCTTGCCGGAGACGCGGGTCACCTTCATCTCGATCAAGCCCAGTCCCGCGAGGCGCGCGCTCATCGACCGAGCACGCGCCGCCAACCGCCTGGTGCGCGATTACGCCGCCTCCCATCCCGGCGTGGCCTATATCGACGTATTCACGCCGATGCTCGCGGCGGACGGCTCCCCCCGGCGCGAACTCTACGCGCAGGACGCTTTGCACCTGAACGGCGCTGGCTACGCGCTCTGGCGCACCCTCATCCGCCCGTTCGTGCACTGACGCCGGACTGCGTCTTGGGCGCCGACCGCTGTTCGCGATCCATGCGGTTGCTGAAGAGCGCCACCGCGTAAAGCCCGACCAGTGTCGAGACGAGCAGCAGCGTCTCGGCCCACAGCGGCGTGGGACCGATGCGATCCCCCAGCATGGCGATCACCAGCAGCACGATGATGACGTGCGCGCAGAACACGGGGAGCGAGGCGCGGCCCAGCGTCTCCAGCACCGGATAACGCCAGCGCAGGAGATACGGTCCGTAGCGGATCGCCACCACCAGCAGCGCGAAGAAGTTGAGCAGGCGCAGCGGCCCCAGGTGCCATTTGTCGAACAGCCGGTTGAATTCGGCGAGCGAGCCGAACGGCGCCTGCCCGATCGCGTGCCGCCACACCAGGCACGTCACCGCGAACGCGATCGAGAACGCCACCAGCCAGACGGGAAACGCGCGCCGCGCGGGGATCGCCTCGCGCCGCGAGCCCATCCACATGCCCAGTATCCAGATCAACTGCCACGAAAAGAGATCGAAGGCGCCGGTCTGGTGGAACGGCATCTTGGGCTCGATGGCGTGGATGAACATCTTGTAGAGCGGCTGTATCACCTGCAGTTGCGCGAGCGCCCAGAGCGTGAGGCTCCCCGCCATCACGAAGTACCAGCCGTTGCGCAGCAGTCCGAGCGACAGCGCGAGCGGCGACGAGAGCATGTAGACCACGTACATCGGCAGGATGTCGAGCAGCGGCGGGTTGTAGATCATCGCGAGCCCGGTCCACAGCGCGTCGATCGGCTCTTCCAGATAGAACGAGATCAGGTTCTTGATCGCGCGCCGGTCGGTGCGGAGGCCGATTTTCGCGATCAGCGTGAAAAGAAAGAGCAGCATGCCGACGTGGCATACCCATACCAGCCCGGCGCGGCGCCACAACGCCTGGCGCATCGCGCCGGTCCCGGCCTCGAGGGCGCGGCGAGTGTAGATCGCGCCCACCATGTAGGCGGAAAGGAACACGAACCCCTCGGCGGCGGACACGAAGCCGAACGGCTGGCTCAGCCACGTGCTGTAGCGCGTCGGGACGTGGGTGATGGTCATGAGGACCAGCATCAGTCCCCGCAGCGCATCGAGTTCGGGGCGGCGCGTCGGCAAAGTGTGTCCCTCCTGCGAATGGACCATCGCCGCCGGCAAAGGTTGTCAGACTGCGGCGACGCGTGCGGACATTGTGCTAGGCTGAAGCCATGACGTTGCGGATTGCCGCCATCGAAGTCGGCCACTGGCACGCGCTGCACGACGCCGCGTACCTGAAGACGCTGGCATGCATGCCGGAAGTGCGGGTGGTCGGCGTCCAGGATCCCGACACCGCGCGCGCGGCGCAGCGGGCGGCTGAGGTGGGCGATCCGCCGGTTTATGGGGATTACCGGGAGATGCTGGCGAAGACCCGCCCCGATTTCGTCCTGGCGCTGGGCCGCCACGCCGTCATGGCGGAAATCGCGCACTTTCTCATCGAGGAGGGCTGTCCCTTCCTCATGGAAAAGCCGATGGGCGTCAACGCCGAGGAGGTGCGCGGCGTGGCTGAAAAAGCGGCGGCGCGTGGCGCGTTCGCCGCCGTGCCGCTCTTCCAGCGTTACCATCCCTTCGTCTCGCACGCGCGGCGCATGCTGGACGAGGCCGCGTTCGGCCCGGTGTCGCACTTCTACTTTCGCTCCAACCGCGGCAGTTCGGCGCGCTACGTGGCATGGGGCGCGCCGTGGATGCTCGACCCGGCGGTGGCGGGCGGCGGCTGCCTGCGCAACATCGGCCTGCACGGCATCGACGCGTTTCTTTATCTGTTTGGGGACGCCGAGGTGGCCGGCGTGCAGTTGAGCAGCCGCGCGCATGGTGCGCCGGTCGAAGACTACGCGACACTGCTCCTGCGCACGCCGGGCGGCATACTCGCGACCATCGAGGTGGGCAATACGTTTCCCGGCAAGGGCGCCGATGCGGAATGGAAGCTCGCGGGGCGCGACGCGCTGCTGCAGCAGCGCGAAGGCGCACTCGCCTGCGTAACCGCCTCCGGGGCGCAGGAACTCGCCGGGCCGCCCGCGGAACCGCTCCCTGCGGTCGCGCTGCGCGACGCACTCGCGCGCTGGCAGAAAGGCGAGCCGCCCGCAGCGGGACCCGCGGACTGCTACCGCGCGATGCGCACCGTCGATCAAGCCTACGCGATGGCGAAGGCTCGATGATGCCGTTCAATCGAGCAGCGTCGGCTCCGGCGCCTCTTGCGGCGCGACAGGATTCGCATCGCTCGCGTGCCGGGTAAGCCCCCCGACGCGCACGCCGAGCAGGCGGATGCGCCGGTCGAGCGGCACGCGCTTGAGGCACTCGCCCGCCGCCCGCCGTATGGTGGCCGCGTCCGCCGTCGCCACATCGAGCGTGCGGTCGCGCGTCACGGTCTTGAAATTGTCGTAGCGGATCTTGAGGCCGATGGTCCTGCCGGCGTAGTGCTTGCGCGCGAGATCGGCGGCGACGTGGACGCACAGCTCGGTGAAAACCTGCGACAGCCGGTCCCGGTCGTGTACCGGGTGCAGATCCTGCTCGAAGGTCGTCTCGCGGCTGATCGACTTCGACTCGCTGTGGATGACGACCGGTCGCTCATCGCGGCCGTGCGCCGCCTCGTGCATCCAGCGCCCGTAGATCGTTCCGAACTGCGCAATCAGAAGCGCGGGATCGGCCCGCGCCAGCTCGCCAATGGTGCGTATGCCGAGCGCATCGAGCCGCGCCGCCGCTTTCGGGCCGATGCCGTTCACCTTGCGCACTGCGAGCGGCCACACGCGCGCCGGCACGTCGGCCTCCGTGAGCACGGTGATGCCGCCGGGCTTGTCCATTTCCGAAGCGATTTTGGAGAGCAGCTTGTTGGGCGTGACCCCGATCGAGCACGAGAGTCGGGTGGCGTCGCGCACTGCGCGCTGGATGTCGAGCGCGACGGTGCGCGCTCGGGCCCACGGGTCGGGCGGCCCGTCGGCCGCGGCGGCGTCCACCAGTTCGGTGAGATCGATGTAGATCTCGTCGATGCCGCGATCCTCGATGTGCGGCGCGACCGTCCGCACCGCTTCCTTGAAAAGGCGCGAGTAGCGGCGATACTCGTCGAAATCCGCAGGCAGCAGCAGCGCGTCCGGCGCGAGGCGCGCCGCTTTCATGAGCCCCATCCCCGAGTGCACGCCGAAAGCACGCGCTTCGTATGTGGCGGTGGTGATGACGCCGCGCCCGCTGTAGTCGCGCAGTGTCGGTATGTCACCCGCGCCTTCGCTCGCGCGCCGCCCGCCGATCACGAGCGGCCTGCCGCGCAGCTCCGGATAGCGCAGCAGTTCGACGGACGCGTAGAAGGCGTCCATGTCGAGGTGGGCGATGCAGCGCACGCGCATGGATGAATCGTGTCGCGCGCTACTGAGACGCGCTAAGGCTTGCCGGACCGCCCGTCGAGGGCGGCATGCGCGGCGGCCAGCCGCGCCGCGGGCACCCGGAACGGCGAGCACGACACGTAATCGAGCCCGGCGCGGTGGCAGAACGCGATGCTCGCCGGATCGCCGCCGTGCTCACCGCAAATGCCGATTTCCAGATTCGCGCGCCGCTGGCGGCCGAGCTTCACGCCGATTTCCATGAGCCGCCCCACCCCGGCCTGGTCCAGCGTCGCGAATGGATTGCGCTCGAGGATGCCCTTCTGCAGGTACTCGCTCAGGAATCCGGTCTCCGCGTCGTCGCGGGAGATGCCGAACGTGGTCTGGGTAAGATCGTTGGTGCCGAAGGAGAAGAACTGCGCGTGCTCGGCGATGCGGTCGGCGATCAACGCCGCGCGCGGCACTTCGATCATGGTGCCGAACTCGTACGGCACTTTGATGCCCTGCTCCGCGATCACCTTGCGCGCCTCGTCTTCGAGCACTTCGCGCTGCACCTGCAATTCCCGGCTGGTGGCCGCGAGCGGGATCATGATCTTGGGCTTCAGCTTGATGCGCTTTTTCGCGCACTCGCACGCCGCCTCGATGATCGCGCGCATCTGCATGCGCACCAGTTCCGGCATGTGGATGCCGAGACGCACGCCGCGCAGCCCCAGCATCGGATTCTGCTCGCGCAGCGCCTCCACGCTGTCGAGCACGCGGCGCTTTTCCTGCAGCTCCTTTTCGAGCTCCGCCGCATCACCGTCGTTGAGCCTGATGCGTGTCTCCAGCTCGACGATCGCCTTCTGCAGCTCGCCGTGGTTGGGCAGGAATTCATGCAGCGGCGGATCGATCAGCCGGATCGTCACCGGCAGCCCGTCCATCGCCTCGAACAGTCCGCGAAAATCCTCGCGCTGCATGGGCAAGAGCTTCGCGAGATGGACGGCGCGCTCCTCGGCGTTGCGGGCGAGGATCATGCTCTGCACCACCGGCAGCCGCTCCGCCTCGAAGAACATGTGCTCGGTGCGGCACAGCCCGATCCCTTCCGCGCCGAACTTGCGCGCGCGTGCGGCGTCGCGCGGATAGTCGGCGTTGGTCCACACGCCAAGCTTGCGGATGCGATCCGCCCAGGTGAGCAGCTCGACCAGATACGGATCGGTCACATCGGGCACGACCGTTTCGACTTCGCCGGAAAACACTTCGCCCGATCCGCCGTCGATCGTGAGCCAGTCGCCCTCCTTCAACGCTTTTCCGTCCGAGGTGCGCATCTGCCGGCGATCGGGGTCGATTTCCAGCGTTGTGACGCCGACCACGGTCGGAATGCCGAACTGGCGCGCCACCAGCGCGGCGTGACTGGTGCGCCCGCCGCGGCTCGTCACGACGCCCTGCGCCGCGAGCATGCCGTGCACGTCGTCGGGCCGCGTTTCGGCGCGCACCAGGATCACTTTTTTCTCGAGCTTGTGCGCCCAGTGCTCGGCGGTGTCGGCATCGAACACGATCTGACCGATCGCCGCGCCGGGTGAGACGTTGAGACCGGTGGCGATGAGCGCGCCTTTCTCCTTCGCGGCGCTGCGAGCGCCGGGCTCGAGCTGGGGATGGAGGAAGTAATCCACGTGCTCGGGCTTGACGCGCCTGACCGCCTCTTCGCGGCTGATCAGTCTCTCCTTCGCGAGATCGACAGCGAGCCGGATCGCCGCCTGCGCGGTGCGCTTCGCATCGCGTGTCTGCAGCATCCACAGCTTGCCGCGCTCGATGGTGAACTCGATGTCCTGCACCTCGCGATAGTGCTTCTCCAGCGTGCGCGCGATGCGCTTCAGTTCCTTGTCCACGCGCGGCATGAGGCGTTCGAGATCCGCGATGGGCAGCGTCTTGCGCGTGCCGGCGACCACGTCCTCGCCCTGCGCGTTCATGAGGAAATCGCCCTCGAGCGCGTTCTCGCCGGTGGTGACGTTGCGCGTGGTCGCGACACCCGTACCCGAGTCCGCGCCGAGATTTCCGAACACCATCGTCACCACGTTGACTGCGGTGCCCAGATCGTGCGGGATGTTGGCGGCCTTGCGGTAGTCGAACGCCCGCTTGCCGTTCCACGAGCGGAACACCGCCATCGTGGCAAGCCTGAGCTGCTCCACCGCCTGCATCGGAAAGGGGCGGCCGGTCCTCTCCTGCACAATCTGCTTGAAACCTTCAGTGATGGCCTTCAGGTCTTCCGCCGGCAGATCGGCATCGTTCCAGACGCTGCGCCGCGAGCGATGCTGCTCGAGCAGCGCCTCGAACGGCTTGGACGGCACATCGAGCACGACGGTGGCATACATCTGCACCAGCCGCCGGTAAGCATCATAGACGAAGCGCTCGTCACCCGTCAGCTTCGCGAGCCCCGCCGCCACCTCGTCGTTCAAACCGATGTTGAGCACGGTGTCCATCATGCCCGGCATGGAGAACTTCGCGCCGGAGCGGCACGACACCAGCAGCGGGTTCGCGGGATCGCCAAACTTCTTGCCGGTTGTCTTCTCCAGCGCTGCGACGGCGCGCTGCACCTGTTCCCACATCCCCTGCGGAGATTTCTCGCCGCTCGCGAGGAACGCCTTGCACGCCTCGGTGGTCACCACGAAACCCGGCGGCACCGGCAACCCGAGCTTGGTCATCTCGCCCAGATTCGCGCCCTTCCCGCCGAGCAGCGCGCGCACGCCGTCCCACGATCCAGCGGCACGCTCGGCACGCCGGATCTCGTCGAACGAATAAACGAACTTCCTGGTTTTGGATGGTGCCGACTTGCGTTGTGCCGGCCCTTTCTGGGTTTTCTTTGCTTTTGCTCGCTTCATTCAGGTCTGCCCGGGAATTGATGGCCCACACGCGTCCCCGCACGCGGGATCGTTATGCTAACAGTCAAATACGTGCACAGTCAGCCCGCACAATGGTCCGGGCGGAGGAGCAGGCGCCCTCGCGTCGCGCGAGGGCTGGAAATGCACCCGCCGCGCCGTTATGCTACGTCGCGATCGCCATGAGCCCCGGAAAAACAACGCAAAAACATGTAGAGGGCATAACGCCGAGGAGGAATCCATGAAGTTTTCGATCGTGGCGGGCAGCCTGCTGATCGCCGGTGCGCTGGTGACGGCATGCGTTCAGGCTCAGAGCTACCCGGCACGCCCGGTGCGCATCCTCGTTCCGCTTGCGGCGGGCGGCGGCATGGATACCGTCACGCGCGGGCTGGCGCTCAAGCTCGCCGACAGCCTCGGCCAGAGTGTAGTGGTGGACAACCGGCCCGGCGCCGGCAGCCTGGTGGCGCTCGATATCCTGGCCGGAGCGGCGCCGGACGGCCACACGCTGACGATGATCAGCGCAACGACCGTGGTGCACCCGATCCTCTACAAGTCGCGCTACGACATCGTCCGCGATTTCACGCCCGTGACCCAGGTTACCGCACAGGGTTATGCGCTGGTCGTGCATCCTTCCATTCCGGCGAAGTCGGTCTCCGAGTTGGTCCAGTACGTCCGCGCCCATCCCGGCAAGCTCAACTACGCCTCCTCCGGCATCGGCAGCCCGATCCACATGAGCACGGAACTCTTCCAGGTCGCGACCGGGACGCGCATGATCCATGTCCCGTTCAAGGGCATGGGCGCCGCCTACGCCGATCTCGTCGGGGGTCGCATCGAACTGTCGTTTGCCACTATCATTTCGTCCCTGCCCCACGTAACCGCCGGTCGCCTGCGGGCGCTCGCGGTGACCCCGGGGAAGCGCGCGCCGGCGATGCCGAACGTCCCGACCTTGAAGGAGGCCGGCGTGCCGGTGGAAGTGGTGAACTGGTACGGGTTGATCGCGCCGGCGAAGACGCCGAAAATCGTCGCCGAGCGCGTGAGCAACGAAACGACGAAGGCGATGCGATCGCCGGATGTCGTGAAACGGCTGGTCGCGGAAGGCTCGGAAGCGGTCACGACCTCGCCGGCGGCTTTTGCGGCGCACATCCGGGCCGAGCACGAGCAGTGGAGCCGCGTGATCAAGCAGGCGGGTATCCGCGGACAGTGAAGACATTTACCGGAAAGGAGCGTTAGATGAATACAGCCGTCATGTCGCGCTACGAGATCGACGTCGAGGACATCGAATACCTGCGGCACGGCGACAAGCCGCTGCTCGCGCGAGTCTACAAGCCGCGCGGCACCGGCCCGTTCCCGCTCGTCATCGACGTCCACGGCGGCGCCTGGTGCAAGAAGGACCGCACGAGCGATGCAGGCACCGACGAACCCCTCGCGACGAGCGGGGTCGTGGTGGTTGCGCTCGATTTCCGGATGGGTGCGGAAGGCCGCTACCCCGCTTCGATCGCCGACGTCAATTACGCGATTCGCTGGTGCAAGGCGCGCGCAAAGCAGTTCGGCGCGAGTCCCGACCGCATCGGTATCCTGGGCGTGTCCAGCGGCGGACATCAGGCGATGATCGTCGCGATGCGCCCGGACGAGCCGCGTTACAACGCCGTGCCGCTGCCCGGCAACGAGAAGATCGACGCCTCGGTGCGCTGCGTGGTGCTGTGCTGGCCCGTGATCGACCCCCTGGGGCGCTACGAGTATGCGCACAAGGAAAAGGACGGCCCGCTCGCGAAGCAGGCACAGGAATGGATCAAGTGTCACAACGAATACTGGGCGAGCGAGGACGCGATGTCGGAAGGCAGCCCGACGCGGGCGCTGGAGCGCGGCGAGCCGGTGAGGACTCCGCCCACCATTTACATCCAGGGTAAGGCCGACGTGGCGCATCCCGTGCCCGACCGCGAGCGTTTCCTCGCCGGATATCGCAAGGCCGGCGGACGGGTCGAGCTGCATCTGTTCGATGGCGTCGGAGAAGCCTTCATCACCAACGACCCGACCAGTCCGGCGGCGATGGCGGCGCTCGATCGCATCATCGACTTCGTCCACCGCGAGATGCGATGACGCGTTTCCGGTACGCTCGTATACGGTCACAGGAGGCGGCATGAAACGACTGGCAGTTCTGATCGCGCTTTGTCTTGCGAGCGCGCTGGCGCAAGCGAAGGGCGTACCCTACGCCGTGGATTCCCTGCAGAAGGCGCAGACGACGGCGAAACAGGGCGCGCGACACGTCCTCGTCTTCTATACCTCGGAGTACTGAGGCGCCTGCCGGTACATCACCGGCGAGCTCTCCGGCGGGGAGCTTAAGGACCTTTACTCCAGGGATTTCGTGGTCTTCGAGGCGGAGACGCCCGGCCAGTATTCGCCGAGCGACCCGCTGGGACGGTTGACCTCGTTCAAATACACGCCGGTATTCGTGTTTCTGGACGACCAGGGCAAGAAGGTCCTGGAGATGCGCGGATTCAGGAATCCGCGCGAGGCGAAGGCCCTGCACGAGTTTGTTGCAAAGCGGCTCTATCTCAAGACGACCTGGCAGGCGCATCTCGAGCGCTATCCGAAGTGACGCCGTTTGGCGACACTCCGGGACGATGCCGTAAACGCAGTTCCGCGCGGCGAGAAAACGCTTCTCGCCGCGCGCGGATTGCGGTTACCATAACGTCCGTCGCGCGAGCGGATTCACAGGGGTAACCTCGCGCTTCGCAGTTGTTCGCATAACACCAAGCCGCGCCCGCAGCGGCCGCAGTCAAAACATCTCGGCAATGAGAAGAACGGCAGGCGCCGCGTCACGCGCGCCGGACCATTCTTGTGCAGCAATCGCAGCAACGTTGAACTATGGGAGGGTCACTTGTTCAGATCGCTACTCAAGCGTAACCGTCCGGTGAAGCTGGGCGGCGCCGCGCTGGCGCTCGCCGTTTGCTTTGCGCTCGTCTGGTTCACCATTCATGCCCCGCAGCGCGGGCGAAATCCGCAGGCCGTCGCCATGGAGCGCGAGTCGGCGCAGTACTTCGCGGTGGAGCGCGGCATCACCGCGCTCGCGCAGGATGCGCAGAGCGGCACCGCGCAGGGCATCGGGCTTTCCGCCGACTACGCGCTGGTGGAGCGCAACGACGGCACGCGCTATTACGTGCGCATCGATCAGCAACGCGCGCTGCTGGCGCAGATCCTGAAAGACGGCGTGTCCGGGGGCGAGGCGGCGGTATTCTCTCTCGGGGATGTCCATCCTCCGGCGCCGCCGCTCGCCGCCTTTGCGCGCCGCCTCGACAACCCCAACATGGTGTCGCTGATCGGCACGCTGCTCGTTCTCGGCCTGCTGATTTTCATGATGAACCCGATGCGCAGCGGCCTGTTCAAGACGGCGCGCCGGCCGGACACGCGGTTCGGCGACGTGATCGGCATCGAAGAAGCAAAGGAGGCGCTGCAGGACCTCGTGGCCTACCTCAAGGACCCGCAGAAATTCGCGGAGCTGGGCGCGATGCCGCCCAAAGGCGTCGTGCTCGAAGGTCACGCCGGGGCCGGCAAGACGCTGCTCGCGCGAGCGGTGGCCGGTGAGGCGGGCGTGCCGTTCATCGCGCTCGCAGGCAGCGATTTCAGCGACATGTTCCTGGGCGTGGGCGTGCGGCGGGTGAAGAAGCTGTTCGCGCTGGCGCGCAAGCTCGCGCCGTGCGTCGTCTTCATCGACGAGATCGACGGCCTCGGCAAGCGCTCCGGTGCGAGTTCCGCCGCCGAGACCGAGAACAACCGCATCATCAACACGCTGCTGGTCGAACTCGACGGCTTCACCGCCAACTCCGGCATCGTCGTGCTGGGCGCGACCAATAACCTGCGCAATCTCGATCCGGCTTTGATCCGTCCCGGCCGTTTTGACCGCACCTGCACGGTGGGGCTGCCCAACGTCGAGGAACGCGCGGCGCTGTTCGAGCTTTACGCGCGGCGCCTGCGCACCAACGGAGAAACCGATTTCAGGCCGCTGGCTCGCCTGGCGAGCGGGTTGTCGCCGGCCTCAATTGCGAACGCCGTGAATGCCGCCGCGCTCCTCGCCGCCAAGGAGGCCGCACCCGCGGTAACGCAGATGCATTTCGAGCGCGTACTGGAGCAGCAGTTGATGGGCGGGCCGGCGGCGGTGGGCCAGTGCGCCATGAATCCTGAAGAGCGCCATCGCATCGCCGTGCACGAGGCGGGCCACGCCATCGCCGCAAAGTTGCTGCAGGTCGGCATCGTGGAAAAAGTAAGCATACTGAAGCGCGGCCACGCGCTCGGTGTAACGCTGGTGACCGACGACGAGGACGTGGTGCTGCAAAGCGAGACACAGTGGCGCGCGCGGATGCTCATGCTGCTCGCCGGTCGCGGCGCCGAGTCGCTGCTGCTCGGCTCGATCTCCACCGGCGCCGCCAACGACCTCGAGCGGGTGTCGAGCATGGCTTATCGCATGGTCGCCGAGTTCGGCTTCAGCAGGCGCATCGGGCCGTTCAGCTACGCGGGGCTGCCGGACCGCGAACGGCGCCTGTCGGAATGCCCGGAAGTGGTTGCGGAAGCGCGCGCGATCGTCAAGGACCTCGAACGCGAGTGCGATCTGCTGCTGACCCGGCAACGCGTTGCGCTGGAACGCCTCGCGACAGCGCTTCTCGAGCACGAGACTGTCAGCGGCGAAATGGTCGTGAATTGCCTGGAGACGCCTGCCGAGCCGGGCGACGCGGATGCGCTCGGCGTGGCGCCGATAGCACTGGCCGCCTGACGCACACCGGGACGGCTCCCGCCCGGCGCGGGCCTCATCCTCGAATCGTCAGGTGCACCCGCGCAGCAGATAGATCAGGAACAGCACGGGGATCGGCACGCCGATGAGCCACAGCAGGATGTAGCCGATCTTGCCGCGCTCGTACAGGCGCGAGTGCCCCGCCGCGCCACGCGCTCCGATGGGTTGCATGATGATGTCCTCGCCCGCTACAGCCGTCCGGTCAGAAGCAGAATCAGCAGCACCAGCGCAATGAGGCCGGCGATACCGCTGGGCCCGTATCCCCAGGAAGTGCTGTAGGGCCACGCCGGCAGCGCAGCGATCAGCACTACGATCAAAACGATCAACAGAAGTGTTCCGACCGACATAGAAATGCTCCTTTACTTTGTTGCTATCGTGCATCCCTCGATGAGGCCTGCCGGCACGGCCTGCGGCGGCGCAACTTAAAATCCCCCAGTACGGCCCGGCTCCGCCGGGCTTTCATCATGTTGCAGGCATGGGCCGACCTCGGTCCGCACCCTGCACCACGGTTAGACCGCAAATCACAAGACAGTTCTTATGCCGGGCGCGTAAGTCCAGGCGTCGCCATGTTGCGACAGGGCCGCCCCGGAAAGTCGCCGGGCCGGGAATTCGCCGTTGTTTGGTTGTCAGAAAGAGGTGGGCCACGCCCGACAACGACGGAGGGTCTTTGCAGAATATCTCGCCGGAAAAAGCACGCGGCACGGTGGTGCGCTACACCGATACCCCGACCGCGACGGAACGCAGCCACGAGCGCGCGAGCCGCACCTGGGTTGCGCAGAGACTCGCGGCGCTGAAGCGATATCAATACGGCGGGGAGTACGACCCCGGAGCACGGTACGGCGGGAAGCTCTATTTCGTGCCCAACGACACGCTGGTCGGGGTGGAACGAGCGCGCGAGCTGGGCATCGCGGACGATTCTGACATCTTCGGCGGCGTGGTGCCTCATCCGTTCATCGCAACGAAGGCCATCACGCACTCGCTCGTTTCGCCGGACGCGTTCGCACCGGAGGGATGGTCGGACACCTTTGCAACGCGCGTGAGAGATGCCGTCTTTCCGGGATACTCCGCATTCACCGCCCGGGACGCGAGGGTGGCGGCGCAGAGGGTGCTGGAGCGCGGCACGGCGCGCGTCAAGCTTGCGCGCGGCATCGGCGGCATGGGCCAGGAGGTGGTTGCATCCCTGGAGGAACTCGACGAGTTGCTGGAGCGCATCGGTGCCGACGCGCTGCGCCGGGACGGCATCGTGGCCGAGTGGAACCTCGATTACGTCATCACCTACAGCGTCGGACAGGTGCGCGTGGCAGGCCTCAAGGGGAGCTACTGCGGCACGCAGCGCACGACGCCGAACGCGCAGGGCCTCGAGGTGTACGGGGGCTCCGATCTCCTCGTCGTGCGCGGCGGATTCGAGGCCCTGCAGGACGTGGAGCTTACGCCCGAAGCGCGGCTCGCAGTGGAGCAGGCGCGCAAATACGACGCCGCGGCGTTTGGCGAATTTCCCGGCTTCATCGCCTCACGCCGCAATTACGACGTCGCACAGGGCTACAACAGCGAGGGCAAGCGCTGCTCCGGCGTGCTGGAGCAGTCGTGGCGGATCGGTGGCGCCAGCGCGGCGGAGGTGGCGGCGCTTGAAGTCTTCCGCAAGGAGCCCGAGGTGCGCGCGGTGCACGCGTCCACCGTGGAGATTTACGGCGCGGCGGAGATTCCCCCGCGCGCCATCGTCCAGTTCAACGGCGAGGACGAGCATACCGGCCGGATCGCGAAATACGCGCTGGTCGAGCCCTATGCGGACGCGCATTGAGAAGATCGAGGTCGCGGTCGAAGCACAGCGGCTGGCCGCGACGCTGCTGGCGCCCGCGGCCCGCATACCGGGCGTGTTGTTCGTGCACGGCTGGGGCGGCAGCCAGGAGCAGGATCTCGTGCGGGCGCGCGAAGCGGCGGGCCTGGGATGCGTCTGCATGACGTTCGATCTGCGCGGTCACGTCGCCACCGAGCGCGACCGCGAGACGGTGACGCGGGAAGACAACCTGCGCGATCTGCTCGCCGCCTATGACGCACTCGTCCATCAGCCCGGTGTCGATCCCGACGCGATCGCGGTGGTGGGCAGCAGCTACGGCGGTTACCTTGCAACGCTACTCACGACGCAGCGGCCGGTATCGTGGCTGGCGCTGCGGGCCCCGGCGCTCTACAAGGACGCCGACTGGGACAAGCCCAAGCGCCATTGCCACGTCGACCCCGATCTGCCGGCGTACCGCCGGCGCAGCGTGCCCTGGGATCAGAACCGGGCGCTCGCCGCGTGCGCGAGTTTCGCCGGCGACGTGCTGATCGTGGAGTCGCAATACGACGCGATCATCCCGCGCGCGGTGGTCCGCAATTACATGGCGTCGCTCTGCAACGTGCGCTCGCTCACCACGCGCGTCATCGACGACGCGGACCATGGCCTTTCCACCGAGCCCGCCCAGCGCGGATACACGGCGTTGCTGCTCAGATGGCTGACGGAAATGGTGGTCGCCGCGCGCACCAGCGGCGTGCCGCCCCGGACCGAGGCCGAGGCCGCGGTCGCTGCGGAAGGCACGCCGGCGCCCGGCGCGGAATAAGGTGTGAAGGCGTTAATCCGCGTACAGCGATTCAGATCGCGCCCGCCGCCTTGAGGCGCGCGATGCGGCCCGCGTCGTAACCCAGCTCCTGCAGCACCGCCTGCGTATCGGCGCCCAGGTCCGGCGCCGGGCGCTGCGGCGCGCTGTCGGCAGCAAAACGTAGCGGCGGCGCAACCATGCGGTAGTTTCCATCGGCCGCGCCGGCGTGCGGCACGCTGAAAATCCGGTCGTGCCCGGTGACGAATGGATTCTCGAGCGCCTGCGCGACGTCGAGCACGGGCGCGGCGGGCACGGCGCCGGCGAACACCGCCAGCCACTCGGCCGTCTTGCGCTTCACGAGTTCCGCTTCGACTTTTTCGTTGACCAGCGGCCGGTTGGCGAGGCGGTCGGCGAAGGTGCGAAAGCGCGGATCATCCCCCCACTCCGGGCGATCGAGCGCGCGGCACAGCGCCGGCCAGAATTTTTCCTTGTTGCACATGATGTAGATCCAGCCGTCGGCGGTGCGATAGAGCTGGCACGGCGTCAGCGACGGATGCGCCGAGCGCTCCAGCCTGTCCTGGCGAAGCCCCGCGTTGAGATACCACGTGGCGAGATAGTTGAGATTGAACAGCGCCACGTCGAACAGGCTCACGTCCACGTCGCGGCCGACGCCGCCCGCGCGCGCGGCGAGGAGTGCCGACACGAGGCCGTAGGCCATGGCGAGCCCGCTCATGAGATCGACGACGGAGAGCCCGAAGCGGCTCGGCGGCCCGCCGGGCTCGCCCGTGAGCGAAAAATAGCCCGCCTCCGCCTGCATGAGGTAATCGAAGCCGGGCCACGCCGCGCGCGGCCCCTCCCGGCCGTAGGCGGACAGGAACGCGCAGACGATTTTCGGGTTGTGAGCTTTCAGATCCGCATAGGTCAGTCCGAGCTTCGCCGGCACGTCGCCGCGCAGATTGCAGGCGACGGCGTCCGCGCCGCGCACGAGATCGTGCAGCACGGCGCGCGCCTCGGGCACCGCGAGGTCGAGCGTGATGCTGCGCTTGTTGCGGTTGAAGCTGTGGAAGAACTGGCTGTCGCCGGGGGCGAAGAAATGCGGTCCGACCGCGCGCGACATGTCGCCGCCGTCTGCGGGATTCTCGATCTTGATCACTTCCGCGCCGAGGTCCGCGAGATAGAGCGTCCCGAACGGGCCGGCGCCGTACTGCTCGAAGGCGAGCACCCGCACGCCGGTCAGAGGCAGCATGGCGCGTCGTTACAAAACGTTTCAGCCATACAGTGAGTTACCGAGCAACGCTCTGCCGGGCTCTATACCAGCGCAAGATGCGGATCGCGTTCCGGGTCTCACGGTAGTTAATGATGTGACCCGTGTCCGGTATCGCCAAAGCGCGCCGGCCACGTGCTCCAGCCGGTTTGCCGATCTTTGGGTACGCCTGAATCTGCGTTAGCGCGTTCTGGACACGCTCTACGACCCTTTGCGCCGCAAAGATGTCTTCGCTCGCGATGAAGTCTATCGATGCGTTAAAGGCATCCCGAGCTGAACGCGCCCACTCAAGCGGCTTTGTGCCGGCGCTTCGTCGCATGCCGCTCGATCGTGGCTTGCGCTCGCGCCATTACCTCACGGTGCGGTATCGCACCGTTGCGGTCGATGTCCCGGTCGGCCACGATCGTCTCGCGCACGTCCCGTTCGGTTGCATCCAGCCCGTCTCGCAGGACGAAGCGCAGCATCGATCTCGGCGTGCGGCCGGCAAGCTGTGCTAGTTTCTCTATGCGCTGTTGCTGCGCCAGGGTCAATGCCAACGTTCGCATGCGGATTTACTCTGCTCGCTCATTTAAACAACACAATTCTAGCACCGACTCGAAAACCCACTAACATCTAGCTTGGGCCAAGATCACTGAAATTGCTAATTCTGCAATTGCCTCCCTGGATTCCATCGCGACGTTTGCTCAAACAGCGTGACGCTTCACGAGCTGGCGCGCGATGATGATGCGCTGCATCTCGTTGGTGCCCTCGCCGATCGCGAGCAGCGGCGCATCGCGGTAGTAGCGCTCGATGTTGTACTCGGGCGAGTAGCCGTAGGCGCCGAGGATGCGCATCGCTTCGATGGAATTCTCCACCGCCGCCTCGGTGGCGCAGAGCTTGGCCATCCCCGCTTCCATGTCGCAGCGCGCGCCGGTGTCGTAGGCACGGGCTGCCGACTCGACCAGCAGCCGCGCCGCCTCCACGCGCGTCGCCATGTCGGCGAGCTTCAACTGGATCGCCTGGTGTTCCGCGATCGGCTTGCCGAACGTGACGCGCTGCTGGGCGTAGGCGAGCGCTTCTTCCAGGCATGCCCGCGCGAGACCCACACCGCGCGCGCCGACGTTGATGCGTCCCAGCTCGAGACCGGCGAGTATCTGCTGCAGGCCTTGTCCTTCCACGCCGCCGACGAGATTCGCTGCCGGTACCCTGACGTCGTGAAATGAGACCTCGCCGGTATCGATGCCGCGATAGCCGAGTTTTTTGAGCTTGCTCGCCCGGTACCCCATGGCCCGCTCGACGAACAGCAGGCTCATGCCGCGGTGCGCCGGCTCGGCCGACGGATCGGTCTTGACCAGCACCGCGAGCGCATCGCCCTCCACGCTGTTGGTGATCCACATCTTGGCGCCGTTGACGACGTAGAGGTCGCCGGTGCGCTCGGCGCGCGTGCGCACCGCCTGCAGATCCGTGCCGCATCCCGGCTCGGTGAGCGCGATGCCGGCGCGAAGTTGGCCGCTTGCGAGCGGCGGCAGCAGTCGCCGCTTCTGCTCCGCGGTGCCGAAGCGTTCCACCGCCGCCGCCGCAATGAGATGCGAATTGAACAGCCCGCAGAGCGACATCCATACCGCCGCGATGCGCTCGATGATGCGTGTATAGACTGTTGCGCTGAGCCCGAGACCGCCGTACTCGGGAGAAATGGTTGCGCCGTAGAGACCCAGCGAAGCGATACGATCGGCGAGTTCGCGCGGATACTCGTCCGCCGCTTCGAGCGCGCGCACGCGGGGTCGCACTTCGCGCTCGAGAAAGCGCTCTATCGCGTCGAGCATGACCCGATCCTGGTCCGCCGCGCCGCCCTCCCCGCTGGAAGTCGCCATGGCTTACTCCTGCCGCGCCGGCGAATGGCCACGCCGGGGCACCAGAAAGGCGCGCTCGTAGGTCATCACCACGGTACCGTCGCCCTTGCGCGCCGTGGTGCGCGCCGTGACGATGCCGGCATGGGGTCGTGACGCGGATACGCGCTTTGCGATCACCTCGGACTCGGCGTAAAGCGTGTCGCCGATGTAAACGGGCGCCGGCATGCGGATGTCGGTCCAGCCGAGATTGCAGATCGCGTTCTGGCTCAGATCGCGCACGCTCATGCCGGCGACGATGGAGAGCGTGAGGCAGCTGTTCACGATGACGCGCCCGTACTCGGTCCGCGCCGCATACTCGGCGTCGAAGTGCAGCGGATGCGTGTTCATGGTGAGCAGCGTGAACCAGGTGTTGTCGGCCTCGGAAATGGTGCGGCCGGGCCAATGACGGTACACGTCTCCTACAGCGAAATCCTCGTAAGCGCGCCCGTGGGCGTCCTGCGGCGACGCTCTATCCCTTTCGGCCGTGCCGGCGGTCACGTTCTACATCTCGCGCGCGACGACGCGCAGCCCGGCGACCTTCTCTTCGGGGCGCGACAGGCGGAGTAGCGCGCCCACATCACGCGCGTTCTCGAGCCCGAGCAGCCCGTCGGCCAGCGCGTCCGCCCGCTCGCGCGACAGGTACGGCCCGACCAGGCCGTCGAACTTGCCGCGCAGCTCCGCAGCGGAAAGAAAGTTGGCCGGCTCCCCTTTGGGCACGCGCACGTAGGTCTCGAAAACGCCGCGGGCGGTGGCGATCTCGACGCTCGCGCTCATCTCCGCCGGGAAGTCCGCCTGCGCCCGCGGGTCGACGCGGGTGCGGATCCGCTTGCACAGCGCCAGTGTTTCCCGATCGCCCAGGTGACGCGCATAGTCGTCCCACACGAGCCCGCCGGTGCGCAGCGTGACGGCGCCGCAAAACGCCATGGAGAACTGGCCGTCCACGACCGAAGCGGGCGACTGCTTCGCGGCTTCCGGGTTGCCGATGATCTTCCAGCCCGGCTCCGGCACGCCCACCGTCAGGCCTTGCACTTCATCGGGCCGGATGCGGTGCTCGCGCGTCAACTGACGGATGCCGTCGATCGCAGCGTGACTGTAACGACACGACGGATACGGCTTCACCGCGATCTTGAGCGTCTCCCAGCGCTCGCCGAGTTCCGCGACGACCTTGCCGCTATCTGAAGCCGGCGCATACGCATGCAGAAAACCCCACTTGCCTTCCAGCGCATCCGCCGCGCCCTGATAGCCTTCCGCGGCGAGCGTTGCGGCGGTGAGGCCGCACAGCGCAGCGTGGCCCACGTGCGAGCGCTTGGTCCACGCGCCGTTGACGAGAAACTGCATGGAGCCCGCCGCCATGCTGAGTACGATGCCGAACGCGTGCATGTGGCCTTGCGCATCGAGTCCGAGCAGCCGGCCTGCTGCAGCCGCGGCGCCGAACGCCCCGCAAGTCGCGGTCGGATGAAAGCCGCGGTCGTAGTGCGCGGCGGGATCGAGCGCCAGGCTCAGCCGGATCTGGACTTCGTAGCCGGCGACGAGGGCTGCGATCACCGACCGTCCATCCGCGCCCGTCATTTCCGCCGCAGCGAGTGCCGCCGGCACGATCGGCGCGCTGGGATGCAGCGAGCCCGGCGCGTGGGTGTCGTCGAAGTCGAGCGAGTGGGCCAGCGTGCCGTTCACCATGGCGGCCCCTGCAGGACTGTATCCGGCAGCATCGCCGACGACGGTACACGCGCCGGGTGCGAGGCCGAGTCGCTGTGCAGCGGCGATCATTGCGGGCGTCGATTCCGCCTCGTGGCGCGCGCGCACCATGATGCCGGCGAGGTCGAGCACGAGCGACGGAACGCGCGTGCGCACTTCGGCCGGCAGCTTTTCAAAACTCAGGTCGTGGATGAAGCGGGCGAGGGTGCGGGTGGTGGTCATCGGTGTCTCCTGCTCCCGCGGGGAAGCTGCGGAGGGCGCCGCGTTCATCGGCGGTGTGCGGAATTCTGCCGCATGCAGCGGAGGGGCGTCAACGCAAGGCGGAGCCCCGTCGCGACAGCAGCCCGCCTGTCGCCATGATCGCCGCGACGATCCAGAACACGGCCCCGAGCCCGAAGGCCGAGCCGACTGCGCCGAATACGATGGGCCCGGTCACGCGCACGAAGTTGTTGGCGGTGAGACGCAGACCCAGCGTCTGGCCCGAGCGGCCCTCGGCGGAGCGGCTGAACATGAGAATCACCGTGAGCGGTATGCCGATCCCCATGCCGAGGCCGAAAAAGAAGGCGATGGCGCCGAGCGCGATGGCATTGTCCGACAGCGGAACCAGCGCAAACCCGATCGCGCCCATGAAGAACACCCAAGCGAGCAGCGTTTCGCCCGCGATGCGCTTCACCATCCAGGCGAGGAACAGTCTCACGACGAATGCGGCCACGGCCAGCGTCGCGAGCACCGCCCCGATGGCCGAGGCGGAGAGTCCGATCGAGTGGCCGTAGATCGGGAGGTAGAACTGGAAGAGATCGGTGCCGAGCTGCACCAGGCCGCTCACGAAGAGCATGTACCACACGTCGCGGTTGAGCAGGGCGCGCGACCCGCCCGCATCGACCGGCGCCTCGGGCCGTCCCGGCGGGAAGAGGCGGCCCCAGGCGAGCAGCAGCGCCACGGCGATGACGGACTGCGAGGCCACCACCAGACACGCCGGCGCGTAGCCCAGGTGATCGATGGAGAGGCCCGCGAGCAGCGGCCCGGCGAAGTTGGTCACTGCGCCGGTCAGGCTGAAATTGCTGAAGTTGCGCGCGCGCGCTTCCGGATGACTCAGGGTGCCGATCAGGTTCTGCAGCGTGACGTGAAAGAATGCGAGTGCCAGACCGTTCAGCGCGGCGGCGACGTAGAAGGCGGGCACCGAGCGCACGAAAAACGGCAGGACCAGCGATACCGCGCCGCAGCACGAGGCGAAGAGCAGCAGCCCGCGGGCGCCGGTGCGGTCGGCGAGCGCGCCGACCGGCCATGACAGCAGCAGCGGAAACAGAAAGAGCAGGCCGCCGAGCAGGCCGACGGCGGAAGCCGGCGCGCCCAACTCGAGCGCGTAGAGCGTGAGCACGACGCGCGCCGCGTTGGCGCCGACGAAATTGAAAAAGGTGAGCCCAAGCGCCAGGTGGATTGCCACTGGCGCGACCTACATCAGGTTCCCCGCGTTGACGTTGAGATTGACGCCAGTGACGTAGCGCGCCTCGGCAGAGGCGAGATAGAGAACCGCTTCAGCGGAATCTTCGGGATCGACGAGCACCTTCATCGGGTTCTGCGCGGCAATGCGTTCCAGGCTTGCCGCATCGCGGACTTTCACCACCCGCGGCGTTCGCGTCGTGCCAGGCGAGACCGTGTTGACCGTGATGCCGTAGGGGCCGAGATCGCGCGCCAGCGCCTTGGTGAAGCCGATCACGCCGGCCTTGGCCGCGCTGTAGGGAATGTACGACGGCGCGTAGGGATTGGGCGCGATGCCGGCGCCCGAAGCAATGCTGATGATGCGCCCCTTCCTTTTCTCCATCATGATGGGCGCGACGGCGCGCGAGCAGTAGAACGTGCTCTTCAGATTGAGATCGATCACACGATTCCATTCCTCATCGCTGATGTCCGTGATCGGTGCGAGGCGATGGAAGCCGCCGGCGGCATTGACGAGGATATCGACCGTGCCGCAGCGGGTCACCACGTCCTGCACCATCGCGGCGACGTCCTGTGAGCGGGTCACATCCACGCGCATGGCGTGTGCGTTCCCGCCGGCGCCTGCTATCTCTTTCTCGACGCGCCCAAGGTCGTCGACACTGACATCGACGAGCGCCACCGCCGCGCCTTCGCGCGCAAACGTTTTCGCGATCGCTTCCCCTATGCCGGCGCCGGCGGCGGTTACGATCGCAACCGAATTCGACAACTTCCCTGTGGATGGCACGCGGAATTCCCCCTGTCTCAAAGCTCTATAATACCAAGGCGCACGCACCCCTCTCCGATGCACCGCGTTGCGCGCTTCCGAAACCGCCCTGATAGAGGACCCATGCCGCAAGCCGATCTACGCTCCAAGTACGGCGCCGAGATTTTCGATGCCGGACGCACGCTCCAACCCACGAGTTTCGACAGGCGCGTCGCGCAGCGCGACAGCCTCGATCAGCATTACACCCGGCTGTGGCTGGACTTCGCGATCAAGGGCATCGGCACCCGGCCCGCGCTTGATCTGCGCACGCGGCTGCTGGTGCTGATCGGCCAGTACACGATGGCGCGCAGCGCCGACGCGCTGGAGGACACCATCCACGCCGCGCTCGTTGCAAAGGTGCCCCCGCCGGAGATCCTGGAGATCATCCTGCAGTGCACCGTCTACGGCGGACACACCGTAGTCGAGCCGGCGATCGAAGTCTTTCACCGCATCGCAGCCGGACAGGGACTGCTGGATGCGCTGCGCGAGTCGCAATTGCCTCTGGACGGAACCGACGGCACGCGCTCCTACGATGCCGAGCGCGCGACATGGCATCCCGAAGACGTCGCGGATCCCCGCTTCGAGCCGCTGATGAAGCGTCACGGGTGGCGCGCCGTCGGCCGCGGCCTCACGCTGCGGCCGCGGCACCATCTCAATATCCTGGCGTGGCTCGATGCGATCGACAGCGAATTCGCCGGTCTGTGGGTGCAGTTCTGCTACGGCGGCATGTATGCGCGCGGCATCGTGGACGACAAGACACGGCTGCTGTGCATGATCGCCGACTGCCTTGCCGTCGGCGAGGAAACGCAGGCGCGCGGGCACATGCGCGGCGCGCTGCGCAACGGCGCCTCACCGCGCGAGATTCTCGAAGTGATATTCCAGACCTGCGTCAATTTCGGCATGCCGGGCATGCTGAAAGCGCTGGAAGTCTTCGTGGACGTCCTGGATTCGGACGACCGGCTCGCGGAGATCGGCAGTCCGCCGCTGCGCGTCGAGACCTTTCACCGGTAGAGAGTCGCTTTGCCGCAGCGACAAACACGGCGCGGTTATAATCCGGTTCCCATCGCCTGCTGGCTCGGGCATTCCACCACCTGGAGGTCACCACGATGAACATCGGTATCGGCATGATGGCGGCAGCACTCCTGCTGGCCGGCGCCGGCGGAACGGCGCTGGCGCAGCAAGCGAGGATGACGTTCTTCATCACCAGCGAAGGCAATGGACAGGGCGCCAACTTCGGCGGGCTCGCGGGCGCCGACCGGCATTGCCAGAAGCTCGCCACGGCGGCCGGTGCGGGCTTTCGTACCTGGCGGGCCTATTTGAGCCAGAGCGCCTGGGGCGACCAGCCGGCGATACACGCGCGCGAGCGCGTCGGCAGGGGCCCATGGCAGAACGCCAAGGGCGTCGTCATCGCGAAGGACATCGACGACCTGCACAGCCCCAACAACAAGATCAACAAGGACACCGCGCTCACCGAGAAATGGGACAAGGTGAACGGCCGGGGCGACAAGCCCAACATGCACGACATCCTGACGGGTTCGCAGCCGGACGGCATCGCGTTCCACGGCAGTGACGACCGCACCTGCAACAACTGGCGCAGCGGCGACGCCGGCCAGGCCGTTGTCGGCCATCACGACCGCATCGGCCTGCGCGACGATGACGCTTCGCGCTCGTGGAACTCTTCGCATCCCTCGCGCGGCTGCAGCCTGGAAGCGCTGCGCATGTCCGGCGGCGCGGGGCTGCTCTACTGTTTCGCAATCGATTGAACGGAGGAAAACATGGCCAAGGCTTACTGGATCGCCTGCTATCGTTCCATCAGCAATCCCGACGCGCTCGCGGCGTACGCCAAGCTCGCCGGCCCCGCCGTTCAGGCAGCGGGCGGCACATTCCTGGTGCGCGGCAATCCGGCGCAGACCTACGAGCGCGGTCTCAGCCAGCGCGTGGTCGTGATCGAATTCCCGAGCGTCGCGCACGCAACCGCCGCACACGACAGCCCCGCGTACCAGGAGGCGCTCAAGCTGCTGGGCAACGGCGCGGAGCGCGATATCCGCATCGTGGAAGGGCTGGCGTAGCCGGGCCTGTCGGGCCGCGTCCCTCTCTATCGTCGCATTAACCGCCCTCGGGAGTCGTCGATGAATCCGCACACCGAGCCTGCAGCGCGCGGCAGCGTGCTGGCACAGATACCCTACACCGTCGATACCGGCGAGAAGCTGGTCAACGAAACGTTCGGCCCGAACAACATCCGCCGTCGCGCCTCCGGGACGATCGAATGGCGCGACGTCCACGTCGGAAATGGCCGCCTTCGCGCCAGCGATTTCACCCTCGAGAAGAACGGCTTCACGTTCGTCCGGCACGAGACCGCAGTGCGCGACTTTTTCGACCCGGGCGAACTCAGGTCCGTCTACTATCCGGAGGTCGCCGAACTGATCCGCAGCGTTTCGGGCGCCGCGCGCGTCGAGGTGTTCGATCATACGTTGCGCTCGGGCGACGAGGGCGAGCGCGAAGAGAAGCTCGTGCGCGAGCCGGTGCTGTGGGCGCACAACGATTACACCGAGTGGTCGGGCCCGCAGCGCGTGCGCGATCTCTTTCCCGACGAGGCCGAGCGGCTGCTCGCGCGGCGCTTCGCCATCATCCAGGTGTGGCGTGCGATCAACCGCCCGATCCAGTCCAATCCGCTGGCGATCGCCGACGCGCACAGCGTGGCGTTCGAGGATCTGCTCATCGCGGAACGCCGCTACCCCAACCGCGTCGGGCAGACCTACCGGCTGCGCTACAGCCCGGCGCACCGCTGGTTCTACTTCCCGGAGATGGAGCGTGACGAGGCGCTGGTGTTCAAGGTGTACGATTCGGAGAAGGACGGCCGCGCGCGCTTTACCGCCCACACCTCCTTCAACGATCCACAGACGCCCGCCGGCGCGCCACCGCGGCAGAGCATCGAGGCCCGTGCGCTCGCGTTCTTCTGACGCCTAGACGACGTCGGCTTCGTGCCCGTAGTAGCGCAGCTTGCCGGGGCCGCGCTCCTTCGCCTTGTACATCGCCGCATCGGCGTTTCTGAGCAGCGCTTCGGCGTCCCTGCCGTCGTCCGGGAAGAAAGCGGCGCCGATGCTGCAGCTCACACACACCTCGTAGCCGTCGATCGCCACCGGCTCGGATATCGACTCTAGGACCCGCTGCAGGACCGGCGTGGCCGACTCCCGGCTCGGGAGGTCGGGCAGGACCATGATGAACTCGTCGCCGCCGTGGCGCGACACGATGTCGCCCTCGCGGGTGCAGGAGGCGATGCGTGTCGCGATTTCCTTCAGCAGCCGGTCGCCGCCGCTGTGGCCGAACGTGTCGTTCACCCACTTGAAGCGGTCGAGGTCGATGAAGACCATGCCCACCATGCGCTCGTTGCGGGCGGCGTGCGCGAGCGCCTGCCGCAGGTGCTCGTGCATCAGGTTGCGGTTGGAGAGACCGGTCAGCACGTCGTAGTACGCCAGCTCGTTCAGCCTTTCCTGTTTCGCGATGTACTCGAGCGCATAGGACACGTCGGCCGCCACGTCAGCGAGGAGCCGCGTCTCCTCGCCGCCGAAAAACCCACGCTCGGCGTCGTAGATCACCCAGAAGCCCGTCACGCCGTCCGTCGAGGCAAGCGGCAGGGCGATCATCGCGCCGCAACCGTGCTGCAGCATCCGTTCCTGCCGGCCGACGCGCGGCTCGCCGTCGATGTCGTTCACCACGATCTCTTTTCCCGACCGGACCACCCTGCCGATCACGCTGTGCTCGCCGAGCACATCTGCAGGGCGCCGCATGAACTCCTCGATGTTCGCGCTGCCGTCGCCGCTCCACGCAACCGGTATCACACTCGGCGTATCCGCGACACAAAGGCCGATCCATGACATCCGGAATGCGCCGACCTCCACGACAACGTTGCATATTTCCTGAAATAGCTGCCTGCGGTCTCGGGTGCGGACGATGCACGCGCTGATGCCGCTTTGCACCGCGCGCACGCGGTTCAGTCGCGCGATCTTGCGATCGTGCAGCGCGCGCCGCCGCGCCGCCTCGGCCTCGCGCACCGCCCGCGTCACGGCCGGCGGCAGCCGCGCCAGATTGCTTTTCAGAACGTAATCGGTCGCGCCTTCCCGCAGCGCATCGATCGCGCGCTCCTCACCGATGGTTCCCGAGACGAAGATGTATGGCAGATCCGGCCTTCTGTCTCGCACCAGCCTGAGCGCGGACATGCCGTCGAATCCGGGTAGGGAAAAATCTGACAGCACCACGTCCGGTTCGAAGCGCTCCAGCTCGTTCAGCAGGGCGCGCTCGCTGGACACGACGCGGCTCACGCAGCGGATGCCCGCTCGCCGGAGCATCCGCGTTTCGAGTTCCGCGTCTGTGGCGGCGTCCTCGAGCAGAAGGACTTTGAGGATTCGATCCATCGCTGATTACACTCGGGTCGGGACGCCGATGCGCGGCTCATCGGCGTGAGGTGATGGCAAAAAACCACCGACACGATATAGGACGCGCTGCTGCGCGCCAAGGCAGCAGATCACGGAAAATGTGTGGAGTGAGAACGACGCGCTGTAGCGCGCTCGCTACAGCCGCGCGATGCGAAGCGCCGTGCGCCGGCGCCTGCGTATCAGTCGCTCGAGCCCGTGCCCGCTGCGGCGGGACCGCCCTTGCCCAGTCGCTTCAGGACTTTCACGCGCTGCACGGTATCGCCGGCGAGATGCGTCCAGACCATCGCGTCGCGCACGAGCTTGTCCACGCGCGCGCTCATCATGCAGCCTTCCGCGCCGTGGATCTCCATGTTGAGGCGCGTGACGCGCTGGATGACGTCGGTCGAGTAATTCATCACCAGCCCGGCGTTCGCGGAATGCTCCTTGCGGTCATGGAGCCACGCCACGCGCATCACGTAGGAGCGCAGCGCCTCGGTCAGCATGTGCATTTCGTTGATCTTGAGCTGGATCAACTGATGCTCCATGAGATACCTGCCGGCGCGCTTGTGGGAGCGCGCGAAGTGCATCGCCAGTTCGACCGCGTCATCGCACACTCCCAGCGCGTTCGCCGCGAGTTCCAGGTCGCCGAAGAGATCGCCGCCCGTGGTGTCGCCGCGTCCCGCCTTCACCGAGCCGGTACCGACCTGGCCGACGACGTTGGCGTGCGGTACGCGCGCGTTCTCGAAAATCAGCTCCGCGTTCTGGTAGAACCGCCAGCCGCGCTTGTTGAAGATCTTGCCGACGCGGAACCCGGGCGTGCCCTTGGGCACCATGAACAGCGTCCCGCCCTCCTTGATGCTGACATCGGGATTGGTACGTGCATCGACGAAGAACAGCGAGCCGACGCTGCCGTTCGCGATGAAGCACTTCTCGCCATTCAGGACCCACTCGTCGCCGTGGCGCACGGCGCGCACGCGGTAGCCGGCCCTGGGATCGTCCTCGGGCGGCATGCGATTGTCGGAGCCCGCGTTGGGCTCGGTGATGCCGCGGCCCATGACGTAGCGGTGGTCGGCAAGAAAAGGCTTGAGGAAACGTTCCTTCTGGTCCTGCGTGCAGGCCGAGGCGATGAGATGGCTCCATTTCCAGTTCTGGCTGAACGCCTTCGAAATCGCGCTGTCGCCCTTCGCGAGTTCCGCCATCACCAGCGCCTGGGATACGAAGTCCGCACCCGGGCCGCCCCATTCCTTGGGCACCGCGAGCGTGCGAAAACCGAGCTTCGACCCTTTTTCGATGATGTCCCAGTCCCATGGCTCGAAACCGCCCTCGATCTGATCGCGCTCGAGCGACAGCGGGCGTATCTCGTCCTGCGCGAACTTGCGCGCCTCCATCTGCCAGCCGCGCTGCTCTTCATTCAATGAGAAATCCATGCCTGCTCCTGTCGTAACCTTACGCGGCCAGCGGGCGCCGATATCCCGCGAGCGCTTCCGCGATCTCCAGCTTCGACGCCGTGTCGGTATCCTCGGAATGGAGGAACACCATGGTGTCGTGCACGTATTTCTGCAGCGGCATGTCGCGCATCACCCCCATGGCGCCGAAGCACTCCGCGGCATACAACGCGACATCGTGCATCGCCTCGGCGGTGTAGGCGCGCGCAATGACATGCAGCGGGAGCGGGGACACGCTGCGGTCGGCCACCGCTTCGGGATGATCCGCGGTCCACGCCGCTTTCCAGATCATGGTGCGCGCAAGTTCGAGCTTCATCGCGCACTCCGTGAGCTTGCCGCCGATCGCCTGATGTTCGATGATGTTGCGCCCGCCCTGACGGCGGATCTTCGCGTACTCCACCGCCGCGTCGTAGGCGGCGCGTCCCACGCCGAGGTTGATGGCGGCGAACGCCGGATCGGCGTGCGGGCGCGACACACCCGTCCGCCCTTGCACCGGGATCATCTGTGCGGCCGGCACCTTGCACCCTTTGAAGGTCACAACCGCGCCGGGACCATGGTGCCAGCGGATGCCCGGCTCTCCCCCCGCCGCCGGACTGCCGATTGCGCGTATCACGTCATGCACCGTAAGTCCGGGCGCGTCACGGCGGACCAGAAAGGTGTTCATCCCTTGCGGCGTGCGAGCCTCGACGATGAACATTCTCGCGATCGGCGCGTTCGCCACGTACGCGAGCGAACCATCGATCGTCCAGTCCTCGCCCTGCCTCATCGCTTTCAGGCCCGCGGGTTCGGCTCCACCGAGCGGGCGATGATAGGACCAGCCCACCGAGTCGGGCGAGGCACCGGCGAACGCGAGATGGTACGCATCGTCCCCGGCGAAGTCGGCCAGCAACTGCTCGAGCCCCGGCAGTTTCGCGGCGGCACCGAAAATCTCGCGCGCGAGAACCGCTGTCTGTCCCAGCGCCGCCGCGATATCGACGTCGCCCGCCGCCAGTTCCTCGAGCACGATGCAGGTGGTGAGGGTATCGGCGCCCGCACCGCCCGCTTCTTCCGGCAGCGCCAGAGTCCGCAACCCCATCTGCGAAGCCTTGTCGAGCAGGTCTTTCAGCAGCGGCTTGTCGAAGGGCTGCAGGCGGTCCGGATGCAGCGCGGCCGGCTTGATTTCCCGCTCGACGAAGTCGCGAACGGTGTCGCGGAACTCGAGCTGCTCCGCGGTGAGGTGCAGGTTGTACATGTCAGGCGTCGTCCCGGGTTGACGTTTTACCGTGGGTTCACGGCGTGCGAAAGGGCGCTCTTCCGGACTGTGCGATGCCGGTCGCGCCGCTGCGGATGAACCGATGCCGCAATATAACGGTATCGCCGTTGCGAGGGAAGAACGGCGTGTCACTATATGGACGGCGTGCCCTCAACCGCTCAGCGATAGATCGCAGTCAAGTAACGCCCGTTCCGGGCCATGCCCCGGTACATGCCCTCGCTCACGAACGGCATCGCAATGCGGCCCATGCGGTCGACGGCGATCAGCCCGCCCGCTCCGCCGAGCGCCACAATGCGGTCGAGGACGCGCCGGGCCGCCATCGTAACCGTATCGCCGCGATAGCGCATGCGCGCCGCAACGTCATGCGCAGCCACCGCGCGCATGAACGCTTCGCCGAGGCCGGTGCACGAGACCGCGCAGGTCGCGTTCTCGGCGTAGAGTCCGGCGCCGACGAGCGGCGAATCGCCTACCCTGCCGGGCAGCTTGTTGGTGTAGCCCCCGGTGGAAGTGGCGGCAGCAAGGTTGCCGTAGCGGTCGAGCGCGACCGCCCCGACGGTGCCATGCCGCTCGGCGGCGCTCGTCGCGCCGCGCGCACGCGCACGTTCGAGCGCTCTTGCACGCTCCGGCGTGCGGAAGTAATCCGGCGACGCGAGGGGGATTCCGGCCTCGCGCGCGTAGCGATCTGCGGCCGGGCCTGCGAGCAACACGTGCGGCGTGCGTTCCATGACCGCGCGCGCCGCAAACACGGGGTTTCTGATCCGCTTCGCCGCCGCGACGCCGCCGGCGGCGCCCGTTGCGCCGTCCATGACCGCCGCGTCCAACTCGTGCTCGCCGTCGCTGTTCAGCACCGCACCGCGTCCGGCATTGAACAACGGCGAGTTCTCCAGCTCCACTACCGCGGCCACGACTGCATCCACGCTGCTTCCGCCGGCTTCGAGTACTGCGTAGCCCGCGCGTAAAGCGACGGTCAGGCCTGCGCGATAAGCGCGATCGCGCGTCTCATTCATATCCTTGCGGCGGAGCGTGCCGGCGCCCCCGTGTACGGCGAGCGCATAAGGGTGGTGCGCCCGAGGCTTCAGCAGCGGCTCACCGTGCAAGCTCGAGGAGTTCGCGATGCAGCGCGTCGGAAAGCGCAATGCCTGCGGCTCGCGCCTTCGCCGCGGCCAGCTCGCGCCGCGCGCCGGGAAGGCGGACGCCATCGTCCCGCAGCAAGCTGTCGACGAGCGCTTCGAGCCTCGTGTAATAGGTATCCGCGCCGGCCAGCGCAGCGGGATCGATCGCGACGAGGGCATGGCCGATGTCCGGTTTTCCGCCCGGCTCGAAGTACGAATCGTTCTCGAAACTGAATGCCGCGCCGGTCAGGGCGACGCACAGCAGCTCGACCATCAACGCCAGCATCGTGCCCTTCACGCCGCCGATCGCGGCGAGGCTGCCCGTGAGCGCGGCCTGCGGATCGGTCGTCGGCTGACCGTTGCGATCAAGCGCCCAGCCGAGCGGGATCGGTTTCCCCTCCTTGGCATAGAGCATGATCTTTCCGCGCACGACCTCGGTGAGAGACAGGTCGATGACGACAGGCGTCTTCTCGCGACGCGGAAACACGGCAGCGATGGGATTGGTGCCGAAGAACGGCCGCTTGCCGCCCCAGGCGTTGATCGCGGCGGGCGAATTGGTGAACGCCAGTCCGACGAGGCCGGCGTTCGCCACGGGCGCGAGATGGTAGGCCGCCGCGCCGAAATGATGGCTGTTGCGCACGCCGGCGAACGCGATGCCGTGCACCCTCGCGCGCGCAATCGCCTCCCGCGCCGCCAGCGCGGCCGCTTCGAAGGCGAGCCCGCCCCCCGCGTCGATCAGGCACGCGCCGCCTTTCTCGCACACGAGTTTCGGCTTCGCCGCGCCACGGGCGCGTCCTTCCTTCAGGTGCTGGCAGTAGAGGGCCACACGCGACAGGCCATGGCCGCTCAGTCCTTCCGCCTCGGCCGCGACCAGTGCCGTCGCGGTAGTCTGCGCCATGGCGGTCGATGCGCCGGCGTTTACGAGTGCGCGGGCGACGAGCCGGTCAAGCTCCGCTATGGAAAGCTGGGGCACGGCTGGTATCCGCTAACCGAGCCGCGTGCCCGACTGCCCCGCGCCTTCCCTTGCCGCCGTCATGTGGTTTCGCATGAGCCGCCTCCCTGTCGATATTGAGCTCAACGCAACGCCGCGATTGCAGGATCTAGGCGGTGACAGCGGGTTCCTTCAACAACGTTTCACCGGGCCTCACCCGAGTGAAACGTACCGGCCGCATGCTGAGATCCATGCGCGTGCCCTGCAGCGTCACGCACGTATAGCGGGAATTCCCCAGGTCCTTGACGTCGGGATGGTCTTCGCGGAAGTGCGCGCCGCGTGTATCCTCGCGCGCCATCGCCGCAAAGCGTATCGCCTTGGAAACCAGTATCAGATTCTTGAGGTTCAACCAGTCGTGCCAGCTCAGATTGAACGCCAGGCTCTCTCCGGACACGCCGGTCGCATCGAGACGCGCTTCCAGCTCGTCGAGCGCACCTTCGGCCCGGGTCAATCCGGCAGCGTTGCGAATGATGCCGACATCGTCCCACATGAGATCGTAGAGCCGCTCGCGTATTTCGTTGAGGTCGCCGGGTGGCTTGCCCAGCGGAGCACGACAGCGCGCGAGGGCTGCATCGATCGCGCCCGCGTCCGGCTCTTGGTGGCTTCCGCTGGCCCGGATCCACGGCGCTATCGCATCGCCGGCGATGCCACCAAAAACCGTGGAGTTCGCCACGCCGTTGCCGCCGAGGCGATTCGCGCCGTGCACGCCGCCCGAATCTTCTCCTGCAACGAAGAGCCCGTGCAGGTCGGTGCTGCAATCCGTTCCGAACACCACGCCGCCCATCATGTAATGCGCGGTAGGCACCACGTCCACCAACCCGGACACCAGGTCGAAGCCGCAGTCGGCGCAGCGCTCCACCATGCCCTTGAACATCGTCCGCACCATGGCCGGATCGAGATGGCGCATGGTGATGTAGAGCCCGTCGCGCGGGCCGACTTTGCCGGCGCGCATCTGGTCGAACATCGCGCGGCTCACGATGTCGCGCGTCGCCCGCTCCCCGCGCGGGTCGTACCGGTGCATGAAGCGCTCGCCCGCCCCGTTCAGGAGATGGCCGCCGGCGCCGCGCAATCCTTCCTCGATGATGGTACCGGTGATGCGGGTGTGCGGTCCGGCGATCAGCCCGGTCGGGTGAAACTGCACCATTTCCATGTCGCGCAGCGGCAGCCCCGCACGCAGCGCCATCGCCATGCCATCGCAGGTCTTGTCCCCCGAAGGCGTATGGTACTTGTACATGGTCGGACCGCCGCCGGTGGCCAGCAGCACGGCCTGCGCCTGCACGACCACGAACTCGCCGGTGCGGATGTCGATCATCAGCACGCCCGCGATGGCATCGCCCGCCTTGTTGCGGATGAGTTCCACGGCGCGATGCTCTTCAAGGCGGTGGATGCCGCGCGCCCACACCTGTTCCGCAAGGCGGTTGATGATCTCGATGCCGGTCAGATCGCCCTTGTGCACGGTGCGGTCGAAGGTCTGCCCGGCAAACGCCTTCTGGTGGATCGTGCCGTCAGGATTGCGGTCGAAGAAGCAGCCGAGCTCGTTTTCCAGCTCGTGCACCCGCTCCACCGCAACGCTGACCAGCAGCCACGCGAGGTCCTGGTCGGGGAGCCACTTGCCGCCCTCGATGGTGTCCATGAAGTGGCGCTCCACCGAGTCGCCTTCGGCGAGCGCGACGTTGTAGCCGCCCTGCACCATGCGCGTGCACCCGCACTTGCCGAACAGCCCCTTCACCGCCACGGTGATGGAAAGCTCGGGATTGGCCTGGTGCGCGTGCAGGGCGGCAAAGAGCCCCGCGCCGCCCGAGCCGAGGATGAGCATATCGGTACGAAAGGTTTTCATTGATTGAGCGTTACGCGGAGCCCCTGCACCATCCTGGTATTTCGTATTTCAAAAAAATCAATGAAGAGCCTGGTAACTCGACCGCCGGCGACATGAATCGGGTTTAACCGGCACGATCAGCTTTTCACGCCGAGCGCCGCCAGCGCAGCGGCGCGCCTTGCGCGCGCCGCTTCATTCACCTGTGCGTACAAGCTTCCGCCGTGGCTGTCCATCGATACGAGCAGCGGCCCGAAGCCCTTCACCCGGAATTTCCACAGCGACTCGGGATTGAGATCGTCGAGGTCGACGTCCTCGATCGCCTCGACCCACGTCGTCTCCAGGGCTGCGGCGCCGCCGATGACCGCGAGATACACGCCGCCCAGCTCGGAAAACGCGTCCAGCGAGCCCTGCGCGAGCCCGCCCTTGCCGATCACGACGCGCACGCCGTAATCGCGCATAAGCGGGCGGGTGAAGCGTTCCATGCGCGCGCTCGTCGTGGTGCCGATGCAGATGGGCGCATAACCGCACGGCGTCGCTTTGGTTTCTCCCACCCATCTGACGTTCGGCGCAGTATGGATCACGGCCTGGCCGTTCATGTCGAAGCGCGTCTTGCGGCCGTGGTCGAACATGTGGATCTGCGTCGCGTCGCGTATGCCGTAGAGCGTCCCGTTCAGCGTCACCGTGTCGTTGACGCGCAGCGTCCTCACCTGCGCTTCCGTCACCGGCATGTTGAAATCGTGGTGCGCCATGCTCAGAACCCGTACTCGAGCCCGCGCGGCGTAAAAGTCGCGCGCGCGCGGCGCGCGGAATGGCACTGCATGTTGACGGCAACCGGGTTCATCGTGATGTGCGTGGCGGCGGTCTCGACGTGAACGGCGAACGAAGTCGAATCGCCGCCCAGACCCTGCGGGCCGACGCCGAGCTGATTCACCGCCCGGCTCAATTCCTGCTCCAGTCTCGCCCCTTCCGGGTCGTCACATTGCGAGCCGAGCGGGCGGGTCGCGGCCACCTTCGAAAGATGCACGCAGAGATCCGCCGTGCCGCCGACGCCGACGCCGACTATGGTAGGCGGACAGGTCTTGCCGCCCGCCTCCAGCACGCAATCGATCACGAACGTCTTGATGGCGTCGATGCCGTCCGCCGGCACCGCCATCTTGAGCCAGGAATTGTTCTCCGAGCCCGAGCCTTTCGGGATCATCTCGATCGACAGCGTCTCGGCGTCCTGCACGAAGTCGATGTTTACCACCGGCACCGCACGTCCGCACGAGGTGTGCTCGTTGCGCCGCGTGACCGGATGCACCACCGACGAGCGCAGCGGGTGCTCACGGGTGGCGCGCTCGCAACCCTTCACGATCGCGCGCTTGAGCGCGTAGCCGTCCACTTCCACGCCTGACCCGATCGCAACGTTGTAGATCGGAATGCCGGTGTCCTGGCTCAGCAGGTTATGGGTGTCCTCGGCCACCCGGATGTTCCTGATCATCGTGCCGAGGATCGCCTTGCCCGTCGGATCGGTCTCCGCGCGGTCCAGGCGCTGGAAACCCGCCTTGATGTCGGGAGGGAGCAGCTTGAGCGCGCGGATGTACAGCTCCTTGCACGCTTCCTCGACTGTTTTCAGATCGACTTTCATTCCATCCTGTGATTCAAAGGTGATCGCGCCTGCATCAGTCGAGCTGCAGCTTGCGCTCGCGCACGACTTTCGCCCAGCGCATCGTTTCCTCCTTCATCGCCTTGGCGAACTCCTCGGGCGTGTTTCCGACCGGCACCATGCCGAGTTCGCTGAAGCGTTTCCTGACGTCTGCGCTCTGCAGCGCCTTCACCGTATCGGCGTGAACCTTCTTCACGATGGCGGCCGGCGTGCCGGCGGGTGCGACCAGACCGAACCACCCGAGGTTCTCGAAACCCGGCACAAACTCCGCGACCGCTGGCACGTTGGGAAGTTGTGGCGCCCGCTCCCTGCTCGTCACCGCGAGCGCGCGGATCTTGCCGGAGGTGAGGAAGGTCGTTGCGGCCGACAGATTCGGTGTCAGGAGCTGGATCTGCCCCCCCGCGAGATCGGCGAGCGCGGGACCCTCGCCCTTGTAGGGAATGTGGGTCGCTTCGATCTTTGCGCTGTAAAGAAAGTTTTCCGCGGCGAGATGGGTCTGCGTGCCGAATCCGGCCGAGCCGAACGTGATGTCCCTGGGCCGCGCTTTGGCAAGGGCGATGAGATCCTTCAGCGTCTTCACCGGCATGGTATTCGTGACCGCCACGATCTGCGGACCGCTCGCCACATTCGTAATCGCGATGAAATCTCTCTCGGCATTGAAAGAGAGCTTCCTGTAGATGTGCTGGTTCGCCGTCATCACCGAGCCCGAGGGCATGAACAGCGTATAGCCGTCGGGAGACGCTTTCGCCGCGAGGTCGGCGCCGATGTTTCCGCCGGCTCCCGCGCGATTGTCCACCACGATGGTTTGGCCCCACGAGTCGGTGAGTTTCTGCGCCAGGATGCGCGTCACGATATCGGTGGCGCCGCCCGGCGAGAACGGCACGATGATCCGCACCGCCTTGGCGGGATAGCTCTGCGCCGCGGCACCGGTCGCCGCCATCGCCAGAACAATCGCTGCAATCCAGTTTGCAGTACGCATATCTTCCTCCGTATTCCTTGTTGTAATGGAGAGATTCTATGGAGCACCCACCATACCGCAATACCGCGCAAAGCGGCAAGCCGCGCTAGAGGCCTATCGCCTCGGCAGTGAGCTGCCGCAACTCGCGCTTCAGTTTCTCGCGCACCGCGCGGTACGGCGGCCGGCGGACGCGGTTGACCAGCTCATAGGGATCTTTCTCCAGGTCATACAGCTCATCCAGTTCGCCCGCGCGACCGCGATTGATCCAGTGTATGTACTTGTAGCGCTCGCCGCGCACCGCCTTGTACGACATGCCGATCAGCCACGGATAGGCGTTCTCCGCCCAATATTCGATCAGGAACGACTTGCGCCAGCCGGCGCGCTTGCCCGCGAGCAGGGGCAGCAGTGAGCGGCCCTGGATCTGCGGCCCGGGCTTGCCGCCGGCAAGCTCGATCAGCGTCGGCGCGATGTCCTGGCAGAGCACGAGATCGCGGTTGCGCATTCCCGTCCTGATCCGCCGCGGATAGCGCATGATGAACGGACAGCGTATGCCTTCCTCGTAGGCGAAGCGGCGCTCGGGGCCGAGCCCGTGCTCGCCGAAGAAGTAGCCGTTGTCGCCGAGAAACAGGATAAAGGTGTCGTCCAGCTGCCCGGTCTCTTCCAGCGCCTGAAGCAGCAGGCCGATCCCCTCCTCCACCGAGGCCATCATCGCCGCGCGCAGCCGGATCTCCTCCTGCGTCCCGGCGTGTATGGCATCCAGCAGCGCGCGCGACTGCGCGTTTTTGCGCAGCTCCAGCGCTTCGGCCCATGCCGGCTTCTGTCTGACGATTTCCTCGGGGGCGAGCATGTTCGGCTTGCTGGGGAATACGCAGCCGCGATACAAGTCTTTGTGCCGCTCCGCGGGCCGGTAGCCGTCCATCCTGAACGTGCCGTCCGCAGCCTGCTCGGCGTCGGGATGCACCGCCTTGTGCGCAAACCACAGCGACCACGGCTTGTCGTGCCGCTTCCTCACGTACGCCACGGCCATCTCGTTCATGATGTCCGTGACGTAACCCTGGCGCTGCGCGTAAGTGCCGTTCTCGTTCAATTTCGGGTCGTTGAGCCGCCCATGACCGTCGTACGCCACCCAGTAGTCGTAGCCCGGGCGCGGCTTGCCGTCGTTGCCCATGTGCCACTTGCCGATGTGCGCGGTCTCGTAACCGAGACGCTGCAGCTCGAGATGATAGTTGGGCAGGCGGTGACTCGCGGCGTCGCGCGCGACGTTATCGATGATGCCGTGGCGGCTCGCGTACTGGCCGGTCAGTATCGAAGCGCGATTCGGAGAGCAGATCGGCGTCGTGTGAAAAGCGCGCTCGAACAGCGCCCCTTCATGAGCGATGCGGTCGATGTGCGGCGTTCGCATGTAGGGATGGCCGCCCGCGCCAAATTCGTCGAACCTCAGGTCGTCCACCAGTATGATCAGGAAATTGGGTTTTCTTTTCATGTTCCGTTCCTTGTGCTACACGAACGACCGTTCCTGCCGCGCTTTAGAATTGCAGCGTGAGGCCGGAGGCGAGAATGAGCCACAACAGCAGGCGCCGGAAGCGTTCCTCGCTGATCCAGTCGAACACGCGCAACCCCAGCCACAGTCCGGCCGCGAGCGCAGGCAGGCAAACGAGAAGATATCCCCCGAACAGTTTCGGGTCCACCTCGACGTGGAGTCCCGCGACCGCCATGATGAGCAGCGCCGTGAAGCCGATGTACGGCTGGTACACGCAACGGCTGCGCCGCTTGTCCCAACCCCGCATTCCGCACCAGATCGTGGTGAGCGTGCCCTGCAGCATGGCGAGCCCGCCGAGCACGCCGCTTACCCAGCCGACGACGGCATCCGCGGCGCGCGCTGCCGTGGGATTCATCCGTACCACGTGAAGGCGCGGGCGCGCCAGCATGTACACGCTGTAGGCAATCATGAACGCCCCGAACAGGTGCCGGAAGAGCGCCGCGTCGACATGCCCGAGCGCCGCCACCCCGAGCGGCACGCCCAGCACGGCACCCACGAGAAACGGCCACAGCAGTGCATACTCGATCTCCCGGCGGAAACGCCAGATGCTGGTCGCGTGCAGCAGCGTCGCGCATATCGCCGCCAGCAGCACCAGCGCCGGCGGCGGCAGCACGTGTATCCAGAATCCCGTGACCACGATCGCAAACGCAAAGCCGGCGCTTCCGATCGCCAGGGCCGCGAGGAATGCGCCGGCGGCGATGAGGCCGAAGTCCGCCGGCGTCGCGCTCACGCGCTCAAACCACGTTGAGCAGAAACAGCAGACCCGCCGCAAGGCTGATACCCGCCGCCGCCGCGGCCAGGCTCTTGTGCCAGTCGCGCCACGCCAGGAATTCCAGCATCAACAACCGGATCCCCCCGGTCATGTGCGCTGCGAGCAGGACGACCAGCACGACCTCGGCCAGCTTGACCAGCGGCTGCTCGGTCCAGCGCAGAAAACTGTCCAATGCAGCTTCACCATGCAGCGCCTGTCCGAGCGCCCAGAAGTGCAGCGGCAGAAAGAGCGCAAGCAGCAGCCCCGAGAAACGGTGGACGAGAAACGCCCAGTACGCGGGATGGTTGCGGGCGCGGAAATCGTTCTTCACGCGAACATCGCCCAGACAGCCCGAACGCCCCACGCCGCCAGCAGCAGCCCGGTCGACAGGATGCAGACGTCGAGCGATCGGCCGCGCCAGCCGGTCGCTTCCGACACGATGGCCCGCAATCCGATCGGCGCATGCACTGCGACGGCCGCGACAAAGAGCAGGTAAAACGCGAACCACATCGAATTGCCGCGGGTTCGGCCGAGAATTTCCGCCGCGCTGAGCCCGTTTCGGGTTGCATACACGATGGTGACAAGATGCACCAGCACGCATACGCCGAGCACTGCCGCGCTCGCCCGTTGCGCGCCCCACAGCAGGACCTGGGATCGGGAACGCATGGCGTGCGGCCTTAGAGTGCCTGACATAATGAAGCACGTGTGCGTTGCGAGCCAGAATCGTGGATGACGCGAAGGGCGGCGCAGCTCATATCGCGGCGGCTGCGACTCGTTAGCCGCAGGCCCGTTTGCGGGAGCAACCGCGTAAGCCCCTTGTCGCTATCGGTGGAACACGCCGCTCCGCGCCCCGTCCCGCACCACGCTGCGCGAGACCGAGGCCGGGGCGCATGAGCAAGCCGACCGATTGTGGCCGCAACCCTTCGGGCTGGCACGAATTTTGGCTCATGACTTTGGCGCGCCCCTGGTGAATATTCGCGATATTCACTGCGGGTCGCTTCGCGTCCTGAGCCAAAATCGTGACAGCGCAGCACGCGCTTCATCATGTTAGGCACTCTCAGTCGAGCTCGCCCCGCAGCGCCGCCATCAGCGCCCGTTTCTTGAGTCCGGAAATGCCGGCCGTCGGAGCGATATGCTTGGGACAGCGCTCGGTGCAGGTCATGTGCGTGTGACAGGCGTGGCAGCCGGCGTCGCCCGCGACCGCCGCAAGCCGGGCACGGTTATCGGTATCGCGCACGTCGTTCACCAGCGTCCAGGCGCGGTTGAGCGCCGCGGGGCCCAGGTAATCAGGATTCCACGACACGACGTCGCACGCGCTGTAGCACACGCCGCAGCCGATGCATTCGATGCCCGCATCGACCGCCTTGCGCTGCGGAGACTCGGGCGGCACACGCGCGACCTCGTCCCGGCGTGTCTTGTCGCCCTGGAACCGCCCGCGCGCACGCTGCCATTTCTCGAAGAACGCCGTCATGTCCGTGACGAGGTCGCGCACCACCGGAAGATTGGCGAGCGGGGCGATCTCCAGCCGGTTGCCGGCGACGACTTTCGCGACGTGCGTGCGGCAGGTCCAGCGTGCCTTGCCGTTCACCGTCATGGCGCAGGAGCCGCACATGCCGACACGACAGGCGTAGCGGTACGCAAGCGTGGGATCGATGCGGTGCTGAATATGGCTGACGACATCGAGCACCGTCTGGCTCTCGAGCCGCGGCACCTCGTAGCGCTGGAAGCGGCCGGACTCACCGCCCCGCCACACACTGACCTCGAGCACGCTCATGCGTCAGGAGTCCTCACGACGCCCGCGACCGCGGGCGCCCGCAGCGTAATTTGCCCACTGCGCTCCGGTTTCCTCGCGGGTGAAGTTACGCCGATTCGTACAGCCGGGTCATGACGAATTCCCGGTGCCCCAGCGCCTCGGCCGCGGTAAGCCGCCCGTTACAGGTGCGCAGCATGACTTCGATCAGCTCGTCGCCGGTCTGGTCCAGATTCTTCTGCCGCTGCAGCAGCCCCGAGCAGTCGTAGTCGATGTGCTCGGACATGGTGCGCACGGTGCGCGGGTTGGCGCACAGCTTGATCACAGGGAGAATCGGATTGCCGATGACGTTGCCCTGCCCGGTCGGGAAAAAATGAACCACGTAACCGGAGGCGGCGCACAGCGTCACCATCTCCGCCGCGGCGGAGGAGGAATCCATGAACCACAGTCCGGGACGGGTCGGCGTCTCGGCCTTGTCGAGCACGCCGATCACCTTGCAGTTCTTGCCGATTTTCTGGATGTTGCCGAGCGCCTTTTCCTCGATCGTGGTGAGACCGCCCGCGATGTTGCCCTTGGTCGGCTGCGACTCCGAAAGATCGTCGGTCTTGTGGCGCTCCACCACGTCCTGATAGCGGTTGAACATGAACATGAAGCGCTCACGCACTTCCGGCGTCGCGCACCGGTCCGCGACGATGTGCTCGCCGCCGGTGATCTCGGTCGTTTCGCCGAAGCACATGGTGACGCCCAGCGGCTCGAGCTTGTCGAACGCGCTGCCCACCGTGGGATTCGAGCCGCAGCCCGAAGTCGTGTCCGACTCGCCGCACTTGGTGGAAACCCAGAGATCGCTGATCGGGGCCGCCTCGCGCCGCAACTCGGACGCCCACTGCACGTACTCCTTCGCGACCTTGGAAGCCCGCATGATGGTGTCGTGATCGCCGTGCAGCTCGATGCCGTATCCGGTCACGGGCTTCCCGGTCCTGGCAATGCCGTCGACGATGCGTTTGGTCCAGCCCTCTTCGATGCCGATCACGACCACGGCAGCGACGTTGGGGTTGGAGCCCGCGCCAATCAGCGTCCGGAAATGCAGATCGAGGTCGGCGCCGAACTGGAGCCGTCCGTAAGGATGGGCGATCCCGAGCGTGCCCTTGATGTTGTTCGCGACCGCCTCGCACGCGGCGTTCGAGAGATCGTCCACGGGAAGGATGATCACGTGGTTGCGTACGCCGACACGGCCGTTCTCGCGGCGATAGCCCCAGAAAGTGGTGTTGCTGTTGATCATGGTCGCAATCCTTTGCAGTGAGTTCCGGGCTACCAGCGCTTGGTCTTGATGTTGTGCACGTGGGCGTGCTCGCCGGTCTTGATATCGGACACCGCCTTGCCGATATCGTAGCCGTACTTGATGACCGTTTCGCCCTTTCCGATGTCCTGAGTGGCGACCTTGTGCCCGATCGGAACGTCGTTCAGCGCTTTCACCTTGATGGTGGAATCGTCTTCCATCACCCAGCCGACCAGTTCCTGCCCGGCCTTGATGCCCTCCACCACCGCGACACCCACGGTGTCCTTCCTGTCGTGCACGAGTATGTGAATCATGCGGTCCTCCTTGGGAGCCCGCACCCGGCGGAGCGGGCGCGTGAACCGCGAACTCTACGCCTCGGAGCGGCCCGAAGTCAACTATATGACCTATATGAATCTCGCGCATCGGATGCTAATATGCCGGGCCGTTCACGGGATTGCAGATGATCGTTCCGCTCGCGGGAAACGTTACGCCCAACCCGCTCTACAAGGAAGTAAAAAGCCGCATCACGCGGGAGCTCGCGGCGGGCGTCTGGAAGCCCGGCGACTCGATCCCGAGCGAATCGCGGCTCGCGCGCGACTTCGCGGTCTCGATCGGAACGGTCCGCAAGGCGATCGACGAGCTGGTGGCCGAGAAGATCCTGCTGCGGCAGCAGGGCCGCGGCACTTTCGTCGCCACGCATTCCGAAGACCGCACGCTGTTTTTCTTCTTTCACATCGTGGGCAAGGACGGCAGCAAGGAGTTGCCGGTCACGGAGCTGCTTTCCTTTCGCCGGGCGAAGGCGGGCAATGAAGAAGGCGCGCGGCTCGGCATTACGCCGGGAAGTCGCCTGCTGCGCATCCAGAACCTGCTCAAGTTGAGCGGGAAGCCCGTCATCTTCGACGAGATCTCGGTGCCGGAGGCATTGTTTCCCGGTCTCGATGAACCGGGCTTTGCGAACCGCGACGGCACGATCTACGGGCTGTATCAGGCCCGTTATGGCATCAGCGTGATCCGCATCGGCGAGCGTCTCTCCGCTTCACAGTCCACGCAGAAAGTCGCGCACCTGCTGAAAATCGGCTTGCGGGCGCCGGTGCTGGTGATCAAGCGCGTCGCCTACACTTACAACGCTCTGCCGGTCGAGTATCGCACGAGCTGGGTGAACACCGAAGCCCACGAGTATCTGAGCGACCTGTGGAAAGCGGAGGCGCGCTGAAACGAGGCGCGCCTCGGCGGGCCAGCGTTATTCCGTGGTTTCGGTCTCGGCAGCGCCGGCGCCGCCAGTCAGTTTTTCCTTGATGCGCGCCGCTTTGCCCGAGCGCTGCCGCAGGTAGTAGAGCTTGGAGCGCCCCACGTCGCCGCGGCGCTTCACCTCGATTGAGGCGATCATCGGCGAGTAGGTCTGAAACGTGCGCTCGACGCCCTCGCCCGATGAAATCTTGCGCACGATGAACGATGAATTGAGCCCGCGGCTGCGCTTGCCGATCACCACGCCTTCGTAGGCCTGGACCCGCTTGCGATCGCCTTCGACCACGTTGACGTTCACGACCACGGTGTCGCCGGGCGAGAAATCGGGAATGGTCTTGCCGAGCCGCTTGATTTCTTCCTGCTCGAGCGTCTTGATGATGTCCATTGTCATGCTCCTTGCATTTCTTTCGTGTATTCGTCGAGCAGCACCCGCTCCTCGGCTGAAAGCGCGCGCCGCGCCAGCAGGTCCGGACGCCGGCGCCAGGTACGGCCCAGCGCCTGCTTGAGCCGCCAGCGCCCGATCTCGGCATGGTTGCCCGAGAGCAGCACCTGCGGCACCGACCGGCCCTCGTAAACCTCCGGTCGCGTGTAATGCGGGCAATCGAGCAAGCCTTGCACGAACGACTCCTCGGCTGCGGAATCCGCGTCTCCCAGCGCGCCCGGCAGCTGCCGAACCACGCAATCGACAAGCACCATCGCCGCCAGTTCTCCGCCCGAGAGCACATAATCGCCGATGGAAACTTCGTCGTCGACGCACTGCTCGATCACCCGCTCGTCCACGCCCTCATAACGGCCGGCGAGCAGCACCAGGCCGTGGGTGCCCGCGTACTCGGCAACGCGGGCATGGTCGAGCACTCGGCCCTGCGGCGACAGGTACACCACCCGCGGCTCGCGCACTCCCGCGCTCTTCTGCCGCTGGCGCGCGGCAGCGAGCGCCTGGTGCAGGGGCGCCGCCATCAACACCATGCCCGGCCCGCCCCCATACGGTCTGTCGTCGACCGTGCGGTAGGGATTGCCGGCGAAATCGCGCGGATTCCATGCCACCAGCTGGTAGAGGCCGCGCTCGCTCGCTCGCCCGGTCACGCCCCATTCGGTCACGGCCTCGAACATCGCCGGGAACAGGGTCACGACATCCACATGCAACATCAGTAATCCGCTCGCCAATCGAGGCGCATCACACCGGCCGCCAGATCCACCTCCCGGACGACCCCTTCGATGAACGGAATCAGCCGTTCGCGCTCGCCTTCCACCACCAGCACGTCGTTCGAGCCGGTCTCCAGGATTCGGGCCAGCCGCCCCAGCTCTACTCCCGCAACGTTCACGACCTTGAGGCCGATCAGGTCGGCCCAGTACCATTCGTTCGACGCGGGACGCGGCATCTCGCCGCGCAAGACGGCGACCTCGCGGCCCCGCAACCGGGCTGCGGTGTCGCGATCCTCGCAGCCCTTCAGCTTCGCTACCAGCGCACGGCCTTTCACGCGCGCGGCCTGTACTTCGTGCGCCTGCCACTGCGGCCCGCCCGCCACGAACCACGTCGTATAGGAAAGCAGGCTTTCGACAGACGCGGTATAGGTATGAACCCTGATCCAGCCCGCGATGCCAAACGGGGCGCCAATTCGCCCCATCACCACATGTCGCTCAGGCTGGCTTCTGTTCGCCAAGCTGCTTGACGAGTCGCGCCGCCGTGTCCGAAAGCAGCGCCCCCTTCGACCGCCAGTATGCGAGACGCTCGCGGTCGATGCGCAACCGCTCCTGCCCCTCCGGCGCCTTGGGGTTGTAGAAACCGATGCGTTCCACGAAGCGGCCGTCCCGGGCACGCCGCGAATCGGCGACCACGAGATTGAAAAACGGACGCTTCTTGGCGCCGCCGCGCGCGAGGCGTATCACAACCATTGGTTACCTGCCGGTCCGGTATTTGAAAAGGGCGTGATTTTACGCCTGTTTTTCCGCATGGCGCAAGGCGCGACGGCCTGCTCGGGCGACGCTTGCGTGGCCGGCCGCCCCGGGAAAGGCTGTGCGTTGCCGCATCAGAAAGCGGGAGGCACAATGGCGGCCTTTTGCGAATGGAGGTCCCATGAGCCCCCAAAAAACCATCGCCGAGGCGCTGACCGAGCGTTTCGGTGCAACGTTCGACGTTCCGGAAGGGCTGCAGGGAGTGGAGGAACTCGCACACATCGCAGGCCACTGTTCGCATCGCACGTTCCGTTCGCAGGCCGTGGCGCCCGGATTGTTGCGCGTGCTTTTTGCATGCGCGCTTTCCGCGCCTTCCAAAAGCGATCTGCAGCAGGCGGATATCATCCATGTTGCCGACCGGGCACGGATCAAGGCGGTGGCCGATCTGATTCCCGATATGCCCTGGATCAACGACGCGCCGGTGTTTCTCGTCTTCTGCGGCAATAACCGGCGGCTGCGCCAGATCGGCGAGTGGCGCGGCAAGCCGTTCGCCAACGACCATCTCGACCATTTCATGAACGCCGCGGTGGACGCCGGGCTGGTCATGATGAACTTCATCCGCGCAGCCGAAGCGGTGGGGCTTGGCGCCTGCCCGATCAGCGCTGTACGCAATCACCCGCACGACGTGAGCCGCCTGCTCGCGCTACCCGATTGGGTGTTCCCGGTCGCGGGCCTCACTGTCGGCTATCCCGCGGAAACGCGGCGCGTCAGTGCGCGCCTTCCGCTGGACGTCACCGTGCACGTGGACCGATACGACGAGTCGGCGCTCGAGAGCAGGATCGACGCTTACGACCGACGCCGCCATGCGCTGCAGCCCTATCGACGGCAACGCCATGCCGGGCGCTACGGAGAAAGTGCGTTCTACGGCTGGTCGGAGGACAAGGCGCGCCAGTACGCAGTGCCGGAGCGGGCGGATTTCGGCGATTTCATCCGGTCGAAGCGCTTCCGCCTAGACTAATGCATGCCGGGAAACACGCCTTTCATCGAGCGCATCATCTTGGCAAGTCCGCCCTTCGCCATAATCTTCATCATCTTCTGCGTCTGCTCGAACTGACTGAGCAGGCGGTTCACCTCCTGAACCGATACCCCGGCACCGGTGGCGATGCGGCGCTTGCGCGATGCCTTGATGAGTTCCGGCTTGCTGCGCTCGACCGGCGTCATGGAGTTGATGATGCCTTCGATGCGCCGTATGACTTTCTCGTCCATTTGCGGCGCACCCCGCGCCATCTGGGCGATATTCCCCGGAAGCTTGTCGGCGAGCGCAGCGAGTCCGCCCATTTTCTTCATCTGGACGATCTGCTGCTTGAAATCCTCCAGATCGAAACCCTTGCCCGATTTCACCTTCTTCGCAAGCTTTTCGGCCTGCTCGCGATCGACGCCCTTCTGCACATCCTCTATGAGCGTCAGCACATCGCCCATGCCGAGTATCCGCGAGGCGATGCGGTCCGGGTGAAACGGCTCGAGTCCGGCCAGCTTTTCCCCCACGCCGACGAACTTGATCGGCTTCCCGGTCACGTGTCGAACTGAAAGCGCCGCGCCACCGCGCGCATCGCCGTCGAGTTTAGTGAGGACAGTACCCGTGAGCGGCAGCGCATCGGCGAACGCCTTTGCCGTGTTGACAGCGTCCTGCCCCTGCATTGCATCCACGACAAACAGCGTCTCGACCGGGCTCAGGGCGCCATGCAGCGCGCGTATTTCCGCCATCATCGCTTCGTCGATCGCGAGACGGCCCGCGGTATCGACGATCAGCACGTCGTGATAGCGGGTGCGCGCATGATCGAGCGCGGCGTGCGCGATCTCAACCGGCTTGTCGCTGGCGGACGCCGGAAAGAAATCTGCGCCAACCTGCGCGGAAAGCGTCCGAAGTTGTTCGATCGCCGCCGGGCGATAGACGTCGCAGCTTGCGAGCAGCACTTTCTTTCGTTGCTGCTCCTTCAGCCATTTGGCGAGCTTGCCGCTGGTCGTTGTCTTACCCGAGCCCTGGAGCCCTGCCATCAGGATCACCCCCGGCGGCCTGGTCGCGAGGTCGAGCGTTTCGTTGCGCGCGCCCATCAAGTGCACCAGCTCGCCATGCACCACGCCGACGACGGCCTGCCCGGGCGTAAGACTTCCGATCACCTCCTGCCCGAGCGCTTTCTCCCGCACGCGCGAGATGAAATCCCGCACCACCGGCAGCGCGACATCGGCTTCCAGCAGCGCAACGCGCACTTCGCGCAGCGCCTCCTGCACGTTCGCCTCGGTGATGCGTGCCTCGCCGCGCAACGTCTTCATGGCGCGCGAAAGCCGCTGGGTCAGATTGTCGAACATGGGATGACGATAAGGTAAACTGGGGGAATGGAGGGGATTCTACCCTACCTCGTCAACGCGCTGCTGTACGGGGGACTCGCTTATCACTTCTGGCGCACGCGCTGGCTGCATGCCGGAACATCGACCACCACGCACCCATCGACAACGCTGGAGCATTACGCGACGCTCGTGCCGCTGGGACTGCACACGGCGCTGCTCGCGCGCTCGATGTTCGGCGGTTCCGGACTGTATCTTGGCGTCGGAGACGCCGTTTCCGCAATCCTGTGGCTCACGGTGCTCATCTACTGGCTCGGCAACTTCTTCTACCGGCTCGAGGGACTGCAGGCGCTGGTGATGCCCGCAGCCGCGGCCGCCGCTCTGCTGCCGGCGATTTTCCCTTCCGTGAAACCGCTGCCCAACACCGATCTCGTCGCCTTCAAGTTTCACCTGCTCATCGCGATGCTGGCTTACAGCTTTTTTACCATCGCCTCTTTGCACGTGCTCCTGATGGCGCTGCTCGAGCGACGGCTGCACGACGGGACGCTGCCGCAGATCCTGCAACGCCTTCCGCCCCTGCTCGCGATGGAAACGATGCTGTTCCGGATGATATGGGCAGGTTTCATATTGCTCACGCTCACGCTTGCGAGCGGCGTGATCTATTCCGAGGAACTCTTCGGCAAACCCGCACAGTTCACGCACAAGACGGTGTTCGGCGTGCTGTCGTGGGTCATTTTCGCGGCGCTGCTGTCCGGCCGGCACCTCTACGGCTGGCGCGGACGCGTCGCCGTGCGCTGGACGCTGGCGGGATTTCTCACGCTCGTGCTCGCGTATGTCGGCAGCAAGTTCGTGCTCGAAGTGCTGCTCGGTCGCGCCTGACCGGAAGACCCTCTCGCATCGTATCCATATCGTGCCGCCGGGCATGACGGAGTGAACATGGAAATCGGACTTCTGGCTGGCCTCATACTGGTCAACGGCCTTTTCGCGATGTCGGAAGTGGCGCTCCTCACCGCCCGCATGCCGCGACTGAACGCGCTTGCCAAGCAGGGCGATGCGCTCGCCGCGACGGCGGTGGAGCTCACCCGCGAGCCGACGCGGTTCCTGTCGACCATACAGATCGGAATAACGGCTATCGGCCTGCTGAACGGCATCGTCGGCGAGGCCGCGTTCGCGCCTCCCTTGTCGGCCTGGTTTCAATCGCTGGGACTCGAACAGCGGCTGAGCAGCATTACGGCGACGGCGGTAGTGGTGATCGCCGTGACCTATTTTTCCATCGTGGTCGGGGAACTCGTTCCCAAGCGTCTCGGACAGCACAACGCCGAAGGCATTGCCCGGCTGGTGGCGTGGCCCATGCGTTCGCTTGCCGCGGCCTCTTCGCCGTTCGTGCGCCTGCTGTCGGCGTCGACCGACGCGCTGTTGAAGCCGCTGCTGCGGCTGCTCGGCATACGTCATCATGACTCCGGGTCGCAGCCGCTCTCGGCCGAGGAAATACGCACGATCATCCTCGAATCGTCCAACGTGCTCCCCAAGAAGCACACGTCCATACTGCTGAACCTGTTCGATCTGGAGGCGGTGACGGTGGACGACGTGATGGTTCCACGCAGCCAGATCGAAGCGATCAACCTCGAAGCGCCGCTGGAGGAACTCATCCAGCAGATCACGACCGCCTACCACCGGCGGCTGCTGGTATACGACGGTCATCTCGACGACGTCGTGGGCACCCTGCGAGTCAGAAATGCGCTCAATCTCATGCAGCGCGGCGAGCTGCGCAAGGAGACGCTGCGCGAAATCGTGCGCGTGCCGTACTTCATCCCGTCCGGCGCCGCGCTGTTCTCGCAGCTGCAGAACTTCCAGGAGCAGCAGGATCGCGTGAGCCTGGTGGTCGACGAGTACGGAGAGCTGATGGGCCTCGTCACGCTTGAGGACATACTCGAGGAGATCATAGGCGAGTTCACGACCCAGTCGCCGCTGCAGACGCGAGGCTATGCACGCCAGCCGGACGGCAGCTATCTGGTGGAGGGTGGGGCGCTGCTGCGCGAGCTCAACCGCAAGCTCGGCTTCCGGTTTCCGCTGGACGGTCCCAAGACGCTGAACGGCCTCATTCTGGAACACTTGCGCGACATGCCGGAACCGAATACAAGCCTGAAGATCGCGGGGCATTATCTGGAAATCGTCCAGACGCAGGACCGGGTGGTGAGGGCGGTGCGGGTGCTCGCGCCGGCCGCCGAAAAATCGGGGGCGACGGGGGCATGACTCTGTGGCAAATTAGGCTTTACAAAGGCGCGGCAGGCGCGCATCATTTGCTTGATAAACCTATGTAACCCGTTGGGTTAGCGGGTAAATTGGGGGGTTGGTAATGGCGACAGCAGCTGCGGCTGTAAAAAAGCCCGAGGTCAAGGAGTTCAATTTCACCTGGGTCGGACAGGACAAGACCGGAAAAACGGTCCGCGGGGAGATGCGCGCCAGCGGCGAGGCGCAGGTCAACGCGACGCTACGCCGGCAAGGAATCAAGGTCGTCGAGGTCAGGAAACAGAAGCTGGGCGGCGGCAGCTCGATCACCGAGAAGGACATCACCTTCTTCACCCGTCAGCTCGCGACGATGATGAAATCGGGCGTGCCGCTCCTGCAGGCGTTCGATATCGTGGGCAAGGGCCACAGCAATCCACGCGTCTCGCGCCTGCTCATGGACATCAAGACCGAAGTGGAGACCGGCTCGAGCCTCAAGCAGGCGTTCGAGAAGCACCCGCTCTATTTCGACGCGCTGTACTGCAACTTGATCGGAGCGGGCGAAGCGGCGGGTATTCTCGACAGCCTGCTCGATCGTCTTGCGTCGTACAAGGAAAAGATTCTCGCGATCAAGAGCAAGATCAAGGCGGCGCTGTTTTATCCGCTTTCGATCGTCGTCGTGGCGTTCGTGATCACGGCGATCATCATGATTTTCGTGATTCCCGCATTCAAGCAGGTGTTCACGAGCTTCGGCGCCGACCTGCCCGGCCCAACGTTGTTTGTAATGGCTGTCTCCGACTTCTTCGTGCAGTACTGGTACGCGATCTTTGGCGGCATCGGCGGCGCCGGTTACGCGTTCTTCTGGACGTGGAAGCGCTCGGAGAAGATGCAGATCTTCATGGATCGCCTGATGCTGCGGGTTCCGGTTTTTGGCGATCTGGTGAGAAAGTCGTCCATCGCGCGCTGGACGCGGACGCTGTCCACGATGTTCGCCGCCGGCGTGCCGCTGGTGGAAGCGCTCGATTCCGTGGCAGGCGCTTCGGGCAATTACGAGTATTTTGTCGCCACGAAGAAGATCCAGTCGGAAGTCGCCACCGGCTCGAGCCTGACCTCCGCGATGCAGGGCACCGATGTGTTTCCCAACATGGTGATCCAGATGGTGGCGATCGGCGAAGAGTCGGGCGCGCTCGATTCGATGCTGTCCAAGGTGGCCGACTACTTCGAGCAGGAAGTGGACGACGCCGTGGAGGCGCTCTCCAGCCTCATGGAACCCATGATCATGGTGGTCCTCGGCACGCTGATCGGCGGCATGGTGATCGCCATGTATCTCCCGATCTTCAAGCTCGGCGCAGTGGTGTAGCAGCCGATTGGGACGCATGCTCGCGCACCGGGGCGGCGTTCTCTCCGCTGCCCTGCGTCAGCGCATGAGCGCCCGGGGGACCCTGGCTTGAGCTTCCTGGTCGACCCGGTCTACTTCGCCATCGTCGCGGTTGTGCTGGGTCTGTGCGTCGGCAGCTTTCTCAACGTGGTGATTCACCGCCTGCCGCGCATGCTGGAACGGCAGTGGCGCGCGGAGTGCGCGGAACTCACCGGCACGGGACTCGAAAAAACCGAGCCCTACAACCTCTTGCTGCCCCGCTCGCGTTGCCCGGCGTGCGGGCATGCCATCAGCGCGCTGGAGAATATCCCGGTCGCAAGCTATCTCGCGCTGGGCGGCAGGTGTTCCTCGTGCAGGGCGAGGATTTCCCCGCGCTATCCCGTTGTCGAAACGCTGGTGGGGCTGCTGAGCGGCTACGCGGCATGGCGCTTCGGTTTCAGTGCCGCCGCCGCCGGGGCATTGCTGTTCTGCTGGGCGATGATTGCGCTCGCATTCATCGATCTCGACACGTTCTACCTGCCCGACAGCATTACGCTGCTGTTGCTGTGGACCGGCCTGCTGTTCAACGTTTTCGCAGTGTTCACGGACCTGCACTCTGCCGTTGTCGGCGCCGCAGCCGGCTACGTTACGCTGTGGTCGGTGTTCTGGCTCTACAAGCTGGTGACGGGCAAGGAAGGAATGGGGTATGGTGACTTCAAGCTGCTCGCGGCCATCGGCGCCTGGCTCGGCTGGAAAGTGCTGCCCTTGGTGATCCTGCTGTCTTCCTTCGTCGGCGCGGTGATCGGTATCCTTCTTATCGTCCTCGCGCGCCATCAGCGCAGCATGCCGATTCCGTTCGGGCCCTATCTTGCCGTGGCCGCCATCGTCGCGCTGTTTCATGGCGCGGCGATCAACGAGCGCTACCTCGATCTCTTCTGAATGGCTGAGCCGTTCTGCGTCGGCTTGACCGGGGGTATCGGCTGCGGCAAGTCGAGCGCGGCGACGATTCTCCGCGAACTGGGCGCCGCGGTGATCGATACCGACGAGATAGCACACGAACTTACGCAAAGCGGCGGCGCTGCGCTGCCCGATATCGCAGCACGCTTCGGTGCGGACTACATCATGCAGAACGGCGCGCTCGACCGTGGAAAGATGCGGCGGCTGGTGTTCGCCCGGCCCGAGGCGAAAGCGCAGCTCGAGAGCATCCTGCATCCGTTGATACGCAGGGAAGCGCAAGCGCGCGTTGCGGGTGCGCGCGCGCCCTACGTCGTGCTGGTCGTCCCACTGCTGCTCGAGACCGGCGCCTACAAGGCGCTGGTCAGGCGGGTGCTGGTGATCGACTGCGACGAAGCGCTGCAGATTGCACGCACGGCGAAGCGGAGCGGAATGACTGCCGAGGAAGTGCGGGCCGTCATGGCCGCGCAGATTTCCCGTGACGCCCGGCTCGCGGCGGCGGACGACGTCCTGGTCAACGATTCCGATCTCGTATCGTTGCGCCGCGGTGCAGTCGCCTTGCACCAGCAATACCTGGCTCTGGCCTCGGCGCACCGCAGCCGACCGGCCGGCAATTGAGGCGCCCCTTAAGGAAAGGGAAATAAAACCTTTATTTTTCCCGGGGTTTGGTGAATACTTAGCCCCAATTTTTACGTCCACGTCCCGGGCGCGCCGTGATCAGCTACGAGTACCCTCTCAGCGAACGCGTACGCACCCTGCTGCGCCTGGAAGACCTGTACGAGCGGGCCGAATATTTTCTCGCAAAGAACGAACCGCTCGAGCACCACATCGCGCTGCTGTCCGTCTTCGAGATCCTTGAAGTGTCGAGCCGCGCGGACTTGAAATCGGATCTGCTGCAGGAACTGGAGCGCCAGAAGCAGACGCTCGAGTCGTTGCGGGGCAATCCCGACATATCGGAGAGCGCGCTCGACAGCGTGGTGTGGCAGATCGATCAGTCGTCGGCGCGCCTGTTCCAGGCCTCGGGAAAAGTGGGTCAGGAACTGCGCGAGAACGAGTGGTTGATGAGCATCAAGCAGCGAACCAACATCCCGGGCGGCGTGTGCGAGTTCGACCTGCCTTCGTACCACTACTGGCTGCAGCAGGGCACCGAGCAGCGGCGGCGCGACCTGCAGCAGTGGCTCACGCCGTTCCTTTGCATACGCGACGGCATCGCGATCGTGCTGCGGCTGCTGCGCGAATCGGGGAAGACCTCATCGCAGGTGGCATATCAGGGTGTGTACCAGCAGATGATGGCAGGTCGCGTTGCGCAGATGCTGCGTATCGCGCTGTCGCGCGAATATCACTGCGTGCCCGAAATCAGCGCCAACAAGTACGCGCTCAACATCCGGTTCACCACTCAGGAAGGCGTGCAACGGCCGCGGGCCGCGGAAACCGACGTCGAATTCGAGCTGACGTTCTGCACGCTGTAGGTCGTGATGCATCGCAAGCCGCGGATGGTAAGCTGCCCGCAGTGCGGGAAAACGGTTGCCTGGGAGAGGACCCATCCTTACCGGCCGTTCTGCTCCGAGCGCTGCAAGATGATGGATCTCGGGGCTTGGGCGAGCGAGTCGTACCGTGTGCCGGTCGCGGAGAACAAGGATGAACCGGAATCGGGCGAGCCTCGAGAGGAACCCTGAAGCGCCTACCAAGCGCCGCGCAGCATGCTGATGCCGTGAGCGCCGGCGCTCCAGGCGCGCAGCAGGTCGCATGGGCGCATGCCGCCCAGAGCGAACACCGGCAGCGGACGGTTGCGGACCAGCACTGTGAGCTTCTCCCAGCCGAGCGTCGGAACGCCCGGGTGGCTGGGCGTGGCCAGCACCGGCCCCAGAACCGCAAAATCGGCGCCCAGCTTCTCCGCACGCTGCAGCTCGAATTCATCGTGGCAGGATGCGCCGACCAACTCGAAATCCGGACGCGACGTCGCGCTGAGCAGCGAACGGGAATCGAGGTGCACACCGTCAGCCCGCAGCTCGCGCGCTAATTCCGGAGTGCCGTTGAGGAGGACGCGCGCGCTGAAACGGCGGGCGAGCCTGATGAGGCGCATGGCGAGGTCACGCTGCGCCGCTTCATCGAGTCCTTTTTCCCGGAACTGGATCAGCCTCAAGCCGGCAGCAAGTGCGCGCTCGGCGTGCTCCAGAAAAGCGCTTGCGCCCAGCGCCGCAGCGTTGGTGATGCCGTAGACGTGCGGTAGAGCAAGCGCCCGCAAGATCGGGCCGTTCGCAGGCAGCAGTGGTGAAACAGTGAGGAACTGCGGGAACTGCCACGCGAACTGCTGCGATTCCCTGCCGTGCAAAGTGCCGCGCCACGCCGCGACGCGAAAGAAGCGCAGCCGTACGGCGGCGTGCGGATAGTCATAGTCGCGGGTGATCCAAGGGTAGGCCTGCTCGACCTCGATGCCGAGTTCCTCGTGCAGCTCGCGGCTCAGCGCAGCGTCGGCAGACTCGCCGTCTTCGACCTTGCCACCTGGAAACTCCCAATAGCCCGCGTAGGGCTTGCCGGGCGGACGCTGCGCGAGCAGGAACCGGCCGTCTTCGCGCAGCACGACCGCGGCGGCGACCTCGATGCGCCTCGTGGGCGTCACTTGCGCCTGCCACCCTCCGACTTGAGGCGTTGCCGTCCCGCCCAGTCGCGGGCGAACTGCCACGCGACGCGCCCGCTGCGCGAGCCGCGCTGAAGCGCCCACTGCAGCGCAGCCCGTTGCACGGCGTCGGCACTCGCGGCCGGCGCCTTGTAGTGCTCTAGCCATACGGCGACGATCTTGAGATAGTCGTCCTGGTCGAACGGGTAGAACGACACCCACAACCCGAACCGCTCCGAAAGCGACACCTTCTCCTCGGACGTTTCGCCGGGGTGGATCTCTTCCCCGACATGGCGGTACTCGAGGTTTTCCTGCATGTACTCCGGCATGAGATGCCGGCGGTTCGACGTGGCATAGATCAGGCAGTTCTCCGAGGCGGCTGCCACCGAGCCGTCGAGCACCACCTTCAACGCCTTGTAGCCCGGCTCGTCCGCCTCGAACGAGAGATCGTCGCAGTAGAGCACGAAGCGCTCGGCCCGCCTGCAGATTCGCTCCACGATCTCCGGAAGATCCACCAGATCGCGCTTTTCGACCTCGATGACGCGCAGCCCGCGGGGCGCATACTTGTTGAGCAGCGCCTTGACCAGCGAGGACTTGCCGGTGCCGCGCGCGCCGGTGAGCAGCACGTTGTTCGCCGGGTAGCCTTCCACGAATTGGCGCGTGTTCTGCTCAACCAGGGCTTTCTGTTCCTCTATGCCGCGGAGATCCTTCAGCTCGATGCGATGGACGTTGCTGACCGGCTCGATACAGGCGCGCCCGTCGCGCTTGCGCCAGCGAAATGCGATCGAGGCTTTCCAGTCGGTCGCGGGCGGTTCCAACGTCAGAAGCTTTTCCAGCCGGCTCACGAGCGCCTCCGCGCGTAGGACGAGTGTCGAAAAGTCGTTCATCGTCAGCTGCGGTAATCGGCGTTGATGCGCACGTATTCGTGCGATAAGTCGCACGTCCAGACCTGCGCTGCTGCATGGCCGCGATTGAGTGCGATGCGCACGGTGATCTCGCTTTGCTTCATGACACGCTGGCCGTCCGCTTCGCGATATTCCGGGTGCCGGCTGCCGTTCTTCGCCACCAGCACGTCGTCGAGATAAAGGTCCACCTTTTCGACGTCGAGATCGGTTACGCCGGCATAACCCACGGCGGCGAGTATGCGACCCAGATTGGGATCGGACGCGAAAAACGCCGTTTTCACCAGCGGTGAGTGTGCGACCGCGTACGCAACCTTGCGGCACTCGTCGCTGTTGCGCGCAGCTTCCACCGAGACGGTGATGAACTTGGTGGCGCCCTCCGCGTCGCGGACGATGCTCTGCGCAAGTCGGATCGCGACTTTCGAGACCGCATCGCAAAACACCCGGTATTCTGCGCTGCCCGCAGCCGTTATCTGCGGCATCGGCGCGCAGGCGGTGGCGACCAGCACAAGGGCGTCGTTCGTCGAGGTGTCACCATCGACGGTGATGCAATTGAACGACCGCCTGGCCGCTTCGCTTACGGCAGAGCGCAGAAGCGGCAGGCTGACGGCGGCATCCGTAGCGATGAAGCCGAGCATGGTCGCCATATTGGGGTGGATCATGCCGGCGCCCTTGGCCATCCCGGTCACGGTGATGGTGCGACCATCTATCTCCGTCCGCAACGAGGCCGCCTTGGGAAGCGTATCGGTCGTCATGATCGCCTGCGCCGCGGCGAGCCAGTTGTCCTCGCGCAAATCCGCAATGCAAGCCGGCAGTCCCGCCGCAACGCGCTCGAGCGGCAAAGGTTCCATGATGACGCCGGTGGAGAACGGCAGGACCTGGCCGGAAGCGCAGCCGATCAGCCGCGCCACTTCGCCGCACACCTGTCGTGCAGCCGAAATACCGGCCTTGCCGGTGCCGGCGTTGGCGTAACCCGTGTTGACCACCAACCCGCGGATCGAAGCATTCGGGTCGAGCATGGTCAGATGCTGGCGCGCGACCACCACCGGCGCCGCGCAGAAGCGGTTCTGCGTAAACACCGCCGCGGCACGGGTGCCTTCGCACAGGCGCATGACCGTCAGGTCCACGCGATCCGGCCGGCGGATGCCGGCCTTGGTTACGCCGAGCTCCACGCCCGCAACCGGAAAAAGCGCACGGGGATCCGGGGCCGAAAGGTTGACAGGCATGTGAAGACGAACCGGCGGGTCAGCTCAACTTGCCGTGACAGTGCTTGTACTTCCTGCCCGATCCACACGGGCAGGGATCGTTACGACCGACCTTCTGCGCGCCGCGCACAAAAGGCCGTGGTTTTTCGGCGACGGCGACGTCGCCCTCCATGTCCTGCGTTTCGGTCGCCGTCTCGGCCGCCGCGGCAAAATCGGCGTGCTGGTACTGAACATTGGCGGGCGTCTCCGGCTCCTCGACCGCTTCGAGCTCCGCCGCGCTCCGGATCTGCACTGTCATCAACGTGCGCGTGACGTCGGTCTTGATCATCTCCAGCATGACGGAAAAAAGCTCGAACGCTTCACGCTTGTATTCCTGGGTCGGGTTCTTCTGTGCGTAGCCGCGAAGATGTATCCCCTGCCGCAGGTGGTCGAGCGCAGACAGGTGCTCGCGCCAGTGTGAGTCGAGACTCTGCAACATGATGGCCCGCTCGTACTGGCGCATCGCGGCCTGATCCACGGCGGCGATCTTGCTGCGATAGGCCTCGCGCGCAGTGTTCTGGATGCGCTCCCTCAGTTCCGACTCGTCCATCTCGCTCTCGTCTCGGAGCCACTGCGCCACGGGCAGTTTCAGCTGCAGCTCCGACTCGAGCGTACGCTCGAGACCCGCCGCGTCCCACTGCTCTTCGAGGCTCTCGGGAGGAATATGCCGGTTGATGTAGCCTGCCACTACGTCGGTACGCATCGCGTCGATGGTTTCCGTGATGTCGCTCGCTTCCAGCAGCTCGTTGCGCTGCTGATAGACCACCTTTCTCTGATCGTTGGCGACGTCGTCGTACTCGAGCAGGTGCTTGCGAATGTCGAAGTTGCGCGCCTCGACCTTGCGCTGCGCGTTCTCGATGGAGCGCGAGACCCATGGATGTTCGATCGCCTCCCCCTCGGGCATTTTCAGGCGTTCCATGATCGCGGCCACGCGATCCGAAGCGAATATCCTCAGCAGCGGGTCCTCAAGCGACAGATAAAAGCGGCTGGATCCCGGGTCACCCTGGCGCCCCGATCGCCCGCGAAGCTGGTTGTCGATGCGCCGCGACTCGTGGCGCTCCGTGCCGACGATGTGCAATCCGCCCGCCGCCACCACCTGGTTGTGCAGGACCTGCCATTCCGTCCTGATCTCGTCCGTCCGCTTGCGGCGTTCCTCCTCGCTCAACGACTCTTCGGCTAGCACCTTGTTGACCGCAGGTTCCGGATTGCCGCCGAGCACGATGTCGGTGCCGCGGCCCGCCATGTTGGTCGCGATGGTGACCATCCTCGGGCGCCCGGCCTGCGCCACGATCTCGGCCTCGCGCGCGTGCTGCTTGGCATTGAGAACGTTGTGCGGAAGCTTCTCCTTCTGGAGCATCCCGGACAGCAGCTCGGAGTTCTCGATCGAAGTGGTCCCGACCAGCACCGGCTGCCCGCGCTCGTGACAGTCCCGGATGTCGGCAATGATCGCGCGGTGCTTTTCGCGGGCGGTGCGATAGACCTGGTCGCCGCGGTCTTCCCGGATCATCGGCATGTGCGTCGGGATCACCACGGTTTCGAGGCCGTAGATCTGCTGGAACTCGTAGGCTTCCGTGTCGGCCGTGCCGGTCATGCCCGCAAGCTTCCCGTACATCCGGAAATAGTTCTGGAAGGTGATGGTGGCGAGCGTCTGGTTTTCCTTCTGAATCTCCACGCCTTCCTTGGCTTCGACAGCCTGATGCAGCCCTTCCGACCAGCGCCGCCCGGGCATCAGCCGTCCGGTGAACTCATCGACGATGATGATTTCGCCGTTCTGCACCACGTACTGCTGGTCGCGATGGAACAGGTTGTGCGCGCGCAGGGAAGCGTTGAGGTGATGCATGAGGATGATGTTGCCCGGATCGTAGAGGCTGCTCCCTTCCGGCAGCAGCCCCGCTTCGGCGAGCAAAGTTTCCGCGTGCTCGTGGCCCTCCTCCGAGAGCAGCACCTGGTGCGCCTTTTCGTCTACCCAGTAGTCGCCCGGCCCTTTTTCTTCCTTCTGACGCACGAGGCCGGGGGTAACGCGGTTGATGGCGACGTAGAGTTCCGTCGTGTCCTCCGCCTGTCCCGATATGATGAGCGGCGTGCGCGCCTCGTCGATCAATATCGAGTCCACTTCGTCGACGATCGCATAGGCGAGCCGGCGCTGCACCTTTTCCGACACCTGGTAGACCATGTTGTCCCGCAGGTAATCGAACCCGAACTCGTTGTTGGTGCCGTAGGTGATATCGGCACCGTACGCCGCCTGCTTCGACTCGTGCTCCATCTGCGACAGATTGACGCCGACAGTAAGCCCGAGGAAGCGGTAGATCTTGCCCATCCAGTCCGCGTCGCGCTGCGCGAGATAATCGTTCACCGTGACGATGTGCACGCCGACCCCGGAGAGCGCGTTGAGGTACGCGGGCAGCGTTGCGGCCAGCGTCTTGCCCTCGCCGGTGCGCATTTCCGCGATCTTGCCGTTGTGCAGCGCTATGCCGCCGATCAGCTGCACGTCGAAGTGCCGCATGTTGAGCGTGCGGCGGCCCGCCTCACGCACCACCGCGAATGCCTCGGGCAGAAGTTCCTCGAGCATTTCGCGCCGGACCTTGTCCCGCTCGCCGGCCGCTCCGGTGCTGCCTTCCGCGTCGTCCGTGATTTTCGCCAGCCGCTCGCGTATGCGGCGGCGGAATTCCTCGGTCTTGCCGCGCAGTTCGGAATCGCTCAGCTTCTGCATCTGCGGCTCCAGCGCGTTGATCTGGCGCACGGCGCGCTGGTACTGCTTCAGCAGCCGATCGTTGCGGCTGCCGAATACCTTCTTCAGAAGACCCGTAACCATGAAATTCCGTAAATAAAAAGGGGGTGGGGAAACACCCCACCCCCGCTAATCCGTTCGCATTGCTCAGCCAGGCAGCTGCAGGAATCGGGTGGGATTCTGGGGAGCGCCATTCCGACGCACTTCGAAATGCAGATGAGTACCCGTTGCGCGCCCGGTCCTGCCGACCTCGCCGATCTTCGCGCTTCGCATGACGATGTCGCCGGTCTTCACCGCCCGCGCGGACGCGTGCGCGTAGCGCGTTAGGAGGCCGTTGCCGTGATCGATCTCGATCATATTACCATACTGCGGGTGGTACTCCGAATACGAGACGACGCCCGCCGCCGCCGCGTGTATCGGCGTGCCGTGCTCCGCCATGAAATCGATGCCTTCGTGAAAGGCCCTCTGCCCGGTGAACGGGTCGATCCGCCACCCGTAGTTCGACGAATACCAGCCGCCTTCGACCGGGACCCGCGTGGGCATCAGCTGTTCCTTCACGCGATTCAGGGTAAAGAGCGACTCCAGCAGCCCCAGCCGGTCGCCCCGGTCCTCCAGCTGGCGCATCAGTGTGTCGAGCTGATGCGTCACATCGGCGATGGAGAGGTGCTGTCCGGAGGCGCCTGGTGTTGCACCTCCCTGGCCGGGCACTTCGCCAAACATCAGCTCCTGCGGCTTGAACCCCGCCAGACGGGCAAGGCGCTCCCCGAGCGTATCAAGGCGCAGCAGCTGCGCCTGCATGTGTCCGACCCGGACTGCTATCGCGTGGATGTGCTCGCGCACCTGAAACTCCTCTGACTGGCGCGCGTCGTGGGAGTCACCCAGGAAAGACCCGATATAAGGCAGCTGCGGGATCGGGGCATAGCGCACGAGGGAGTGCAGCAGCACGGCAGCGACAACCACCATGGACAGCGCCCCGAAAGCGAGCATCGCCAGCTGCGGGACGCCGAGCGTGATGGTCTTCGCTTTTGCGAGGTTCTCGGAAACTAGAATAATATTCATTGTTTCCCCGCGACAGATGCTCGTGCCCGCCCGAAAGATCGGCGCATTGCTCGAGGCGCCCGAACTGAAATCCCTTGCCCGCAAGGCGCAACGCCTGGCGGAGCTGCACAGCGTATTTCTGGACTGCGCTCCCGCGCCCCTCTGCCGGGCAAGCCGGGTCAGAGATTATCGGGCGGGGACCCTCTATCTTTCGGCGGACAACGCGGCGGTCGCCACCAAACTGCGGCAGCTCGCACCAAGCTTGTTGTTGAGTATCCGAAAACGCGCCCCCGAGATTACTGGAATTAAAATTGCGGTGCAAGTGAGGGAAGTCACAGCGCGACCCGCGGCCGGATCGCGGACATCCGCAACCGGCATTGAAAACGTTGATATTTTTCGGGCGCTTGCAGAGAAGCTGCCGGAGTCGCCATTGAAGGCCGCGGTGTCGCGGCTAGTACGGCGTCATGGCTGCCGTGAGTGATCAGACGGCGAGCAGCAGACGTTCCACCACGTAGAACGCCATCACGACCATCGCAAGCACCACTCCGAACTGAAACACCCGCCACGCGAAGGTCAGGTAGCGTCGATTGCGGGTAAAGAGGTAGAGGATCAATGCCGTGCCGATCGTGATAAGCGCCAGCGCACCGACCAGTCGCAGGATCAGCATGTCATTGCGGTTCAGCGGGGGACGACCGGCTGATCCGCGGCTTCATGTCGGCTGTGTCTGCCAGCCGAGGAATACCGGCGCCTCCTCCGCGCGCTCGAAGCTGGCGAATTCCCACGCGCTTTCGGCTTCGACCAGACGTCTCAGCAGAAGGTTGTTGAGCGCGTGTCCTGACTTGTATCCGCTGAAGGCTCCGATCAGCGGATGGCCGAGCAGGTAGAGATCGCCGATCGCATCCAGAACCTTGTGCTTGACGAATTCGTCGCTGTAACGCAATCCGTCGTTGTTCAGCACGCGGTAGTCGTCCATGACGATCGCATTGTCGAGGCTGCCGCCGAGCGCGAGACCCTGCGCCCGCATGCTTTCCACGTCGTGCATGAAACCGAACGTGCGTGCGCGGCTGACTTCCTTTACGTAGGAAGTGGTAGCGAAATCCACGCATACGGACTGGCGTGCGCGATCGAAGACGGGGTGGTCGAAATCGATGCCGAGTTCCAGCTTGAAACCGTTGTGCGGCTCGAAGCGCACCCACTTGTCACCGTCGAGCACTTCGACCGGCTTCAGGATGCGGATGAACCGCTTGGGCGCGTTCTGCTCTTCGAGCCCGGCCGACTGGAGCAGAAAAACCAGCGGCCCGGCGCTGCCGTCCATGATCGGCACCTCGGGCGCCGACACGTCAACGTAGGCGTTATCCACCCCGAGGCCTCCGAATGCCGACATCAGGTGCTCCACGGTCGACACGCGTACGCCGTCCTTTTCCAGGCAGGAGGAAAGCCTGGTGTCCCCGACCGCATACGGACTCGCCTTGATGTCCACCGGCTGCGCGAGATCGACGCGACGGAACACGATACCGGTATCCGCGGCCGCCGGACGCAGCGCGAGCGACACCTTGAGGCCCGTGTGCAGCCCCACCCCGGTGGCCCGGATGGTGTTTTTCAGTGTCCGCTGTCGGATCACAAAAAATGCCGGTATTTCAATTCGTTAAGTGGCGATATCTTAGCAGCATACGACCCCGCCCGCAAAGCCTTTTAGGTCTCGTTACGCCGCCGCAGCCGACCTCCGGGACCATGACGATGAATGACCGCCGCAGCCAGCCGGCGGGCTCGCAGGTCGTTCGAATCGCCGCTGCGTTAGTCCGCCTGCTTTCTCAGGAACGCCGGGATATCGAGCATCTCGACGCCGGACTGCCGCATCGCTTCAACGGTGGCATCCCGGTTGCGACGCCGGATGACAGCAGGCTGCTCGAGCGCGTCGTAATCCACTTCGACCGGCGCGTTGTCCGTGCCCGTTTTTTGCGCTACCACGGCAAGCGGCTTGGCCTGATGCCGGCCGGCGGGCTTGCCGAGCCCGGTTGCGACGATGGTAACGCGCAGGTTCGCTTCCAGCCCCTCGTCGTAAACCGTGCCGACGATCACGGTCGCCGATTCGGCCGCGAACGCCTTGATGGTCTCCATCACGTCGTACATCTCCTGCAGCTGAAATGTTGCCTTGCTGGCTGAGATATTCACCAGCACGCCACGCGCATCGGAGATGTTGATGTCCTCCAGCAGCGGACACGCAACCGCTTGCTCCGCCGCGACGCGCGCACGGTCCGGGCCGTCGGCCTTCGCCGAGCCCATCATCGCCATGCCCATTTCGGCCATCACGGTGCGCACGTCTGCGAAGTCGACGTTGATCATGCCCGGACAGCTGATTATTTCCGCGATCCCCGCTACCGCACCGTGGAGTACCTCGTTCGCCGCCTGGAAGGCCTCATCGAGCGTCACCTGGCTGCCCAGGACCTGCATCAGCTTGTCGTTGGGGATGATGATCAGCGAATCCACGTGTTGGCCCAGCGCATCGAGCCCCTCCTGGGCGATGCGCTGCCGCTTGCCCTCGAATGCGAAAGGCTTGGTCACGACGGCCACGGTCAACACCCCCAGCTCCTTCGCCACTTCGGCGACGATAGGCGCGGCGCCGGTTCCCGTGCCGCCGCCCATGCCCGCGGTCAGGAACAGCATGTCGGCACCGGCGATGACCTCGGCGATGCGCTCGCGATCCTCCAGCGCCGCCTGCCTGCCGATCTCCGGATTGGCGCCGGCACCGAGACCCTTGGTGATGTTGGTGCCGAGCTGGAGCTGAACTTTCGCCTGGTTGCGCTTCAACGCCTGTGCATCGGTATTGGCGCAGACGAACTCCACGCCTTGCACGCCACGCGCGATCATGTGATCGATCGCGTTGCCGCCGCAGCCGCCGACGCCGATGACTTTGATTACCGCCTCCTGGGATTGCGTATCGATGAGCTCTATCATGTAGCCCTCCTTGTCAGTGTTGCGTTTATCCTCACGACTTCACATCGCATATCAACCGCCTGCTCAAAAATTCCCCGTGAACCAGCTGCGCATGCGCTCCACCACGTTCTGGAACGGCCCGACCTGCATGCGCGCCAGTTCCCGGCTGCGAAACTGCTGAACGCCCGCCAGCAGCAGCCCGACGCCGGTTGAGTACCGGGGGTGCCGCACCACCTCGGCGAGACCCCCGCTGTAATTGGGTTTCCCGATGCGCACCGGCATGTGGAAGATCTCCTCGCCGAGTTCCACCATCCCCTGCAGCGCGCTGGAGCCGCCGGTGATGACGATGCCCGACGAGAGCAGTTCCTCGTAACCGCTGCGGCGCAGCTCGGCCTGCACCAGCGAATAAAGCTCCTCGACGCGCGGCTCGATCACCTCGGCCAGCGTTTTGCGGGAAAGCGTGCGCGCTCCGCGGTCCCCGACGCCGGGGACATCCACCATTTCCTGAGGATCGGCCAGCTGCGAAAGGGCGCAGCCGAAGCGCTGCTTGATGTCCTCGGCGTCCTTGGTCGGCGTGCGCAGGGCCATCGCGATATCGTTGGTGATCTGGTCGCCCGCGATCGGAATCACCGCGGTGTGGCGGATCGCGCCATGCGTGAATACCGCGACGTCGGTGGTCCCGCCTCCGATGTCGACCATGCACACGCCGAGATCCTTTTCGTCATCCGTGAGCACCGCGAGGGCGGATGCCAGCGGCTGGAGTATCAGATCGCGCACCTCGAGCCCGCAGCGCCGCACGCACTTGATGATGTTCTGGGCGGCGGAGACGGCGCCGGTGACGATGTGCACTTTCGCTTCGAGGCGCACGCCCGACATGCCGAGCGGCTCGCGCACGTCCTCCTGCCCGTCGATGATGAATTCCTGATTGAGGATGTGCAGGATCTGCTGGTCGTTCGGAATCTGCACCGCCTTTGCGGTCTCGATCACGCGATCGATGTCCATCTGGACGACTTCCTTGTCCTTGATGGCCACCATGCCCTGCGAATTGAAGCTCTTGATATGGCTGCCCGCGATGCCGGTGTAGACCTCGCGGATCTTGCAGTCGGCCATCAGTTCCGCTTCCTCGAGCGCGCGCTGAATGGCGTTCACCGTGGTCTCGATGTTGACCACCACGCCCTTCTTGAGTCCTCGTGACGGATGGCTCCCCATGCCGATGATCTCGAAACCGCCATCGGGCTTCACCTCGGCCACGATCGCAGCGATCTTGGAAGTCCCTACGTCCAGCCCGACCACCAATTTGTTGTTCTCCCTGGCTTTCCCCATACGCCCTGCACCCCTATGACAGAGTCTTGCGCCGTTTCGGCGCATTTTTCTCGTAGCGCAATTCGGGTATGCGCACCGCAAACCCGTTCGCATACCGCAGATCCACCACATCGATCTTCCGCCCCAGCGGCTCGACGGTACGGCGATATGCGGCCACGAACCGGCCCAGGCGCGCTTCCACGTGTTCGCGTCCCAGTTCGAGCGTGGTGCCGTCGTCCAGACGGACCTGCCACGCGCGCCGGGGCGTCAGCTGAATCTGCTCGGGCGCCTTGTCGATGGCGGCGAGCGCGCGCCGGAAATAGTCGTGCTGGATGGCTATCTCCTTCGCGGCGTCGGCAGGACCGATGAAAAGCGGAAGCTCTCCGTCGTAGGCTGCGCTGAACACCTCGCCGTGGCTGTTCACCAGCGCGCTGTCACCCCAGCGCGCAAGCGGCACGTGCTCCTCGAGCGTCACTTCCAGGCGGTCGGGCCACGTGCGCCGCATGCTGACGTTTCTCACCCAGGGAAGCCCGGCGAAGGCCGCGCGCAGGGCCGCGAGATCCACTGTGAAGAAGTTCCCCCGCGCCTCGCGCTGGATCAGCAGTTCCACCTCGCCCCGGCTGACCAGCGAGACGGCATGCGTCAGCCGCACTTCGCGGAGCGGAAAAAGCGGCAGGCGGAGCACGTAGTGGAGCGCGCCGTAGAGCGTCAAGAGCACTGCGCAGGCGATCATGAGATCGGCGACCCGGTTCAGCGTGTGGGGTCTATCCCACATGGGCCGAATCCAATATGCGCACCACCAGATCCTCGAAAGCGATGCCGCGCGCGCGCGCCGCCATCGGCACCAGGCTGTGGTCGGTCATGCCGGGTATGGTGTTCACTTCCAGCAGATACGGCTGGCCTCCGCGATCGAGCATGACATCCACACGCCCCCACCCGCTGCAGCCAAGCAGGCGGAACGCGCCGAGCGCCGCAGCCTGTATGCGTCGCTCGTGCTCGGCGGGCAGCCCGCACGGACAGATGTAGCGCGTGTCGTCGGCGAAATACTTCGCCTGGTAGTCATAGAAGACGCGCGGGGTCTCGAGCCGGATGAGCGGCAGCGGCTCGTCGCCGAGTATCGCGGCCGTCAGTTCGATTCCCTCGATGAAGCGCTCGGCGATCACCACACTGTCGTACCGAGTCGCGAGGTCAAATGCGGGTTGCAGCTTTTCGACTGATGTGACTTTGCTCATGCCGATGCTGGAACCTTCGCGCGCGGGTTTCACCATGAGCGGCAGTCCGATCCGTGCGGCCACATCGGGAAATTTGCTGTTGCGGGAAAGCAGCTCGTAGGCCGGTGACGGCACACCGGCCGCCTGCCAGAGGAGCTTGGTCCGCCACTTGTCCATCGCGAGCGCGCTCGCCATGACGCCGCTGCCCGTATACGGAATGCCCAGATACTCCAGCGCCCCCTGCACCGTGCCGTCTTCGCCGAAACGGCCATGGAGGGCAATGAAAGCACGATCGAACTTCTGTTCGATGAGCTGCTCCAGCCCCGCGTCGCGCGGATCGAAGGCGTGCGCGTCGACCCCTTTGCGCTGCAGCGCGGCGAGTACCATGCTCCCGCTCTTGAGCGAGATCTCGCGCTCGGCGGAGCGGCCGCCCATCAGCACTGCAACTTTTCCAAACCGATTCATCCGCTGCATTCCACTGCAAAGTCATCGTCTGAGCGGCCCCGCGCGCCTGCCCGCACCAGCCGTTCCACGGCACCGAGTCCGGCGCGCCCGCCCATCAGCACTGCAACTTTTCCAAACCCGCTCACGCGCGTTCTCCGATGATGCGCACTTCGCGTTCCAGCTCGATGCCGAACTTCTCCCTCACGGCGGCCTGGGCGCAGTCTATGAGCGCCTCGATGTCGGCCGCGCGTGCGTGACCGCGGTTCACGATGAAGTTCGCGTGCTTGGTCGAAATGACCGCGCCGCCCACGGTGTGTCCTTTGAGTCCGCAGGCCTCGATCAGACGCGCCGCAAAATCGCCGCGCGGGTTGCGGAATACGGAGCCTGCGTTCGGTTCGCCAAGCGGCTGGGTGGCGATGCGCCGGGCGAGCAGCTCGCGGATGCGCTCGCGCGAAGCGACACCGTCACCCGGCACCAGGCGGAACGTGGCGGAAATGAACCACTCCTCGGGATCCTCCTTGCGCCTCACGTCGCGATAGGCGACCTGGTACTCGGCTGGCAGTCGCACGCGCACTTCGCCGTCGCGCCCGATGGTGTGCACCCGCTGCACGATGTCCCACGTCTCGCGGCCGTAACAGCCTGCATTCATGGCGAGGGCGCCTCCCACAGTCCCGGGAATCCCTGCCAGGAACTCGGCGCCGGTGAGACCGTGCATCGCGGCGAATCGCGCGACGCGTGGACTGGGAAGCCCCGCCTCGGCGTAGATCTCGGTGCCGCCCGGCTCCACCCTCAACGCGCGCAGCGCCCAGTGAGTCAGAATGACCGCACCCTTTAGGCCGCCATCGCGAACGAGCAGATTGCTTCCGAGCCCCACGAAGTAGACCGGCTCATCGGCGGGCAGCGTCGTCAAGAAATGCTGCAGGTCTGTGGTGTCTGCAGGCTGGTAGATCTGCGATGCGTTGCCTCCGGCGCGCCAGCTCACGTGCCGCGCCATCGGCTCATCACGTCTGAGCTGTCCACGCAGTTCAGCCGCCATGGAAATGCACCTTGCGCCCGCAGTGGCCGACCTCCGGATCACCATGCGCGCATTGCCGTTCCCGGCATATCCTGGGCCCCATTGCGCGTCCGTCTCCATCGGTCAAACACGCTCGTTGGAAGACGCGAGCATCGCCGGCACCCCGCCGATCGCGCCCGCACCCATGGTGATGACAACGTCGCCATCCCGCGCGGCGGCGAAGATCGCGGGCGGCAGTTCGGCAACGGCATCGACGAATATCGGCTCCACTTTGCCCTGCACGCGTACCGCCCGCGCCAGCGCCCTGCCGTCCGCTGCCACGATCGGCGCCTCGCCTGCGGGGTAGACTTCCGTCAGCAGCAGGACGTCCACCGTGGACAGCACTCTCACGAAGTCCTCGAAGCAGTCGCGGGTGCGCGTGTAGCGGTGCGGCTGGAACGCAAGCACAATCCGCCGGCCCGGATAGGCGCCGCGCGCGGCGGCGAGTGTCGCCGCCATCTCGACGGGATGGTGGCCGTAGTCGTCGACCAGCGTGAACGACCCGCCTCCCGCGAGAGCAATCTCGCCGTATTTTTCAAAGCGCCGACCGACGCCGTTGAATTCGGCGAGGGCCTTCGCGATGCTGGCGTCCGGCACGCCCAGTTCCATGCCGACCGCGATCGCCGCCAGCGCATTCTGGACGTTGTGCACGCCCGCGAGGTTGAGCGTGATCGGCAGGTCTGCCGGCGTCCTGCCGTTCGCGGCGCGCACCACGCGAAATTTCATCCGGCATCCCGCCGGCTGAACCGCGACCGCGCGAACGTGCGCGTCCTCCGCGAAACCGTAGGTCGTCACGGGCTTGGTGAGCCGCGGCATGATCCCGCGCACGTTGGGGTCATCCGCGCACAGCACCACGACGCCGTAGAAAGGAAGCCGCTGCACGAAATCGACGAACGCCTGCTTCAGCTTGTCGAGAGAGTGCTCGTAGGTCACCATGTGATCGGCATCGATGTTGGTGACCACCGCGAGCGTGGGTTGGAGATAGAGAAAGGAGGCGTCCGATTCATCGGCCTCCACCACGATGAACTCGCCCTGCCCGAGCTTGGCGTGCGATCCGGCCGCTTCAAGACGTCCACCGATGACGAAAGTAGGATCCAGCCCGCCCTCGGCGAGCACGCTCGCGATGAGGCTGGTCGTGGTGGTCTTGCCGTGCGTGCCGGCCACCGCGATGCCCTGCTTGAGGCGCATCAGCTCGACCAGCATCAACGCCCGTGGCACGATGGGCACGTTGCGCGAGCGCGCCGCGAGCACTTCCGCGTTGTCCTCGGGCACCGCCCCGGAAACCACCACGGCGTCGGCTCCGCTCGCCTGCTGTGCGTCGTGTCCCTTGAAAACGCGCGCACCGAGCTGCCGCAAGCGTCGGGTCGCCGCGTTGTCCGCCAGATCGGATCCGCTCACCTGATATCCCAGATTCAGCAGCACCTCAGCGATTCCGCTCATGCCGGAACCGCCGATGCCCACGAAATGCAGGTGCTTGACTTTATGCCGCATGACTTCGCACCCGGCTCATGTGGCAAGCTCCATGCAGGCCTCGGCGACCCGCCGCGTCGCGTGCGGCTTCGCAAGCGCGCGCGCCGCGACAGCCATGTCCTTCAGTTTGTCGCGGGTGAACTCGAGCAGGAACTCGCACAGGCGCTCTGCGGAAAATTCGACCTGCGGAACGAGCACCGCCGCGCCCTTTTCCGAGAGATAGCGCGCATTCGTAGTCTGATGATCGTCCACGGCGTGGGGATACGGCACCAGCAGGCTCGCCACGCCGGCGGCGGTGAGCTCGGCGATCGTCGTGGCGCCGGCGCGGCACACCACGAGGTCGGCACTGGCGTAACTGCGTGCCATATCGTCGATAAACGGCACCAGCTCGGCATCGACGCCCGCAGTCCGGTAGCCTTCCCGCAGGGCCTCGATATGGGCGTGGCCTGACTGGTGTGTCACGCTCGGCCGGGAGGTCGCGGGCATCCGCGCAAGCGCACGCGGCACCGTTTCGTTCAGCACCTGCGCGCCGAGGCTGCCGCCGATCACCAGCACGTGCAGTCGGCCCGCGCGCGCCGCGACACGTACCTCCGGCCGGTCCAGGCCCGCAATATCGTCGCGCACGGGATTGCCGACCCAGGACACCGCGATCCGCGGGCCGAACGCATCGGGAAAGGCGGTGAGAATCCGGTCCGCGAGCCGGGCGAGCACGCGGTTCGCGAGGCCCGCGATGGAGTTCTGCTCGTGTATGACCAGCGGCCGGTTCAGCAGGCTCGCCATCATCCCGCCCGGGAAAGTCACATAGCCGCCCATGCCGAGCACGACGTCGGGCCGGTGACGGAATATCGCGCGGGCGCTTTGCCAGAATGCGACGAGCAGGTTGAGCGGCAGCAACGCCACGCGAAGCGCTCCGCTGCGCCGCACGCCCGACATGCGGATCCAGGCCATGGTGTATCCGCGGGGCGGCACGAGCCGCGCTTCCATGCCATTGCGCGCGCCTAGCCATACGACGTTCCAGCCCGCGGCACGAAGGTATTCCGCCACTGCAAGCGCGGGGAAAATGTGGCCGCCCGTGCCGCCTGCCATGATCATGATCGTGCGATTCAAGGCGTTTGCCATTTCAGACCCTGAAACCCCGCATGAGCTGACGATTTTGGCTTCGACGTAACTTTCGCTACGCTCAAGTTAGTCTTCGCCGAAACAGGCAGCTGGCAGTTCACGAGAGCTCGGCGGTCTGAGACACCACTCATACCTTGAATCCCCTCATGAGCTGCCTGTTTTCCCAGTCGATACGCAGCAGCACGGCAAGCGCGCAACACGTCATTACGAGCGCGCTGCCGCCGAACGACAGCAGCGGCAGGGTGAGCCCCTTGGTAGGCAGCAGCCCCATGTTGACGCCCATGTTGATGATCACCTGCACGCCGATCCACAGGCCGATGCCCTGCGCCACCAGTGCCGGGAACGGACGATCCTGGAACGCCGCGCGGCGCCCGATCGCAAAGGCCCGCGCCACCAGCCACGCGAAGAGCACGATGATGAGGAGCACGCCTGCGAAGCCCAGTTCCTCGGCGATCACGGCCAGCAGGAAGTCCGTGTGCGCTTCCGGCAGGTAGAAGAGCTTCTCCACGCTCGCGCCCAACCCGACTCCGAACCATTCGCCACGGCCGAACGCGATCAGCGCGTGCGAGAGTTGATAGCCTTTGCCGTACGGGTCGGCCCAGGGATCCATGAAGCCGATGACGCGCTGAAGGCGGTACGGCGAAGCAAGAATCAGTGCGATGAACCCGATCACCAGCATGACCATGAGACCGGCGAACAGCCGCCAGCTCATGCCGCCCAGGAAAAGAATGCCCATGGCGATGACCGCGATCACGGCGAAAGCGCCGAGATCGGGCTCGCGCAGCAGCAGCCCGCCGGTCAGCAGCATTACGACCAGCATCGGCAGAAAACCGTGGCGGAGGCTGTGCATGACGGCGGCCTTGCGCACGGTGTAGTCCGCGGCATACAGCACCACGGCGAACTTCATCAGCTCGGAGGGTTGGAAGTTGATGATGTAAAGCGACAGCCAGCGGCGGCTGCCATTCACCTCGCGGCCGAAAATGAGCACCAGCACGAGCAGCGCCAGACCGAGCACGAACAGACAGGGCGCGGCGCGCTGCCAATCGCGCATCGGCACCTGGAACACGACGAGCGCCGCGATCACGCTCAGCACGATGTAGAGCCCGTGCCGCACCAGGTAGTACGTTGCCTGATGGCCGGTGCCGCGGCTGCCCTCCGCGATGGCGATGGAGGCCGAGTACACCATCACGAGCCCCAATCCGAGCAGCACGGCCGCCACCCACACCAGCGCGCGGTCGTACTCGGCCGCCGGAATGTGGGGTTTTACGTCGCTGTAGTACATCAACCGCCACGCTTCACCAGTTCGTGTACCGCCGCGACGAAAACCTCGCCGCGGTGAGCGTAGTTGCGGAACATGTCGTAGCTCGCGCACGCCGGCGAAAGAAGCACCGCATCGCCCGTCCGGCTCGCGCGATAGGCCTGCGCCACCGCCTCGTCCATACCGCCTGCCCGGAGCAACGGCACACCGCTGCCGGCCAAAGCGCCGGCGATCGCATCGGCATCGCGACCGATCAGCACGACCGCGCGCGCGCGCGCGCTAACCGCGGATGCCAGCGGTAGAAAATCCTGCGCCTTGCCGTCCCCGCCGGCGATCAGCACCACCGGCTGCGTCATTCCGGAGAGCGCTGCGACGGTCGCGCCGAGGTTCGTACCCTTGGAATCGTTGTAAAACGTGACGCCGCCGATATCGGCGACCTTTTCCAGGCGATGCGGCAGTCCGCGAAAGCGGCGCAGCGCAGCGAGCGCCGGCGCCTCCGGCACGTCGATGGCGCGCACGAGCGCGAGCGCCGCCAGCGCATTGGCCGCGTTGTGCAGCCCCGTAAGCGGTATCTCGCTCACGGGGATCAGGCGGCGCACGCCATTGGCGAGCGTCTGGTTTCCGATCGCTCCCTTCAGACCCCACTCAGTCTCGGCGTGCGGGACCCCCAGCCCGAAAGTCGTCACTGCGCGTCCGGACAGCGCCATGCCCATGCTGCACCCGTCGTCGCGGTTCAGCACCTGCACGCCCCCGCCCTGGAATATGCGCGCCTTGGCGGCGGCGTACTCCTCGAGACTGTCGTAACGGTCCATGTGGTCTTCGCACAGGTTGAGCATCGCCGCGGCGTCCGGCTCGAGACTCGACGTGCTCTCGAGCTGGAAGCTGGAGAGTTCGAGAACGAAGACCTCTGCTGCCACACCACTGTCCTCGACCGCGGAAAGCGCGTCGAGTACCGGCGGTCCGATGTTGCCCGCCACCGCGGTCGCAAGCCCCGCTTCCCGGCACATCGCGCCCGCCATCGCGGTGACCGTGCTTTTGCCGTTGGACCCGGTGATCGCCAGCACCATCGGCCGTTTCGCGAGCGCGGACAGCGCCAGCGCGAAGAGTTCCACGTCGCCCACGACCGGAACGCCGCGGCCCAGCGCTGAGCGCACGGCCGGCTGGCGGCGATCGATTCCCGGACTGATGGCGATAGCGTCCGCACGCGCGAAATCGCGCTCGACGAAGCCGCCCCGCGTGATTCCCACGCCGGGGAAATCGCGCAGCAGCGTGTCGGCATGAGGCGGATCGGCCCGGCTGTCGGCGACATGAACTTCCGCACCACGACGCACGAGCCAGCGCGCAAGCGACAGACCGGTGTCACCCAGCCCCAGCACCAGTATCCTGCGGTTGGCGAAATCCATCATCACCAGCGCGCCGGCAGCACCCGCGCGATCGGCAACATGCCGCTTTTTGCTGTCGCTGCTGTGCGGGCTCGTGCGCATCTCATCGCAGCTTCAGTGTCGACAGCCCCACCAGCACCAGCATCATGGTGATGATCCAGAAGCGCACCACCACCTGGTTCTCCTTCCATCCTTTCAGCTCGTAGTGATGGTGCAGCGGCGCCATGCGAAAGATCCGCTTGCCGGTGAGCTTGAACGAGGCGACCTGCAGCATCACCGACAGCGTTTCGACCACGAACACGCCACCCATGATGAAGAGCACGATCTCCTGGCGCACGATGACGGCGATCGTGCCGAGCGCCGCGCCGAGCGCCAGCGCGCCGACATCGCCCATGAACACTTCCGCGGGATAGGCGTTGAACCACAGGAACGCGAGGCCGGCACCCGCCAGTGCACCGCAGAACACCGTAAGCTCGCCCGCGCCGGGAATGTAGGGAAAGCCCAGGTACTTCGCGAATACCGCGTTTCCCGCCACGTAAGCGAAGATTCCGAGCGCGCCCCCGATCATCACGGTGGGCATGATCGCGAGGCCGTCCAGCCCATCGGTGAGATTGACCGCGTTGCTCGTGCCGACGATGACGAAGTAAGTCATCGCAACAAAGCCGAAGACACCAAGGGGGTAGGCGACCTGCTTGAAAAATGGAACGATGAACTCGGTCTGCGCCGGCAGGTGAGTGGAGAATGCGATATAGCAGGCGGCCGCGATGCCGATCACCGACTGCCAGAAGAACTTCGCCTTCGCGGAAAGGCCTTGGGGATTGCGCTGCACTACCTTGCGCCAGTCGTCGACCCAGCCGACCGCGCCGAATGCAAGCGTCACCCAGAACACGATCCACACCAGCCGGTTCTGCAGGTCGGCCCACAGCAGCGTGGTAACGGCGATCGACACCAGGATCAGCGCGCCGCCCATGGTGGGCGTGCCGGCCTTGATGAAGTGCGACTGCGGACCGTCGTCGCGCACCGCCTGCCCTATCTTGTAGGCGGTGAGCCGACGGATCACCGCGGGGCCGACGACGAACGAAATGACGAGCGCCGTGAGGCACGCGAGCACGGCCCGCAGCGTGATGTAATTGAACACGTTGAACGCACGGATGTCCTTCGCCAGCCATTGCGCGAGCTCTAGCAGCATGAATCGTTCCCGCCGGGGCACGGCACGGCGCAATGAAAGGCCAGCCGGCGCGTCATCACGGCTTCATCTCCCCTTTTTCGTCGATGGCAAACGCCTGCACGACGCGCTCCATGCGCATGAAACGCGAGCCTTTGACGAGCATGGTCACGTCGTGCTGCAGGCGATTGCCGATGTCGGCGAGCAGATCTTCAATGCAGGTGAAATGCCGCGCGGCCGGTCCGAAAGCCGTGGCGGCCTGTGCCGAGAACTCGCCGAGCGTCACCAGTCCTTCGATGCCCGCCGCGCGCGCCGCTTCGCCTGCCTCGTAGTGATAGCGCGGAGCCTCCGGCCCCAGCTCTCCCATGTCGCCCAGCACCAGCAACCGTTTTCCGGGCGCCTGCGCAAGCAGCGCGATCGCGGCCCGTACCGAATCAGGATTCGCGTTGTAGGTGTCATCGAGCAGGGTCGCGCCGCGCAGCCCGGCTTTCTTCTGCAATCGGCCCTTTACCCCTGCATATCCGGCGAGCCCCGACGCTATCGTCCCGGGGTCGATGTCGAGCGCGCTGGCGGCCGCCGCGGCAGCGAGGGCGTTGCGCACGTTGTGCAGCCCCGGGGCGCGCAGGGTGATTGCCGCTTCGCCGCGCGGCAGTTTCACGACGATCTCGCTCTCCAGGTAGCGCAACCGATAGCGGGCGGTCACCGTGGCCGGTGCTTCGATACTGAAATCGATCTGCCTTCTGCCCGTTGCGAACTTGCGCCAGAGCGGCGCGTAACGATCGTCGGCATTGATCACCGCGGTCCCCCCTGGTTTCAGTTCCTCGAACAGCTCGCCCTTCGCGCGCGCAATCGCTTCCCCGGACCCGAGCAGCCCGATATGGGCGCGGCCCGCGTTATTCACGAGCGCCACGTCCGGTTCGGCAAGCTGCGCGAGATAGCGGATCTCGTCGATGTGGTTCATGCCCATCTCGATGACGGCGTAGCGGTGCGTGCCCTTCAGTTCGAGCAGCATCAGGGGCATACCGATGTCGTTGTTGAGGTTGCCGCGCGTCGCCAGGACGCAGGCCGTGGCCTTCGTCTCGTCACACGCCCGCCGCAGTATCTCCGCCAGCATCTCCTTGACGGTGGTCTTGCCGCTGCTGCCGGTCAACGCGACCACGGGCAATGTGAATTTGCGGCGCCAATGCTGGGCGAGCCGGCCGAGCGCCCTGCGCGTATCCTCGACGATGATTCCCGGAATCTGCGCGCTTGCTTCCCGGCCGGACATGGTCGAACGCTGCGCCATGACGGCGACGGCCCCCTGCTGCAGCGCCTGCGCGATGAAGTCATGTCCGTCGAAGCGTTCGCCGCGCAGCGCGACGAACAGTGCGCGAGGCGTTATGGCGCGGGTATCGGTCGCGACGCTGTCGAAAGTCAGGTCGGAACCCTGCACTTCGGCTCCGATCGCAGTCGCTGCTTCCGAGAGGTGCATCATCGGCACGGGGCGGCGCTCCGGGTGCGCAAGGCGGCGGTCACTTCCGCCGCGTCGCTATAAGGCTGTTTGACACCGCGGACCTCCTGATAGCGTTCGTGTCCCTTGCCTGCAACCAGCACGATGTCTCGGGGCCGGGCCATGCGAACCGCGAGTCGGACTGCCCGCGCCCGGTCGGGCTCGACGATCACTTCCCCGAGCGTGCCGCGCGCGATGTCGTCGATGATCGAAAGCGGGTTTTCGCCCCGTGGGTTGTCGCTGGTGATGACCGTAAGATCGGCGAGGCGACTTGCAACCGCGCCCATCAGCGGCCGCTTCCCGCGGTCGCGCTCCCCGCCACAGCCGAACACACAGAAGAGCTTTGGCTGGTGCGGACGCGCTGCCTTGCGAGCCGTGGTCCTGGCGCGGCGGGCGTTCATCGTTTCACGCAGCGCGCTCAGCACCTGTTGGAGGGCATCCGGCGTGTGGGCATAGTCGATCACCACCAGCGGCGCCCGTCCCCCGCCGTGGCGCTCGGTGCGGCCGGGCAGTGCGCGCACCTGCGCCAATGCCTGCACGGCATCGTCCAGGCCGGTATCGCTCGCGAGCAGTACCGCCAGCGTGGCGAGGAGGTTTGCGGCATTGAACCGGCCGATGAGCGCGCTCGACAGGGACGCATTCCCCCAGGGCGTGCACACATCCAGCGAGAGACCTTCCGGCCCTATCCGCAGATTGCGGCCCTGCACCTGCGCGAATCTGCCGATCCTATTTTTGCCGCCGCTGCCGAGACCGTAACCGATCACCCGTGCGCCGGCACCGTCAATACGCGTAGCGAGTTCGGCACCGAACGCATCGTCGAGATTGAGCACCGCCCACTTGAGCGTCGGCCAACCGAACAGCCGGGCCTTGGCGGCGCGGTAGGCTCGCATCGTGCCGTGATAGTCGAGGTGATCGCGGGTGAGATTGGTCAGCAGCGCAACGTCGAACTCCACACCGGACAGCCGATGCTGCACCAGTCCGTGGGAGGAGACCTCCATGGACGCGGCGCGTGCACCGTCGCGCAGGAAGTCGCGCAGTGCGCCGTGCAAGGTCACGGCGTCGGGCGTGGTGTTCGGCGTGGGGTCGAGCCGGCCGGGAAAACCGCTGCCCAGGGTGCCGATCACCGGGCATTTTCTGCCGGTTCGGGTGAGCGAGTGCGCGATCCAGTGGCTGCAGGAGGTTTTTCCGTTGGTGCCGGTCACGCCTATCATCCACAACTTCGCGCTGGGCCGGCCGTAAACCTGGCTCGCGATCTCGCCCGCGCGCCGCCGCAGTGTCAGCACGCCGTAGTTCGGAATTTTCCAGGCCGGGTCCCAGGCGAAACCGCGCCTTTCCCACAGCACCGACGCGGCTCCGCGGGCGATCGCCTGGCCGATGTAGTGACGACCGTCGCGTACTTCGCCCGGGAAAGCGACGAAAGTGTCGCCCGGCTGCACGGCACGGCTGTCCGTCACCAGCCGCCGTATCGGCAGCGTGTTGAGCGCGGTGATCGCGGAGCGCGACAAGGAAGGCCGTACGCCGACGTCGCCGCTGAGCGCCGTGCTCATACCTCCTCCCTGATCTCCGGAACCGCCGCCGGAGGAAGTACTACATTGTTCACTGGCGCATCGGGCGAAATCCCGAGGAGCCGCAACGCCTCGGCGGTGACGCGGCTGAACACCGGGGCGGCGACTGCACCTCCGTAGTACTGCCCGGCTCCGGGCTCGTCGATCATCACGGCAACGATCAGCCGCGGTGACGAGACCGGCGCAAAGCCCACGAAAGAAGAGATGTACTTGCCTATCGCGTAGCCCTTGCCTTCGATCTTGCGCGCCGTACCGGTTTTGCCTGCGACGCGGTAACCGGGCACCTGCGCGCGCGGGGCCGTGCCGCCCGGCTGGACGGCGAGTTCCAGCATGTTGCGAACGGCGCGTGCCGTCTGCGCCGAGATGACGGGCACACCCTCTACGGGAGTCTCTCGCTTGATCAGTGTTACCGGTTTCAGCTCGCCGTCCGATGTGAAAATGCTGTAAGCACGCGCAAGCTGCAGCAGCGAAACGGAGATGCCGTGCCCGTACGACATCGTCGCCTGCTCGATCGGCCGCCAGCTCGCATGCGCGCGCAGCCGGCCCGACACTTCGCCTGGAAATTCCGAACGCGGCGGCGTGCCGAAGCCCACCCGGTGAAAGAGCGTCCACAACGTCTCGGATGGCAGCGCAAGCGCCATCTTCGCCGCGCCGATATTCGAAGATTTCTGGATCACCTGGGTCACGGTGAGCGCGCCCTGCGGATGGGCATCGTGGATGGTGCGCTTGCCGATCGTCATGTGGCCGGGCGCGGTCTGGATCACCGATTCGGGACCCACCGCGCCGGCCTCGATGGCAGCGGCGGCGGTGAACGGCTTGAGCGTCGAGCCGGGCTCGAAAAGATCGACCACTACGCGGTTCCGCGTGCGCCTGGGGTCGAACTGCACGCGGTTGTTGGGGTTATAGGTCGGCAGATTGGCAAGCGCCAGCACTTCGCCGGTGCGCGCGTCGAGCACCACCAGCCCGCCCGCTTTGGCCCGGTGTTCCGCCACCGCCCTTTTGAGTTCCCGGTACGCCAGGTACTGCAGCTTGGCATCGATGGCGAGCGTCAGCCTGGCTCCGTGCTGGGGGTGCTGGATGCTTTCGATGTCTTCAACGATATGGCCGAGTCGATCCTTGATGACTCGCCGCGCGCCCGCCTTGCCGGTCAGCATGTCGTCGAAAGCGAGCTCCAGCGCCTCCTGACCGTTCTGATCGACGCCGGTGAAGCCGATTATGTGAGCAGTCACTTCGCCAGCCGGGTAGTAACGCCGGTGTTCGCGCTGGAGAAACACTCCCGGGATGCCAAGCGCGACCACCTTTTCCGCCTCATCGGGCGGCAGTTGCCGCTTGAGGTATGCAAACTCGCGCTTGCGCTCGGAGAGTCTCCTCGCAATTTCGGCCTTGTCCATGCCGAGCAGCCGCGCAAGCTTCGCCGCCTGTTCCGGAGTGATCTCGACGTCCGCCGGGCTCGCTGCAACCGACTCCACCGGAGTCGAGATCGCGAGCGGCTCGTTGTTGCGATCGACGATCATGCCCCGCGTCGCGCTGATTTCGATCGCGCGCGAGTAGCGCGATTCACCCTTGCGCTGGAGAAAATCGTAGTGCAGCCCCTGCAGGTACAGCGCGCGGGCGGCGAGCACCGCTAGGCAGCCGAGCAGCGCCATGATCAGAAACCGGGCCCGCCATGCCGGCAGCCGGATCGGCATCGTCGGGTTCACCATCTGTCCGCCGTCTTCGGAACCAGCTGTATCCGCGTGGGAGGAGGCACTCGCATGTCGAGTTTTTCCGCAGCGAGCTTCTCGACGCGACCGTGCATCGCCCAGGTCTGCTGCTCCAGCTGCAGCTGGCCCCATTCCACTTCCAGCCGCTTGGCAAGCTCCTGTTCTCGCTCCAGCTCGACATAGAGCTTGCGCGACTTGTGCTGTGCCGTCACAAGTGCAAGCGCGCATGCGATGAGGGCGGCGAACAGCAGCAGGTTGAGCCTCGTCATCAGCGCGCACCCTTTCCCGAAGACCGGCTCTCGCCGAGACGTTCCGCGACGCGCATGACCGCGCTTCTCGAACGCGGGTTTGCGGCGATCTCCGCCGCATCGGGGCGCTGCGCCCGGCCGACGAGCCTCAGCATCGGCGGCGCGATGTCACGAGCGCGCAGGGGCACGCGCGCGGGCGGCGCATCACCCCCGGCAAACCTGCGCAGGACGCGCTTGACGATGCGATCCTCGAGCGAGTGAAAGCTGATCACCACCAGGCGCCCGCGCGCGGCGAGCAGCGCGACGCACTGGGGCAGGGCTAGCGACAACTCCTCAAGCTCCTGATTGACGTGAATCCGTATAGCCTGAAACGTGCGCGTCGCCGGGTCCTGACGTGGCTCGCGCGTGGGAACGGCCTCTGCCACGAGCGCGGCAAGTTGCTCTGTGGTGTCCAGAGCTCGTCGCGCTCGAGCCGCAACAATCGCTGCTGCAATCTGTTTAGCAAACCGTTCTTCGCCATGATTTCTTATGACCTCCCGGATTTCGTTCTCGGGTGCACTCGCCAGCCACTGCGCGGCGCTGAGACCGCGGCTTGGATCCATCCGCATGTCGAGTGGCGCATCGATGCGAAAACTGAAGCCGCGCACCGTATCCTCGAGCTGCGGCGAGGACACGCCGAGATCGAGCAGGATGCCCTCGACCCGATCGATGCCTCGCCGCTCGAGCAATCGACCGATTCCGCTGAACGCTCCGTGCACCATCGTGAACCGCGCATCTTCAATCGCCGCTCCTGCCCTAACTGCGTCCGGATCGCGGTCGAGCGCAATCAGCCGGCCGCGCTCGCCGAGGCGGGACAGGATCATGCGACTGTGCCCGCCGCGACCGAACGTGCAGTCCACATAAGTTCCGCCCGCACGCACCTTCAGTTCCTCTACCGCCCGCTCCAGCAAAACTGCGGTATGTGAGCCGAAGCTCACAAGGAGAAGCCCTCCAGCTCAGGAGGCAGCCCGCCGGACCCGAGCCGGCCGGCTGTCTCGATGAATTGATCCCAACTGTCCTTGTTCCACAACTCGAATTTCCTTCCTTGCCCCACGAGCACGACGTTCCTGTCGAGCTGCGCGTACTCGCGCAGCGCCGGTGAGATCAGCACGCGGCCTGCCGCATCCATGTCCACATCGACAGCAAAACCGATCAAGCGTCGTTGCAGGTCACGCACACGCGCGTCCAGATTCGACAAACCCTCGAGTCTCTGCTGGATGAGTTCCCAGTCCGGGAGGGGGTAGACGAGCAGGCAGCGATCGGCATCCGCAGTGATAACGAGGTGTCCCCCACAGCGCTCCAGCAGCGCATCACGGTGGCGCGCCGGGACCGCGAGCCGTCCCTTGCTGTCCAGATTCAACTGCGCGATGCCACGGAACACACTTCCCCCTTTGGGCGGTCACTGGCCACCCACAGCCAATTGGCCAGCTTTCTCCCACTTTCTACCACTTCAACCCACTATATTTCAAAGAGTGCGCGGGGGTCAAGCAGAGGATTGCGTTTTCTTTTTACCGGACAAAGACTTATGTCTGATCGTTCAACTGCAGGGAAGGTCCCTTTTCCCGATCAGCTAAAACCTAAAATACAAACTATTAAAGTATGTTGTAAAAGTAATACCTTAAGATCCGGCGAATCGGTACGGGAAAAGCCGGGGAAACAGGCATGTTGCGAGGATGCAACATGCGTGGAATGGGGGAAGCTGGCCGATAAGCCGGGTTCTGTGAAGAGCCGTAGCTCCCCGACAGCCATTCCTCTAGGCCCTAGGATTGCTCCAGGGCTCAAGCCACCTACCCGCAAGCTCGGCGGGTCGCGTCATCGCTTGCCTACTTGGTGTTGCTCCGGGTGGAGGTTGCCGCGTTTCACCCTGCTGCATGCCACACTCAGGGCGGGATGCGTTACCGCACCCTTCCCATTTTTTCGAGACTTCGCCGCCTTGCGGCGGCGAAGCCCGGACCGCGGAACGCAGCAGACTCGTCTCTGTGGCCCTGTTCCTCGCCTCACGGCGGACGGCCGTTAGCCGCCACCCTACCCTGTGGAGCCCGGACTTTCCTCTCCGTATCGCAAGATACGCAGCGGCTGTCTGGCCAGCTTCGCCGCTTATTTTAGCAGCTGCCGCCTCTCGCCCGAACTCCAGGTGCCTCCCGGGTTTCCAAGGAGAACAGGCTTACACCGACGGAGGAGCGATATGCTGACCAGGCGGAGGCTCTACTTCCTGCTCCCTGACATCGCGAGCGCGCGCGACATAATGAACGAACTGCTGCTCGCGCGCATCGAGGCGCGGCGCATGCACTTTCTCGCCAATCGCGGCGCGTTGCCGTCCGAGCTTCCGGAGGCAACGGTATTTCAGAAGACGGACGTCGTGCACGGCGCAGAGCTCGGCATGGTGATCGGCGGCGTTGCCGGCACGTTGGGCGGACTGCTCGCGGTTTTCTTTCCGCCTGAAGGTACTTCCCTGCAGTTCATCACCGTGCTCATCGCGGCGGTGCTCGGCGCGCTTCTCGGAGCGTGGGCGTCGAGCCTTGCCGGCAGCGCGGTGCCCAATTCGCGGCTCGCCCGCTTCGCCCCCGAACTCCAGCGGGGGAAAGTGCTCATGATGGTTGACGTTCCGCTGGGCCAGATCAGCGAGATCAACGAGCTGGTGACGCGCCGCCATCCCAATGCCATACCGAGCGGCTTCGAACCTACGCTCGTTTTTCCGTAACGCTCCCCGGACGTTTATCAGCAGTCGCGGGTCTGGCGTGCAACGAGGGCTCGCGCACTCGCCAGCACGCGTTGCAGGTGGTGATCGCGCACGCCCAGTTCACGCAGGTGCACCACCGTGCGCGCCAGATACTCCAAATTGTCCCCACGAGAGCCGCAGCAGGTCGCGATGCGTGCGGCGATCACCCGCACGGAGAGGCCGTCCGTATAGGCGTAATGGTTCGGGTCCGCGATAAACGCAAGCGCACGGACCTCCCTGCCCGGCAGACGGGCGCGCACCAGCCGCGGGCGGTAGACGTGTCGCCGCATCTCGCGCGCCCACAGGTTTTCCAGCGTCGGTTTCACGTCCTCGCGCGCCACCATGAAAGCGATGCCGCGGCACGCGCCGCCGCGGGCGAGCCCCAGCACCAGGCCCGGACGCTGCGGCGTGCCGCGCCAGCGGTCCGAAGAAATGCAAAGCGCGCGGTGGTAGCCGTAGATGAGTGCCGGGGCCCACTCGACATAGGCAAATCCCGGATTCCACATGAGCGAGCCGTAGGCGAAGATCCAGAGTTCGCCGGCATGCGTCACGATCTGAGAGGCCGAGCGCGGGTGCACAAGCCCCGCCACCGCGATGTGTGACGATGCATCCGGGTTCCGACTCATGGCACGCTAGACTATCCTCCAGCGTATCGCCTCGCCGGCGCGAAAAGGCACGAGCCGATCGGGGCCGAAAGGCATCTCCCGCGGCGCCTGCCATTCGTCTTCCGCCAGCCTGAGTGTGTCCGCATTGCGTGGCAGCCGGTAGAAGGCCGCGCCGAACACAGCCGCGAAGTCGTTGAGGCGCTCGAGCGCGCCCGCCGCGGCGAATGCCTCGGCATAAAGCTCGACTGCAGCATGCGCGGTGTATACGCCGGCGCACCCGCAGTCCGCCTCCTTGGCATGGCGCGCGTGCGGCGCGCTGTCCGTCCCGAGAAAAAACTTCGGGTTGCCGCTGGTGGCGGCTTCGACCAGCGCGCGGCGATGCTCCTCGCGCTTGAGCACCGGCAGGCAATAGTGATGGGGACGCACGCCGCCGGCGAACAGGGCGTTGCGGTTGAGCAGCAGATGGTGAGCGGTGATGGTCGCTGCGACCCGCTCGGGCGCGCGCTCCACGAATTCGACGGCTTCGCGCGTGGTGATGTGCTCGACCACGACACGCAGCCGGGAGTAGCGCGCAAGCAGCGGCGCCAACACCCGTTCGAGAAACACGCGCTCGCGGTCGAAGACATCGACCTGCGGATCGGTCACTTCCCCGTGGACCAGCAGCGGCATGCCGCACGCTTCCATGGCCTCGAACACGCCGTGACAACGCGCGAGATCGGTCACGCCGGACTCGGAATTCGTCGTCGCACCGGCGGGGTAATACTTCACCGCGTGCACCGCGCCGCTCGCTCTCGCCGATTCGATTTCCGAAGGCCGCATGTGGTCGGTGAGATAGAGCGTCATCAGGGGCTCGAACGTTGTGCCCGGTGGCAGCGCCGTGCGTATCTGGTCGCGATAGCGCAGCGCCAGTTCGGTGGTCGTGACCGGGGGTTTGAGGTTGGGCATGACGATCGCCCGCGCGAAGCGCCGTGCGCTCTGCCCCACCACAGCGCCAAGGTGGGCGCCGTCGCGCAAGTGAAGATGCCAGTCGTCCGGGCGCGTGATAGTGATCGTCTTCATCGGGCCTTGACCGGCGTCGTGGATCCGCCGGTGGCCAGCGCCAGCGCCATTTCATACACGCGGTTGCGCCTGGTACCGGTGATCCTGGCCGCGAGCGACACCGCCTGTTTGAGAGGCAGCTCCGCGAGCAGCGCTTCGAGCGTGCGCTGTACGCCCTCGTCCCCGGGCGGTCGCGGCACGGCGCCCTCCACCACCAGCACGAACTCACCCCGGCGCCGGACCTCTGCTCCGCCGAGCCACTCGACTGCCTCGCCCAGCGGGCAGCTGTGGATGTCCTCGAAAAGCTTCGTCAACTCCCGCGCAATCACGATTCCACGCTCCGCGCCCAGTATGTCGGCCATGTCCCCGACGCTCTCCAGAATGCGATGCGGCGCCTCGAAAAAAACGAGCGTGAACGGACAAGACGCAAGCCGCGCGAGTTCCTTGTGCCGTTCCCCGGCGCGCGCCGGCAGGAAACCGTAAAAAAGAAAATGCGCGGCGGCGATGCCGGACGCGGATAGCGCCGCCACCGCCGCGTTGGCGCCGGGTATCGGGCTCACGCGATACCCCGCGGTGCGGGCCGCCGCCGTGAAACGCGCGCCGGGATCGGAAACGCCGGGCGTACCCGCATCGCTCAGCAGCGCCAGCGATCTGCCCCGGTCCAGCATGGACAACAGCGGCGCTGTTGCGCGCGTCTCGTTGTGCTCGTGCAGCGAAACCAGCTTCGCAGTGATGCCGTAGTGGCGAAGCAGCCGGGAGGTGACGCGGGTGTCTTCGGCCGCAACCAGATCGACGTTTTTCAGTACTTCGAGCGCGCGCAGGGTAATGTCGCCAAGGTTCCCTATGGGAGTACCCACTACATATAATGTTCCCTTCTGTCCGCTATCGGTCCTGCGATGCGTTGCAGCCTGCTCCATCGTTCGTTTTTCGTCCTTTCCGTTACGGCGCTACTATACGGAGGAGCGGCGGCGTTCGCCAGCGAAGCAGGCCCTGCCGCTACCGCTCCCGCGCCGGGCATCGCTCAACCGGAAGGACGTCCGCTCGTCCCCGCAGTCGCTCACATCGCGCTCCTCATGCCGGCAAGCTCCAGCGCGCTTGCGCGAGCCGCTGACGCAGTTAAATCCGGATTCGCCGCGGCAGCGAAACTCGGCGGCGACGCATCATTGCCGCTGCGCGTCTACGAGCTTGCGGATCATCCCGACAGCGTCGTGCTCGAGTACCGGCGGGCCGTCGCCAACGGCGCCCACCTGGTGGTGGGGCCGCTTACGCGCGACGGCGTGACGGCGCTTTCCTCCAGCGGCCGGGTGACCGTTCCGACCGTCGCGCTCAACGTGCCGGATGGCAACTATCCGCTACCCCCGAACCTCTACGTGCTGAGCCTCCACGTCGAAGCGGAGGCGGCGCAGGTCGCGCGGCTGGCAGTCGATGAAGGCCGGCTGAAAGCGGTCACGATCGCCGGCGACACGCCGCTGCTGCGCCGCATCCAGCAGGGGTTCGCCGAGGCCTACGCGAGGCTCGGCGGCAGGGTCATTGCTGAGTATGCTTATACGGCGGATCTCGGCGCGCTCGCCACCTTGCGCAAGGCCATACGATCCGATGCGCCCGACATGGTGTTCTTCGCGCTCGATTTCGCGCAGGCAAGACTCGTTCGGCCGTACGTGGGCGCGCTTGCGGTCTATGCAACGTCGCAGGTTCACCCGGGACAGGGGCTGCCGCTCGCGGGATTCGATCTCGCCGGCGTGCGTTTCCTCGACATGCCGTGGCTGCTGCAGCCCGATCATCCCGCGGTCATGGTCTATCCGCGCCCGGCGTTCTCCCTCGACCACGAACGGCTCTATGCGCTCGGCATCGACGCCTTCCGCGTGGGCGCGGCGATCATGAAGGGCGAGCGCAACGTGACGCTGGATGGCGTCACCGGGCAATTGCGGCTCGGACCGGATCAGCGGTTCATCCGCGGACTCACGGGCGCGCACTTCGCCGACGGCAAGCTGCTCATATTCGCGGGCGGTCAGTGAACCGGCGCGGCGCCGCTGCCGAAGCCCTTGCCGCCGCTTTCCTGCTCGCGCGCGGCCTCGTCATAGCACATCGCAATTACCACTGCCGGTTCGGCGAGATAGACCTGATCGCGCGCGATGGGGCCACGCTGGTGTTCGTCGAAGTGCGCCAGCGCCGCTCCGAAAGCTTCGGCGGCGCTGCTGAAAGCATCACCGCGGCCAAGCGCGCGCGACTCCTCGCAGCCGCGCGCCACTATCTCGCCCGTTCCCGCGACGCATCGCCGTGCCGGTTCGACGTGGTGCTGATTCGCGGCGATGAACCGCGCATAGAATGGATACGCAATGCATTCGGCGAGTAATTTGTACGGAAGGCGCGCTGCTGTACAATGGCGGTCGAAATGGATCTGATCAGCCGGATCAGCGAAAACTTCTCGGAGAGCGCGCACCTCAAGCTGCAGAGCATGGACGCGCTCGCCGGTCCGATCGCGGCGGCAGCCAAGCGCATGGTGCAATGCCTGCGGGGCGACGGAAAGATTCTCGCCTGCGGCAATGGAGGGTCGGCGGCCGACTGCCAGCATTTTTCAGCCGAGCTGCTCAATCGCTTCGAGATGGAGCGTCCGGGGCTCGCCGCGATCGCGCTCACGACCGACACCTCCACGCTGACCGCCATCGCGAACGATTACGATTACCAGCAGGTGTTCGCGAGACAGATCCGTGCACTGGGCAGCGCGAGGGACCTGCTGGTCGCGATTTCGACCAGCGGCAGCTCGCGCAACGTGATCGCCGGTGTCGAAGCGGCGCACGAGTGTCAGATGAGCGTGGTCGCGCTCACCGGACGCAACGGCGGAAAGCTGGGCGAGATGCTGCAGCCGACGGACATACATATCTGCGTTCCGGCCAAGAGCACAGCCCGAATCCAGGAGGTGCACCTGCTCACCCTGCACTGCCTCTGCGATGCCATCGATTGTCTGTTACTGGGAGTGGAATGACATGCGACGCCTCGTCCTCGCCGTGCTGCTGGCAGTGCCTCTGGTCAACGGTTGCGCGCCGCTCATCGTCGGAGGCGCCGCGGCGACCGGGGTGATGGTCGCAGAGGACCGGCGCACGGTGGGGACCATCACCGAGGACCAGGCGATAGAATTGAAGGCGGCCAATCGCATCGGCGACCGCGTGAAGAACGCGCACGTCAACGTGACGAGTTACAACCGCATGGTGCTGCTGACGGGAGAAGTTGCGGATGCGGCAGCAAAGTCCGCCGCCGAGAAAACCGCGCAGGGCGTCGAGAACGTGCGCACCGTCTTCAACGAACTGGCGGTCGGCCCGAACAGCGCGCTCTCGGCGCGCGCCAACGACACCTATCTCACTTCCGTCGTCAAGGCGCGCTTCGTCGACGCCCAGCGATTCAGTCCCGTGCACGTCAAGGTGGTGACCGAAGCGGGCGTCGTTTACCTGCTCGGGCTGGTGACGCGCAAGGAAGCCGACGCCGCCACCCAGATCGCGCGCACCACGCGGGGGGTGCAGCGGGTTGTGCGCGTGTTCGAATACCTGGACTGAAGGCGTTCCGGCGCACCGGCGCTGCCTGACTGCCATGCTGCGGCACAGCGTGCCCAATCCGCCCGATTTCGAACGCAAGATATGCGAACCGGCAGCCCTTTCGCAGCGTCTGCCCGGACTTGCGCGCCCGCTCGTTTTCACGAACGGCGTGTTCGATCTGCTTCATCGCGGACACGTGACATGTCTCTCTCGCGCGCGCGAACTCGGCGCGAGTCTGGTGGTTGCGCTCAACTCCGATGCATCGGCGAAGCGCCTCGGCAAGGGGCCGGAGCGCCCGCTCAACCCGCTTGCCGATCGCGTGGCGGTGGTGGCGGCGTTGAGCGCGGTGGACCTGGTCACCTGGTTCGACGAAGCGACGCCGCTGCAGCTCATCCTCGGCCTGCGGCCGGATGTCCTGGTCAAAGGTGGCGACTGGGCCTCCGAGGCTATCGTCGGGGGGAAAGAAGTGCTGGGCTGGGGCGGAACCGTGCACGCGATCCCGTTCGAGCACGCGCGCTCGACCACCGCGCTGGTCGAAAAACTGTCACGCTCGAAAGCCGGTTAAGGCGATAGCGCAGCGGTCGGCCCCGGACAGGGCACCGCCTTCATCTGCGTTCCCGGAAATTCGCGCTGCAGCTCTGCAAGCCGCGCGACCGTCGCCGCGTCCGGCTCGCGCACGAAGTACGCGATCTGCCTGAGGAAGTTTTCCCGCCGGCCGACCACGGCGGTCTTCACGCCTTTCGCCTGAAGCGCGGCGAGAAAGCCCTTTGCCGCCTCCTCGGTCTTGAATATGCCGAGCGATATGGCGTTGCGCCATGGTGTCGGATCCTGCACCACGAAGTGATCCATGACGCCCAGAGCGGAAAGCTCAGCGAGATTGCGCTCGAGTTGCGTCTTGGCTTTCGCCGGCGGCAGATAGACCCAGTAGCCGCCCGCGTCGAGCACGGTGCGCTGAATGCGCGATTCGGGCAGGTTGAGCACGGCGATCGCGGCGTCGGCACGTCCCACGTCAGCGCCCGCGACCGCGCCCCATTCCAGGCATGCCACTGCGACCGCCGGCGTGGATGCGGCCGGCTCCCTCGGAGCAGCCGGTGCTTTATCCCCGGGCGCGATAAGGCGGATTTTTCCGGGATGGAGCTGCAGGTGCTCGACTGCCGGATGCGCTTGCGCACGGTCACGCACCATCGAACCGTAGGCAAAGAATGCGAGATTCGCGAGCAGGAGCAGCAGAAAGACGGTACGCATGGTTCGGCCGGTCTCACCCGGACTCGCAGGCAATGCACAGCAGGCCTTCGAGCACCAGATTATCCACGACCTCAACGCGGGCGTTAAGCTGTGAGGCGAGCACTTGGGCGTCGCCGCCGGACAGTACCACCAGCGCTTCGCCTTCACCGGTATGCGCCATGAACCGGGCCATTCTTTCCACCGCGCCCGCGAGCGCGTGGATGCCGCCGCTCACGATGGCATCGGCCGTGTTGCTGGGAAAATAGCTGAAGTGACCGGCGCCGCCTTTGAGATGAGCCGTGCCGGAGGCCAGCGCAGCGTGCATGAGTTTCACGCCGGGAACGATGAACCCGCCGAGAAACAATCCCTCGCCGGATAACGCATCAACAGTCATGGCGGTGCCGGCATTAACGATGACACAGGGGCCGCTGAACAGGTCTCGCGCCGCGATCAGGGCCGCCCAGCGGTCCGGGCCCAGTTGCGCGGGATCCGCGTAACTGCTGCGCACGCCGCACTGCTGCGCAGCGCCTCGCACCCAGTGCAACGATGCCTGCAGCGGGGCGAGCACGGCCTCGAGATGCGTCCCGACCGCGCTACCGGCGACATTGGAAACAACGATGCAGTCCGGTCTTGCAATGCCGGCGAGCGCTTCGTGTAACGCGCCTGCTTCTGCGGTCGCCAGCGTAGCGAGCTGCAACCAGCGCCGCTCGTCCGCAACACCCCACTTGATGCGGGTATTTCCGGCGTCGATTGCCAGCACCTTCACCTGCGCGCACCTGCACGCGACGGCGAGCGCCGCAATCTCAGGCTGACCTCGCCGCTGTGATAGTGCCGCACGCCGTTGCGGGTGGACAGGATCAATGCGCCCGCCTGATCCACGCCGCGCGCCACGCCGCTTTCGGTTCGCCCGTCGGGCAGCGAAACGGTGACCGCGCGTTCCTGCCAGGCGTGGTAGCGCTGCCATTCGGCGCGCAAAGGGCCGAAGCTTTCGCCTTCGAAGCGCGCCAGCACGGCAGCGAGTTCGAGCAGCAACCGCGCCAGCACCGCGTTTCTGTCGACCGGTGCCCCGCATGCGCTCTCCATGTCGGCGGCCGGCTGATCGATGCGGGCGCGCACCGCGGCCGAAAGCCTCACGTTGATGCCAATGCCGATCACAGCGCAGGTCGGACCCAGCGCGTCGCCCTGCATCTCGATGAGAACGCCGGCGAGCTTGCGCCCGCGCCATACCACATCGTTAGGCCACTTGAGCCCCGCGTCGCTTGCACCGAATGACCGGACCGCCCGCACCACGGCGACACCCGTCGCAAGACTCAATCCGGACAGTACTCCGGCGCCCTGCGCAAAGCGCCACACCAGCGAGAAAATGAGTCCACCCGCAAGAGCGACGTGCCACGGCCGCCCATGCCGGCCACGCCCTGCGGTCTGCCATTCGGCGGCGATCACCGTGCCGCTCGGGGCGCCCTCGCGCGCCCGTCGCATGGCGAGCGTACTGGTGGACTCGGCAGCGCTTGCGAACTCCAGGGCGAGCGAGCCGGCATGCGCCCCGAGCAGCTTTTTCACCGACCCGGCGTCGAGCAGGGAAACCGGCTGTTCCAGCCGGTAGCCGCGGCCGCGCACACGATAGACACCCAGCCCGGCCTCTTCGAGTTCCCGGATCGCGTGCCAGATGCTGCCTCTCGATACGCCCATGGCCTGCGCCAGGGCGGCGCCGGAACGGAATCCGCCCGGGGCGAGCGACTGCAGTACGCGATAAGTCAGCGGCTTCATCGGGTCGCCGAATGATACCTGCACGGCGAGCGGCGCGTCACAGGGCGCGGTGGACGAGGCGTACGTGCACTGTCTACACTGCGCATCGGGCCGCGCGCGCAACAAGCGGTGTCGTGCTCGGCGGCGTCAGCGCCGGCGCCATCTGCTGGTTCGAGCAGGGCATCACCGATTCGATCGCCGGACCGCTCACGGCCATGGGGTGCATGGGATTACTACCGGGAAGCTGCTGTCCGCACTACGATGGCGAGGCGCAGCGCAGGCCGACGTTTCGCCGGCTCGTCGCGCGCGGCGAGGTGCTTCCCGGCGTAGCGGCCGACGATGGCGCAGCGCTGCACTACATCGGCGACAAGCTGGCACATGCCGTTAGCAGCCGCCGTGGCGCAAGCGCCTGGCGGGTGAGCCGTTCGAGACGGAAGGCCGTGGAGCGCCGGATTAGAACCGCGCAAGTACGCCGATAGCGCGTTCGCGACAGGTCGAACCGCTCCGCTAGAATGGCGCTTTGTTGTCGATATTCGCGATGCCGGAAAACCCTACCCGCAAACCCGCAAGGCCACCGCCCCAGGCGCCCGCAGTCTCCAATTTCATACGCGCTGCGATAGAGCACGACCTTGCGCGCGGCAACTATGCCGGGCGCACGTGGGCCGGACGGCCCGGTCCGGCGGCCGTGCAAGGCGGCGCGCCCGGCGACCCCGCGCGTATACGCACCCGCTTTCCGCCCGAACCGAACGGTTACCTGCACATCGGCCACGCCAAGTCGATATGTCTCAATTTCGGCCTGGCGCAGGAGTATGGCGGCGCGTGCCACATGCGGTTCGATGACACCAATCCGGAGAAGGAAGAGCGCGAGTATGTGGACTCGATACTCGCATCGGTAAAGTGGCTCGGTTTTGACTGGGGGCCGCATCTGTATTACGCGAGCGATTATTTCGACTTCATGTACCAGGCGGCCGAGCACCTGATCAGGGCGGGGCACGCCTACGTGGATGAGCAGACAGCGGAAGAAATACGCATTGCGCGCGGGACGCTCTCCGAGGCGGGGCGCGACAGTCCGTGGCGTGACCGATCGGCGGACGAAAATCTGCGCCTTTTACGCGAGATGCGCGCGGGCCGGCACGCCGAAGGCAGCATGGTGCTGCGGGCAAAGATCGACATGGCCTCGCCCAACATCAACCTGCGCGATCCCGTCATATACCGCATCCGGAAAACCGCTCACCACCGCACCGGCGACGCGTGGTGCGTCTACCCCATGTACACCTACGCCCACCCGATCGAGGACGCGCTGGAGAACGTGACGCACTCGCTCTGCACGCTCGAGTTCGAGGATCAGCGGCCGTTCTACGATTGGCTGCTGGAGCGTCTCGCCGACGGCGGGCTGCTGCTCCGCCCGCTGCCGCAGCAGATCGAGTTCGCGCGGCTCAACCTCACCTATGTCGTGCTGTCCAAGCGGCGCTTGATACAGCTCGTCGAGGAGGGCCATGTGGAGGGATGGGACGATCCGCGCATGCCCACGCTGGTTGGCGCGCGCCGCCGCGGCTACACCCCCGAGGGCTTTCGTCTGTTCGCGGAGCGGATCGGTGTGGCCAAGGCCGACTCGTGGATCGATTACTCCGTGCTGGAAGACTGCATGCGCACGCATCTCAATGAGACCGCGCAGCGGCGCATCGCGGTGCTCGACCCCATCAGGTTGGTGATCGACAACTATCCAGACGACCGGGAAGAGGAATGCCAGGCGCCCAATCACCCCCGGCGCGCGGAACTCGGCGGGCGCGCCGCGCCTTTTGCGCGTGAGCTGTGGATCGAGCGAGAGGATTTCATGGAGTCCCCCCCGTCGGGGTACTTCCGCCTTTTCCCGGGCAATCGCGTGCGGTTGCGCTATGCCTACGTCGTCACGTGCACGCACGTGGAAAAGGATGCGCAGGGAAATATCATCGCCGTCCACTGCGAGTACGATTCCGGGACCCGCTCCGGTTCCCCCGGGGCCGACAAGGTGAAGGTCAAGGGAAACATCCACTGGCTCTCGGTACGGCACGCCTGCCGTGCCGAGGTGCGCCTTTACGATCGGCTGTTCAAAGTGCCTCGTCCCGGCAGCGAGCGCTCGTTCCTCGAAGACCTCAATCCCGGCTCGAGAAGAGTGTTCACCGCACAGCTCGAGCCCGCGCTGAACGACGTCGCGCCGGAGGCGCGCTTTCAGTTCGAACGCCACGGTTACTTCGTGGCGGACATGCGCGATTCACTGCCGGAGCGGCCGGTTTTCAACCGCACGGTGTCGCTGCGCGATTCGTGGGCGGCTGAGCGCTAGCGGCGGCATCGACTGGCGGTTTTCGAGCCGCCGGTTGCAATGGCGGCAGGGGAAGCGCACGATATTCCGCATCATACGAACGCCGTTTTCCACTCATGGGGGGAGGAGATGTCGCTACTGGATCGCATCGACGTGTTGCGGAAAGTGATCGATATCCTGCCGGTGGGCGTCTGGATCGTCGATCAGGCGGGGAAGATCGTCTATGGCAATCCTGCCGGACAACGCATCTGGGGCAGCGCTTCGCAGGGAACCAATGCGCTCCCGCAGTACAAGGGCTGGTGGGTCGGGAGCGGCAAACGGATCGCGAGCGAAGAATGGGCCGTGGTGCGGGCGATACGCTCGGGCGACATTTCCGTGAATGAAGAACTGGAGATCGAGTCTGCAGACGGCTCTCGCAAGACCATACTCAATTCAGCGCTGCCCATCCCGGATGCGGAGGGCCGCGTGGCGGGCGCTATCATGGTTCACCACGACATCACCGAGCGCAAGCGTGTCGAGGATCAGCTGCGCGGCATGGTGGACCGCGATCCGCTCACCAACGCTTACAACCGCAGAGCGCTCTACGACTTTCTCGAGGGCGAGATTCACCGGCTGCGCCGGCACGGCGGCTCGCTCTCCGTCATCATGTTCGACGTCGATCATTTCAAGGACATCAACGACGACCATGGGCACGTGGCTGGCGACCGCGTGCTGGTTGCGATCACCGAACTGGTGCGCGAGGAACTGCGCGGGCTCGACCGCCTGGCGCGCTACAGCGGCGAGGAATTTCTCATCATCGCCCCGAATACGACCGGCCAGCGCGCATCTACGCTTGCCGAAAGGCTGCGCGCCCGCATCGGCTCCGCGAGCTTCGATACGGTCGCCCGGGTCACGTGCAGCTTTGGCGTCTGCGAATACAACGGTGACGATGACGCCGATGCTCTGGTGCGCCGCGCTGACGACCTGATGTATCGTGCGCGGCGGGCCGGGGGCCGCAATGGTCTCGTCGCCGAATGAGACGCGGCTACGTATCCCGCCGATTGAATAGCATCGCCGCCAGTATTGCGCCCAGCGCAAGGCCCACGCCGAGCACTTTCCACGGATTCTCGCGCACGTAGTCGTCGGTCGCGCTGATGGCGTACCGTGCGCGGTCGGATGCCTTCGCACCCGCATCCGCGAGCCGCGAGGTCGTATCATCGACCCGGTCGCCGATATCCGAACTCACCTCCCGTAGTAGATCCTGCGCCTTGGCGGCCATTTCGTTCAAGCCCGTAATGACCTTGTCGGCGTGCCTCGCAGAACCGGATCCGAGCAACGTGTTTCTCATGCGCGCCTCCTGCAATCAGTGAACTCCCTGAACAGCCAGCGAGCAATTTCCATGCCGCTCGCGGTGCCGGCGGCAGCCCGCCTCACGTCGCCGGTTTCGCCGTGCACGATTTGCGGGCCGCGCTGTAATACTTACCAACGTCATGCTCCGCGATGAACCCTGGGGTCTAGATCCTTCAATGCACGATCGATTTCGGCCTGCGCCTCATGATGGGCATAGCCGTATTTTTCGTGAAGCAGCAGGAGCAGCTCGTCACGCTTGCCGGCAAGCCGCAACATCTCGTCCCGGCTCAGCGTTCCCCACCAGTAGCGGAACTCGCGCTTCAGCTCGTCCAGCTTGCGCTGCTCGAGATCGCCTTCTTTCGATGTCTTCATGACAGCCCTCCAGCCGCCGTGCTTGCCGGCATTTCGCTGTGCAACGGCAGCGTGACCGTGAACGTCGTTCCCGCACCTGTCCTGCTCTGCACGGCCATTTGTCCTCCATGGGACTCGACCACCAGCCGCGCCACGTACAGGCCGATGCCGCTGCCCTCGCTTTTGGTCGTAAAGTAAATCTGCTCGACCGCTTCGAGCAGCTCGTCGGGAATTCCCGAGCCCGTATCCGTGATCCTCACGCTGAGTTCCGTGTCACCCGCGCTGAGGTACAACTCGAGCCGCCCGCCGCCCGGCATGGCCTCCAGCCCGTTGATCGCGATGTTGAGCAGCGCCTGCTTGATCCGGTCCCGGTACCCGTGCAGCCAGACCGCGTTGTCCGGCAGCAGTATGCGCAGGTCCACGCGCTGCCCGCGTGCCTGCGGAGCGAGCAGCACGACGATTTCGCGGATCACCTCGCGCAGGTCGAAGCGCTGCCGCAGCATCTCCAGCGGCTCCTTGCGGTCGAGCATCGTCTGAAGAATGCGGTTCAGCCGCGCAAGCTCTTCCCTCAACACTTCCACGTGCCGCCTGCGCCGGGCTGCACCGTCAAGCGCATCGTCATATGCGCTGGAGTCGGCCAGCAACTCGAGCGTAAGCTGCATCGCGTTGAGCGGTGCCTTCAGATCGTGCGCGAGCACGCGGTAGACGTGCACGAGCGAACGCATCCGGCTCGCGAGCAGCAAGTCGGTCTCGAGCGCATCCGCGGCCTGCCGGTCGCGCAGGAGCACGAGGCAGCCGCCGGGAGTTGCGCCCGGCGGCGCGTGCAGTTCAAGTCGCAGAAAGCGCACGCCGCCCGCCTGCGGCAGTTCCACGCTTGCGCGTCTCTGCTTGCCGGCCGAAGCAGCACTTCCGAGCTGCAGCAGGCGGCGCAGTTCAGGCCAGCGCTCCTGCAGCTGCTTTCGATCCTTGCAAGCGAGTAGCTCGAGCGCCATGTTGCTCGCGAACTCCACGCTGCCGGTGCGACCGACCACGAGCATCCCGACGTTCATGATGCGCGACAGGACTTCGAGCCAGCCGGCCGCGCCGCCGTCGGAGATCACAGCGACACCCGGCACACCGGCCGGCGCCACAGCGCGCGCGCGTCCCATATCACCTGCATGTCGGATTAGATACCAGGCAAGTAGGAGGTTCCTGTGTGAAGTGGCACAAGTACTGCTCTTGCGCTCGCCGCACCTGCGCGCACCTCACACCGTTCAGACCGCGTCCACCCGGTTAATCCGAGGGTGGGGCGCGCGGCCCGCCCGACGTTGAGCTTCGAAGTCGATAACGGCGCCGAGGGGGGCGTACCCTAACGCTCCAGAGTGCGCTCCCAGTCGCTCAGTTGCCGTTCGGCCTCGTCCTTGCCGATGCCGTAGGTCTCCTGGATCTTGCCGGCGAGCTGCTCGCGCTGACCGTCGATGCGGTCCAGATCATCATCCGTCAGCTTTCCCCATTGCTCCTTCGCCCTGCCCTTAAACTGCTTCCAGTTGCCCTTGATGCGGTCCCAGTTCATGACTCGTCTCCTTTCGATGTGAATTCACGCGGACCGGCGACGACGCCGGTTTGCCTTGATGACGCTGATGCGGCCGTCGCTTTCGACGTACGCTCTTGCGACGAGCGTAAGATCGTCTACGCCCTGCTGTCGCAAATGGCTCATCAGTTGTTCCTCAGACAACTCCTCCTTTTGCATGTTCTTGCGCATCAGGCGGCCGTTGCTCACCACCAAGCGCGGGGCACTGCCGTTGACGCCGAGTTCGGGAAACCGGTAATCGACCGTATCGATCACCCCGTTCCAGAACAGTATCGTGGCGACCAGCACCACTCCCTCGGTGATCGACTTGTACTCGCCCGAGAGGCCGTTCTGCGCCGCATCGGCTATGAGCACGATCACCAGCAGATCCGATACGCCCAGCGATCCTATCTGGCGGCGCGGAAGCAACCGCAGGATGAAGAACAGCACGAGAAAAAGTACGCTCGCCCGAACGATCACCTCGGCCACGGAGCCGCTCGGGACGAACAGACGCGCCCAGTCAACGCTCCATGCGTCCATACCCGTACGCTACCGTCGGCGCTTGAAGCGAACGCGCTGGGCTACCCGTTCCAACGGGACCATGGTCGCTGCTTCGGGCGCCCATGCCTCGCACGATCGCCTCAGTCGGCCATCACCGTGTCCGGCGACCCGGAGGCGGAAGCCGAGCCCGCGTGGGTGTCCTTCCGGGAATCGTACTCGCGCAGCCGGTTGTAGAGTGTCTTCAGGCTGATTCCCAGCATCGCCGCCGCCTTTTCCTTCGTGCCGCCGCACTGCTCGAGCGTAGCCAGGATCAGCTGGCGTTCGACGTCGGCCACCTTGCTGCCTGCGCGAACCTGAAAAAAAGGACCCGTGCCCGGCCGTACCTGGCTCAGTTCCGGCGGCAGGCAGTGCTCGTCCAGAACCTCGTCGGCCATGATGAAGGCGCGCTGGACCACGTTTCTCAGCTCGCGCACGTTCCCCGGCCAGTCGTACGCCTTGAGCCGCTCGAGCACGGTCGGGGCGAAGCGCTTGCCCGCCGACTCGATGCGGTTCATTTCGTCGAGGAAATGATTGCCGAGGATCACGATGTCCTCTCCGCGTTCACGGAGCGGCGGCAGGTGCAGCGGAAAGACACGCAGCCGGTAGAGCAGGTCCTCGCGCAGCTTCCCCTCGGCCAGCGCTTCCTCGGGTACGCGGTTGGTGGCCGCTATGATGCGGACGTCAACGTCGATTTCGCGGGTCGAGCCCACGCGCATGAATACGCCCGATTCGAGCACCCGCAGCAGCTTCACCTGGAGCTCCACCGGCATTTCGGTGATTTCATCGAGCAGCACCGTGCCGCCGCTGGCACGCTCGAAATAGCCCTTATGCTCGCGCGTCGCGCCCGTGAAACTGCCGCGCTCGTGGCCGAACATCTCGCTTTCGATGAGCTGGGGCGAGATCGCCGCGCAGTTGACCGGCAGAAACAGTTCCTTGCGGCGGCGGCTGAGGTCATGGATCGTCTGCGCCACCAGTTCCTTGCCGGTGCCGCTCTCACCGGTGATGAGCACCGTGGCGGCGGTCGGCGCAACGCGCTGAATCTGGTCGTAGACGTGCTGCATGGCGGGCGCCGCGCCGAGCAGGCGCCCGAACCGTCCCAGTTCGCGCAACTCTTCGCGCAGCGCCCGGATCTCGGATTTGAGGTCGGCGGGGCGCGCCACGCGCGACAGGATCGCCTTCAACTGCTTCACGTTGACCGGCTTGATCAGATAGTCGGCCGCGCCCAGCCGCAGCGCCTCGATCGAGCTTTCCAGGGTTGCGTGTCCGGTGATCAGCACGACTTCGGTGACGGCGCGTGACTTCACGTCGTTGAACAGATCCATGCCGCTGCCGTCGGGAAGACACAGGTCCAGCACCACCACGTCCGGGTGGCGCTGGTTCAAACTTTCTCGCGCCTCCCGCAGGCTCGAGGCGGTTGCGACTGTGAACCCTTCGCGCGCGACAAGCTCTGCCAGCCCCGAAAGCGTATTGGTGTCGTCGTCCACCAGTAGTGCATGCGGCATGTAACAAACCTCTCGCTGGATCGTGCGCCCGCACGGCATTTGAAATTTCGAGGCGCGGCTTGCGTATTTATGGCGCGCTTGGAGAGCGCGCTCTGCGCCTGATCGGCACGCGAGCCGGATAAGCGGTGTGAGCCGGTTTTCAGGGCGAAGTTCACTTTTCACCGGCGTCGCCCCGGGCTTCCAAGACAGCGTGCACGACGCCGTAATCAGGATCGTTGCAATCTGGCGACAGCAAACGACCGAATGACCTGCTGCCGGCTTGTCACAGCGCGAGTGTTGCAAATTTGAAGCAACGTGTCCTTTTTTAAGACAAAGGCTTGTAGGTCTAAGTTGATTTAATGTATAAAGTTCATGAACACCACTGAAGGAGGCTGCACATGGCGTTTTCGATCCTGAAAGCCCGGACAGCACTGGTGGTTGCAGGCGCGCTGGGGGCAACGTCCGCGTTCGGATACTGGGGCTATGCGGAACTGCGTGAACACCAGTTACGCCAAGAGATTTCGGGTCTCGTCCAGGACGCCAGTGCGCGGATGCGTGCCGCACTCACGACTCAGGTGCCGAAGACTGCGGTCGACAACCCGGGATTGCTGCGCAAGTTTTACGATGACGCAGAGACCGTGGACGCACACTTCCGCAAGGTGAAGAGCGCAGACGGCGCGCTGCTGCCCGAGCTGTCCAGCGCTGCGGACGATTATCTGCTCACGAGTCGCGAGATCCTGCTGCGGTGGGCTTCAAGCCAACGCCATCGCGTGCGCCTTACGGCGAGCATGCGGACGCTGGACACCCACATGCGGACCGACGATCGCACGGGCGAGTGGGTGACCGGTGCGGTACGTCTGAAGGAGTGTGTCGAAGAGGACTATCGCGACTACAGCCGGGCGCTGAACGCGCTCGACACGCTGCTCGCCAGCTTTCCGGTCGCGCGCGACAAGATGCTGCCGCAGATAGACTCCGCACTGCTTACCGACGCGCAACTGGTCGCGTCAGTGCGGGGAGACGTCATTGCCGCAGCAGCGCACGCCCGTGAGGAGATGGAGCACATGCGGCAATTGCGCGTGTACCGTTAGGCGCGCCGACTGCGCCCGCAATCACGATGGAACCCGCGTCCCCGGCGGCACTCCATATTCCATCTCCTTCCCGCGGATGTACCGCTTGCCCCGCCCCTCGAAGGCCCACACCGATCCGCCCGTCAGCCGATCCACGGGCACGGCGCAGCCGGCCATCCCCGCCCAGACACTCGAGCAAGCACGTCGCGCAGCCCGGGGCTGTCGTGCCTGCCCGCTCTGGCGGGACGCCACGCAGACCGTATTCGGTGAAGGCGAACCGCATGCGGTCATCATGCTGGTGGGCGAGCAACCCGGGGACAAGGAAGACCGCCTCGGTCAACCCTTCGTCGGCCCTGCGGGCAGACTGCTCGACCGGGCACTGATGGAAGCAGGCATCGAACGCGGGAGTACCTACGTGACCAATGCGGTGAAACATTTCAAGTTCGTGCCGCGCGGCAAGCGGCGCATGCACAAAAAGCCGGCTCACGCCGAAATCGATGCCTGCCATCAATGGCTTGAACGCGAACTCGAGTTCGTCGCGCCCCGCCTCGTGGTGGCGCTCGGCGCCACCGCGGCGCGCGCCCTGCTCGGGCGCTCCACGCCGGTGGAGGCCAACCGCGGGCGGCTGCTGCCGCTGGCCGGGAACATGCGCTTGCTGATCACCGTGCATCCCTCGGCGCTGCTGCGCATCCCCGACGATTCCAAGGCTCAGGCGTACCGCCGCTTCGTGGACGACCTTCAGGCAGCCCGGCGCGTGATCGCCTCATGAACGGGCACGAAGGGGAGGCAGCCGAAGATCTTGCGGAAAGCTGGCGCGGGCCGCGCCATTCGCTGCGACAAGTCTGCACCCGCGCTGCAGCGTGGGCGGCAATCGCGCTCGCAATCGTCTGGCTGGCCTATTGGAGCTACGGCCAGCACCGCAAGTACACCCTCCCCAAATTCGTGATCGCGCTGGTTCACGATGCGAGTACCAGGCTGGCCGACGCGCTGCGCGGTGAAATCGACTCGTCCTCCCACGACGACGCCATCATAACGGCGCTGGAACGCCACGCCATAGCGGCGGACCAGTCCCTGATGAAGCTGCGCGATATCGATGCCGCGTCGATCGAAGAACTGGCGTCCGCTGCGGATGAGTATCTCCTCACCGCCCGCGAGATTCTGCGGCGTCGGGCGGCGGAGTACCGCCACCGGGGGCAGGTCGCCACCAGCATCGGCACGCTGCGCGCGCACATGCGCGCAGACAACCGGACCGGCGCGTGGATCAGCCAGGCGGTGCGCCACAAGACCCGGCTGGAGGCCGATTTTCGGCGCTACCGGATTACCACCGCGGCTTTGGCCGACCTTCTTCAGCAGTACGCCGGCTCGCGCGCGAGGATCGCAGCACATGTCGATCCGCCGGGCCTGTGGGACGAACAAACGGCAAGCGCGGCCGGAACGCGCATCCTGGACGCGCTCGGGACGATCAGCGGCGAGGTCGAACGCGCGGGGCAGCTCAACGCCTACCGCTGAAGCGCGGCATCAGTGACGATGCCTGTGATGGCGTCGCCCACCGTAGTGGTGATATCCGAAGTGAAACGTCGCGGGCGGGCCGTAATAATACGGGCCCGGCGCATAATAGCCGTAACCCGGCGAGGGATCATAGGGCACCGCCACACATCCGGCGAGCGTCATCGCCATCAGCACCGCAGCGATCGTGCTTTTCATGGAATTCTCCTGAAAGTCCTCAGTCTGCTGTTCGTGCACGACGCGTACGATAGCGGAACCGCCCCCGTGCAGTGTGTAAGTTGTTGTAAGGATTTGTAACGGCCGGGCGGGAGGCGTCGTGCCGGGGCGACAAATGCCAGTGGCGGCTTACGCTTTGGTCGGCAGCGTTCCGGGGCGGCAGCGACAACTACTATGACTGCCTCACTGCGGTAGCATAGCGCCTGCGATAATCAAGAGGAGGCATGCCGTGACCGCACACAGCAGGGTCGCAATCGTAACCGGCGCGGGCAGCGGCATCGGTCGCGCCGCCGCGCTTGCGCTGCTGAAGGACGGTTTCCGGGTGGCGCTCGCGGGGCGGCGCAAGGACGCGTTGGAGGAAACAGCCAAGGGAGCGCAGGAGGCCGGAGAACGCGCGCTGGTCGTGCCGACAGATGTCAGCGATCCCGCTGCCGTCAAGTCGCTCTTTGCGCGCGTGAGAGACGTCTGCGGCCGGGTTGACGTGCTGTTCAACAACGCCGGCGCCAATGCGCCCGGCGTTCCGTTCGAGGACCTGCCCTACGAGCGGTGGAAAACCGTCGTGGACGTCAACCTCACCGGTTCGTTCCTGTGCGCGCAGGAGGCATTCCGGACGATGAAGGACCAGTCGCCCCGCGGCGGCCGCATCATCAACAACGGCAGCATCTCCGCGCATGTGCCGCGCCCGGACTCCGCGCCCTATACCGCGAGCAAGCACGCGATCACCGGGCTTACCAGGACGATTTCGCTCGACGGCCGCAAGTACGACATCGCCTGCAGCCAGATCGACATCGGCAACGCCATGACGGAACTTGCCGCGCGCATGTCGAAAGGGGTGAAGCAGGCGGACGGCTCCGTCAAAGTCGAACCCATGATGGACGTCGCTTATGTGGGTGAAGCCGTGCGCTACCTCGCGAGCCTGCCGCTCGAAGTCAACGTGCAGTTCATGACGATCATGGCGACCAGGATGCCGTTTGTGGGCCGCGGCTGAGATTCGCGTCGCCGTGCGGCGACGATGCGTCGCTAGTTATTTTTGACCATGTATTGCCGTCGGCCGGCATTACAGGGCGACAGCTGAAAAAATTTGATAACGATCCGCGCTGTCTGAACTTCAGCTACTCGCTGCCGGTCAGTCTGTCGTGTGGTCCGTTTGTATCCGGGCCTTCGTTTTTCGACTCGACAGATGGAGGCACTCATGACAAGTTTGAAAGCTTCTGCACTGGTCGTGCTGCTGGCGGCGTCGCTCGCCGGCTGTTCCAACATGACCCCACGTGAACGCGATGCTGCTGTGGGCGCTGCGGTTGGCGGCGTAGGAGGCGCAGCGGTGTCCGGCGGAAGCGCGCTCGGCACGCTGGGTGGCGCTGCGGCCGGCGGATTCATCGGTCACCAGTACGGGGACGACATCCGGCGTCGCGTAGACTAGACGTAAACGCAACGGTAAGGCTACACGGGCGGCGCGGGCCGCCCGTGTGCTATGCAGGCAGCGGCGGCGGCATCTTCAACATGCCTTGCAGTTTGTCCGGATCCAGCGGCCGGGCGTAGAGGTAGCCCTGGATTTCGTCGCAAGCGTTCTCCCGCAGGAAGCGCAGCTGTCCCTCGTTCTCCACTCCCTCCGCGATCACCAGCAATCCGAGCGCGTGCCCGAGCTGGATCACTGCGCGGGCGATGGCTGCCGCGTCCGGGGAAGTGTCCACCTCGCGGGTAAAGGACTGGTCGATCTTGATGCGGTCGATGGGGAAGCGTCTCAGGTAACTCAGGCTCGAATAACCGGTTCCGAAATCGTCGATCGAAAGCTGGATCCCCAGCGCTTTGAGTTCTTTCAGCTTGCCGATCACCGCCTCGACGTCCTGCATGACGAGACTTTCGGTGATCTCGAGCTCGAGGTGGCTGGAGTCTAGCCCGGTGGCTTCGAGAATTTCGGCCACACGCGCGACGAGCCGGCGGTCGCGGAACTGGCGGGCCGACAGATTGACGGCGACGTGCCCGATGGCGACCCCGGCCTCCAGCAGGCGTTTCGTCTCGCTGCACGCCTCGCGCAGGACCCAGTCGCCAATACTGACGATGAGATCGGTTTCCTCGGCGAGCGGGATGAACCGGCCCGGCGAGACGATGCCCAGCTCCGGATGCCGCCAGCGCACCAGCGCCTCGATGCCGATCGGCGTGCTGTCCGACAGGCGCAGCTGGGGCTGATACTGAAGGAACAGCTCGCCGCGTCCGGCCGCGCGCCGCAGATTCGCTTCCAGATGCAGGCGCTCTTCGGTGTTGCGATCGATGTCCGCCGAATAAAAATAGAAGCAGTTGCGCCCCTGGGCGCGCGCCCGGTGCATCGCCGTATCGGCGCGCCGCAGCAGCGTCTCGGGATCGTCGCCGTCCGAAGGGTGCAATGCGCAGCCCACGCTGCAGGTGACGAACGCTTCCTGCGCGTGCAGCAGCACCGGCTTGCGGACCACGTTCAGCAGCCGGTTCATGACCTGCGAAGTGGCACCCAGGTTTTCCTGGTCGATGAGCACCATCGCAAACGAGTCGGCGCCGATGCGCGAGATCGTGTCGTGCTCGCGCAGCGCGCTGCGCAGGCGTCCGGCAATTTCCTTCAGCAACTCGTCTCCCGCATCGTGCCCCAGGCTTTCGTTGACGTACTTGAAGTTGTCGACGTTGAGCACCAGCACGGCCACCATCCGTTGATAGCGCTGTCCGTAAGCGATGCCGTGCCGTATGTGATCAATCAGCAGCGTGCGGTTGGCGAGTCCGGTAAGCGTATCGTGCGTCGCCCGGTAGACCAGCTCGTCCAGGTAGTGCCGCGTGTCCGTGATGTCGGTGATGAATCCTTCCACGGCGCTCGCAACGCCCCGCTCCGGCGCCGTTCCGTTGCCGCGTTCCCACACCCAGTGCAGCGAGCCATCGGCGTGCTGGATGCGGTACTCGATCGAGTAGGTGTTTCGCAGCTGCAGCTGCTCGCGGCGCTCCTCCCAGACGCGCTCGAGGTCTTCGAGCACGATGAGCGAGTTCCAGGTGCGGACCCGGTTGTCGATGAAATCCTCGGGTGGATACCCGGTGAGTGGACGGCAACCTTCGCTCACGAAATCGAACTTCCAGTCCACATCGTTGTGACAACGGTAGACCATGCCCGGCAGGTTGTGGATGAGCGTCGAGATGGAGCGCTCGCGGCCGCGCAGCGCTTCCACTTCCGCCGCCTCGGTTACCTCGCGCGCAAGACCGACGCTGCCCTCGATGTTTCCCGCTTCGCCGATCAGCGCGATCTTGTACACATCGAAGTGGAAGAGCTTGCCCTTGGGGCCTTGCAGCGCCTGACGGACACTCAATGCGCCGCGGGTCTGCATGATCTCGCGCTCCTGCGCGAGCGCCGCTTCCGCCTGCTCGCGTGAGAACAGGTCGAAGTCCGTCAGGCCTATGACATCGGCTGCGCCGTTGACGAGCGGCTGGTAACGGCTCCTGTAAGCGGGATTGACTGCTAGGTACCGTCCGGCCGTGTCCTTGACCCACGCCGGGTCGGGCAGAATGTTGAGGAAGTTGCGCACCAGCGTGTGCGCTGTCTGAACTAGGTCTCCGACTCGATGCTCCGGCAGTGCGCCCATTCACCTCCCCTGGTTGGCGGCGTGCCTGGCGCTATTATGCGCTTGTAATCTGCCCGACGATAGCCCGCGTGGATAGCGCGCGAGTATTACAGGTGCTCGCTGGCGGCTCAGGCAGTCAACGGCCGGAATCGCGCACGGTGCGGCTGATCGGCATCCGCGCCAAGGCGCCTGCGGCGGTCCGCGAGATACTCGGCGTAGTTGCCTTCGAACCACACCGTGAGGCCGTCCTCTTCGAACGCCAGGATATGCGTCGCAATCCGGTCGAGAAACCAGCGATCGTGTGAAATGACGACCGCGCATCCGGGGAAATCGAGCAGCGCCTGTTCGAGCGCACGCAGCGTTTCGACGTCCAGATCGTTGGTGGGTTCGTCCAGCAGCAGCACGTTACCGCCGCTCTTCAGCAGCCTGGCGAGGTGCAGGCGATTGCGCTCGCCGCCGGAAAGCTCGCCGACCGTCTTCTGCTGATCGGCCCCCTTGAAGTTGAAACGCGCCACATACCCGCGGCTTGCCGTGGCGTAGTTTCCGACCTGTATGGTGTCCTGGCCACCGGAAATCTCCTCCCACACCGTCTTCGCGGGATTGAGCGCGTCCCGGCTCTGATCCACGTGCGCGATCCTGACCGTTTCGCCGATGCGCAGCGTGCCCGCATCGGGCCGCTGCTGACCGACCAGGATGCGAAACAGTGTGGTCTTGCCGGCCCCGTTGGGGCCGATAATTCCCACGATACCGCCCGGCGGCAAGCGGAACGACAGTCCGGCGAAGAGCGGCCGGTCGCCGAACGACTTGGAAAGGCCCTCGGCCTCTATCGCCAGGTTACCAAGATGGGGGCCCGGCGGTATGTAGATCTCGTTCGTTTCGCTGCGCTTCTGTACGTCGGCGGAGGCCAGCTCCTCGAAGCGCGCGAGTCGCGCTTTGCTTTTCGCCTGACGCGCTTTCGGATTGGCGCGCACCCACTCCAGCTCCGCCTGCATCGCCTTGATCCGCGCCGACTCCTGCCGCGCTTCGATCTCCAGGCGCTTCTCCTTCTGTTCCAGCCAGGACGAGTAGTTGCCCTCCCACGGGATGCCACGGCCCCGGTCGAGCTCCAGTATCCAGCCCGCCACGTTGTCCAGGAAGTAGCGGTCATGCGTGACCGCGATCACCGTGCCCGGATAGCGCTCCAGGAACTGCTCCAGCCACTGCACCGACAACGCGTCGAGGTGGTTGGTGGGCTCGTCCAGGAGCAGCATGTCGGGCCGCGAGAGCAGCAGCCGGCACAGCGCCACGCGGCGACGCTCACCGCCGGAGATACGCTCCACATCGGCGTCCCAGGGGGGCAGCCGCAAAGCATCCGCAGCCACTTCGAGTTTACGGTCGAGCTCCCAGGCGTCCGCCGCGTCGATCCTGGCCTGCAGTTCGCCCTGCTCCTCGAGCAGCCGGTTCATCTCCGCGTCTTCCAGCGGCTCGGCAAAGCGCTCGCTGATCGCGTTGAAGCGGTTGATCAGCGCCATGCTGTCCGCTACACCCTCCTCTACGTTGCCGCGGACGTCCTTGCCCGGGTCGAGCTGCGGCTCCTGCGGCAGGTAACCGATCCGCATGTCGGGCATCGGCAGCGCCTCGCCGATGAAGTCGCGATCGACGCCCGCCATGATCTTCAGCAGGCTCGACTTGCCGGCTCCGTTCAGGCCGAGCACGCCGATTTTGGCGCCGGGAAAAAACGACAGGGAGATGTCTTCGAGAACCACGCGCTTGGGCGGCACCACCTTCCCGACCCGGCGCATGGTGTAAACGTATTGAGCCATGACGCGCCTGCAAACTGGCGAGGATAGCGCAAACGCGCAGCGCTGTCGCAGCCGTCGAGCCGGCGTCGCATGCGGCCCGCTGAATCTTCCGGTACAGGGGCGCTCTAATCTCAACCCTATGACATTCAGGAGCAGCCATGAGCAATGTTCGTGTCAGACATAAGCGGACGGGCGCCGTAACGGCAGGCGCGCTGATCATACTGCTGTCCGCATGCGACTCCGGGACCTCTTCGAGCGTGCCCGTCGTCCAGGCCGATCTGCAGATGAGCCCGGTCTCGAAAACCGGGGCGCAGCGAGGCGAAGCGCGAGCGCAGCCGCCCACGGTGGAAGCGCTCGTCGCACAGGCCCGCGCCCAGCCCGAAACGCCGGTTGCGCCTTCCGCCACACAGCCGGCCGCGCAGCCTGAGCCCAGGCCCGCGCTACCCAAGCAGCCCCCTGCGGCCGGGAAGCCGTCCTCGCGTCCGGCGAGCGATGCCGACCTCGCAAGCCGGGTCAAGACCGCGGTGCTCGCGCAACCGCTCTCCGCGCTGATGTTCAACGTCAGCGTCTCGAACGGCATAGTGACCCTGTCAGGGACCGCCGACAACGTCGATACGCGCGAGAAAGCGGGGCGTGCGGCGGCGGACGTGGAAGGCGTGAGATCGGTCAACAACCGGATCAGCGTCCTGAGCGGTTCCTGACCGCATCGAACACCGACGCCTCACATCGCGGCTGGAGCAGGTCGGATAAGACGGCGCGTCCGGTTCGCCAGCTTCTGCACCACCAGCTGATCTACCGCGGACTACATCAGCAGCGCCGCCCGGCCGGTTATCAATCCCTTGTCGAGCCGCTGGTGTATCGCCTCGGCCTGTGCGAGCGGCACTGCTTCGGTCACGAGCGGCCATATTTCACCGCGCGCAACGAGATCCAGCGAATCCAGGACCTCCTGTCTCGTGGCGTAGCGGCTGCCCAGGATTTCCAGCTCGCTGCGCAACAGCATCCCCGGCGTCACCTTGAAAGACGCGCCGTGTCCACCGAGCGTGACCAGCCGCCCGCCCCTGCCGAGCGCACCCAGCGCCGCTTCCAGCGTCGCGCTGCTGGACACGAAATCGATCGCCACGTCCACGCCCTTGCCGCCCGTAAGCTCACGCAACCGGTCCGCCACGTTCCCGTCCGAGGCGTCCACCGTGGCGTCGGCGCCCCACTTGAGGCAGGTCTCGAACTTCGTGGCCATGATATCGACCGCGATCACCTTGCGCGCATGCGCCCACCGGGCGACCATGAGCATGTGCACGCCGAGGCCGCCGCCGGCGCCAAAGACAGCCACGGTATCGCTCGCCGCAACGCGCGCTCTGCGTATCACCTTGATCGGAGTCGCAATCGCATCGCAGATCACGCCGACCTCTGCCGCGTGCTTGCGCCAGTCCAGCCCGGGCGGCAGCTTCAGAAAGTTTCGGGCCGGAAGCTTGATGTACTCGGCGTAGCCGCCGTCGATCTCGCGGCCGACATAGCCGCCGAAGTTCTCGCACAGCGTCTCGCGGTCGATACGGCACCAGTGACAGCGCCCGCAGGTGAGGTAGAAGTACGCCGTGACCGGGTCGCCGGGCTTGAGCCGATCGACGCCGGAACCCACGGCCACGATCTCCCCTGCGATCTCATGACCCAGTATGCGGGGGTAGCCGACCGGCACGCGGCCGGCGCGGGCATGGTGTATGGTGAGCCCGGCCCCGCAGGCGAGCACTTTCGCAACCGCCTCGCCGGGTCCGGGAACCGGATCAGGGACCGTCTCGAGCACCAGCGGCGTGTCGGCCGCCTTGAGCACCATCGCTTTCATCGAGCCCTCCTTTTCGTGAGGTGAGGCATCTTATACCAGCCGGCCAGGATGGCCGTCCCTTGCCAAGGTCATGGGAGAGGCATAAATTGGCCTGCCACCGCCAATCTCAGGGAGGAGACTATGGCCAACACCATGACCCTGCGCGTCAACGGGCGTTCCCACCAGGTCCGCGTAGACGATGCGCAAATGCCGTTGCTGTATGCGCTGCGTAACGACCTGGATCTACACGGACCGCGTTACGGCTGCGGACTGGCGCAGTGCGGCGCGTGCACCGTGCACGTCGATGGCAAAGCGGTCCGGTCGTGCACCTATCCCGTGTCCCAGGCTGCGGGAAAAACGATCGTCACGCTGGAAGGAATCGGCACAGCAAAGCAGCCGCATCCGCTGCAGAAGGCTTTCATCGAGGAGCAGGCCGTGCAGTGCGGCTACTGTATCAACGGCATGATCATGCAGGCGGCGGCCTTCCTCAAGGAGAACAAGCGTCCCACGGAGGCCGAAATCAAGCAGGCGCTCGCCGGCAATCTCTGCCGCTGCGGGACCCATGTACGCATCGTGCGCGCGGTCAAGCGTGCCTCCGAATCGATGGCATAGAGGGAGAAAACCATGTTGATGGAAAAATTTTCCCGCCGGGATTTCTTGAAAACGTCCGGTGCACTGGTGGTGGTATTCGGCGCGACCAGCCCGCTCGCCGGCGCCGCAGCCAGGAAAGGCGCCGCCGCAAGAACCGTCGCCACCGACCAGGTGGACGGCTTCATCGCCATCGACGGCAAGGGCAACGTTACCGTGTACTCGGGCAAGGTGGACCTCGGAACCGGCGTCCAGACCGCGCTCACACAGATGGCTGCCGAGGAGCTGTGCGTGCCACTCGAGAAAGTGACGCTCATCCAGGGTGACACGGCGCTCACGCCCGATCAGGGCATCACCTGGGGCAGCCTCACGATCCAGGCGGGCGGCATGCAGATCCGGCAGGCGTGCGCCACGGCGCGCGAAACGCTCGTCGAGCGAGCGGAAGCGCAAGTCAAATCGCCGAAGAAGGATCTCTACGCCAAGGACGGGCGCGTCATGGTGCTCGGATCCGAGAGAGGGATTTCCTACGCCGAGCTGATCGGCGGCAAGCAGTTCGAGATGAAAGTCGATCCCAAGGCGCCGATCAAGTCGCCGACGACCTATACCATCGTCGGCCAGTCCGTCCCGCGCTTCGATATCCCGGACAAGGTAACCGGTCGCTTCACCTACATGCACGACTTCAAGTTGAAGGGGATGCTGCATGCGCGCGTGGTGCATCCGGCGGCGATGAAGGCTACGCTGCAATCGGTGGATGATTCGGCGGCAAAGCAGGTGCCCGGCTACGTCACCAGCGTGCGCAAAGGCAACTTCGTCGCGGTGGTCGCGCGCAGCGAATGGGGTGCTGTCAAAGCTGCGGAAGCGCTGAGAACCGGCTGGTCCGACTGGCGCGGACTGCCCGACAAGGCGACGCTGTGGGACTACGTGCGCAAGAGCAAGGTGGCGAAGGAGGAAGAATTGCAGAAGGCCGGCGACAGCGCCGAGGCGATGAAGGGCGCGGCGCGCCGGCTCGCGGCCACCTACGACTTCGCCGTTCATACGCACGGCTCGATCGGGCCATCGTGCGCGGTCGCCGACTACCGGGACGGCGAGCTGCGGGTATGGACCGCTTCGCAGGCGACGCATACCCTGCGCAAGCAGCTCGCCAACATGCTCGCCATGAAGCCCGAAGACATCCGCTGCTCGTATCTTGAAGGCGCCGGCTGCTACGGCCGCAACGGTCATGAAGACGCGGCCGCCGATGCCGCACTCATCGCCCGTGAACTCGGCAAGCCGGTGCGGGTGCAGTGGAGCCGCGCCGACGAGCACGGCTGGGACCCCAAGGGGCCGCCCACGCTGATTCAGCACCGTGCGGCGCTGGACGCGAACGGCAACCTGATCGCGTGGGAAGGCGAGCTGTTTGCGCCCGACCGTGCGAAGCCTTTTGCGGTCACGCTCACCACGGCCGAGCACGCGGGCTTGCCGAAAGACGACGCTTTCCCCGGAAACATCCATCAGGGGATGGCGATTCCCTATGGCGTGCCCAACATTCGATCGACCGCGCGCTGGCTCGCCGAGACGCCGTTCCGGCCCTCATGGATACGCACGCCCGGCAGGATGCAGAACACGTATGCCAACGAGTGCTTCATGGACGAATGCGCGGCGGCCGCGAATGCCGATCCCATCGAGTATCGCCGGCGTTATCTCAAGGATGCGCGCGGGCTGGAGATGCTCGACCGGCTGGTGAAGCTGGCGAACTGGCAGCCGCGCAAAGCCCCCTCCAGGCAGGCGGGGGACATCGCGAAAGGGCGCGGCATGTCGTACATCAAGTACGAATTGGTGCGCACCTACGTCGGCGTCGTGGCCGACGTGACGGTGAACCGGAAGACCGGCAAGGTGGCGGTGGACCGCTTTTACGTCGCGCACGACTGCGGCCAGATCATCAACCCGGACGGGCTCAAAAATCAGATCGAGGGCAATATCGTGCAGACGGTGTCACGCACGCTGATCGAGGACCTGCAGTGGGACAGCGCACGCGTCACCAGCCTCGACTGGAAGAGCTATCCCATCCTGACCTTCCCCGATGTGCCCGATGTCGTGATGGATCTCATCGATCGGCCCACCGAGCGACCATGGGGAGCGGGCGAGCCCGCCGCCGCCGTGGTGCCTTCCGCCATTGCCAACGCGATCTACGATGCGGTCGGCGTGCGCATGCGCTCGGTGCCGTTCACGCCGGACAAGGTCCTGGCGGCGTTGAAGTCCGCTTAAGGACGGCACGCTGACCGCCGCGGGGCAGCCGATGCTGCACCGTTGTGCTTTGCGCGGCTGCTCATCGTCGCGCTGCAGTAAAATAGCGGACTTTGCCGCACGCCGTCACCTCGCCCTTCCGATGCCGCGTTTCCCCAAAGAATCCATCCTCATCCGCGGCGCCCGCCAGAACAATCTCAAGAACCTGACCCTTGAGTTGCCCACCAACGAGCTGATTGTCGTAACCGGCGTTTCCGGCTCCGGCAAGTCTTCGCTCGTGTTCGACACGCTCTACGCGGAAGGGCAGCGGCGTTACGTGGAAACCTTTTCGCCGTACGCCCGGCAGTTTCTCGATCGCATGGACAAGCCCCAGGTGGACGCGATCGAAGGCGTCCCGCCCGCGATCGCAATCGACCAGGTAAACCCGGTGCGCACGTCGCGATCGACGGTGGGCACCATGACCGAGCTCAACGATCACCTCAAGCTGCTCTACGCGCGGAGCGCCCGTCTCTACTGCAGCGGCTGCGGCATGCCGGTACGGCGCGACACGCCGGAGTCGCTATACGAGGAAGTGAAGCGCCGGGCCCACGAGGGCGGCGATCCGCGGCTCACCATTGGATTTCCGGTGCCGGTACCGAAGAACTTTTCAACCGAGGAAGTGAAGGGGTTGCTCGCCGCGCAAGGCTATACGCGCTTCGTGCGCGAGGAGCGCAACGCGCTGGAAGTCGTTCAGGACCGACTGCGTGCCGGATCTGCGGACCGCGCGCGCTTGATGGAAGCGTACGAAACCGCGCTGAAAATCGGCCAGGGACGGCTCAACATCCACGTGGAGGACGGCGCTCATGTCTGGCGCTTTTCGTCCGACCTGCACTGCGCGGATTGCGATATCCACTATCGCGATCCGACGCCGAGCGCCTTTTCGTTCAATTCCCCGATCGGCGCCTGCGACACCTGCCGGGGCTTCGGCCGTGTGATCGGCATCGATTTCGGCCTGGTGGTGCCGGATGAGAGCAGGACGCTGCGCGGCGGCGCGATACGACCCTGGCAGACGGCAAGCAACAGCGAATGCCAGGACGACCTCGTTCAGTACGCGAAGAAAAGAGGCATACCGCTCGACACGCCGTGGCGCGACCTCACGGCGGAGCAACGCCAGTGGGTTCTGGAAGGCGAGAACGACTGGCTGAGCTGGCGCAAGTCCTGGCCGGGCATCTGGTACGGCGTGAGGCGCTTTTTCCAGTGGCTGGAAACCAAGGCCTACAAAATGCACATCCGCGTGCTGCTCTCGAAGTATCGCGCGTATACGTTGTGCGATACCTGCGGCGGCGCCCGATTGCAGCCGCAGGCGCTGTACTGGCGGCTCGGGACGCGGGAAGATGCGGATCGCGCGCTCGGCGGACGCACCCGGTTCATGCCGCATGGCGCGCGGTTCGACACGACGGTGCTCGAGCGGCTGCCGGGCCTTACGCTGCACGACCTCATGCTGTTGCCCATCGAGCGCTGCCGCGCATTCATCGACCGCCTGGGCGGCGTCGCGAACGACGAGGCCACCGTCCTGCTGGTGAAGGAAGTGAGAACGCGGCTCGCTTACCTCGCGACGGTAGGGCTCGGTTACCTCACGCTCGACCGGCAGTCGCGCACGCTGTCCGGCGGCGAAGTGCAACGCATCAATCTCACCACCGCGCTCGGCACGTCGCTCGTCAATACGCTGTTCGTGCTGGACGAGCCCTCGATCGGTCTCCATCCGCGTGACATGGGCCGCGTGGTGGAGGTCATGCACCGGCTGCGCGATGCCGGCAATACGCTGGTCGTCGTCGAGCACGATCCGCAGGTCATGCTCGAAGCCGATCGCGTGCTCGACATGGGCCCGGGACCCGGCGCGCGCGGCGGCGAAGTGGTCCACTTCGGCACGCCGGAGGAGCTCAAGAGAACGCGCACGCTCACGGCGGATTATCTTTCCGGACGGCGGCGCGCCGGTGCGGACGCGATGACAGCCAAGACCGTACCGAGCGGCCGCGCGCTCCAGGTGCTGGGGGCTGCGCATCACAACCTCAAGGGCATCGACGTCGCCATTCCGCTGGGATGCCTCGTCTGCATCACCGGCGTATCCGGATCGGGAAAGTCCACGCTGGTCCAGGACGTGCTGTACCCGGCGCTCCTGCGGGCAAAGGGCAGGCCTACCGAGACACCCGGTCTTCACCGCGGACTGCGGGGTCACGAGCATGTGACGGACGTCGTGCTGGTGGATCAATCGCCGATCGGCCGCACCACGCGCTCCACGCCGGCGAGCTATGTTGGCGCCTTGGATGCGATACGTAACCTCTACGCCGCGTTGCCGCTTGCACGCGAGCGCGGATACAGCGCCGGCACCTTCAGCTTCAACTCGGGAAACGGTCGCTGTCCGGCCTGCGGCGGCAACGGCTTCGAGCACGTCGAGATGCAGTTTCTCTCCGACGTCTACCTGCGCTGCCCCGATTGCGACGGCCGCCGCTATCGCCGCGAGATCCTGGAGCTTGCGATCGACGGGCGCTCCATTGCCGACGTGCTCGACCTGACCGTGAACGAGGCACTTGCCGTTTTCGCCTCCGAGCCGCAGGTGCTGCATGCCCTGCAGCCGCTCGCCGACGTGGGCCTCGACTATCTGCGGCTGGGCCAGCCGGTGCCGACCCTGTCAGGCGGAGAGGCGCAGCGGCTCAAGCTTGCGGGCCACCTCGCGGCGACAACACCGACGCGCAGAGATATCATCAGGCCGGCCAGCGGTCCGGCGAAGACGGCACCCGGCGGCCTGCTGTTCCTCTTCGATGAGCCCACGACGGGTCTGCACTTCGACGACGTGAGCAAGCTGCTGCAGGCCTTCCGCCAGCTGGTCGCGGCCGGGAATTCGCTGGTCGTCATCGAGCATAATCTCGACGTGGTGCGCAGCGCAGACTGGATCGTCGATCTGGGGCCCGAAGGCGGCGATGCCGGCGGCGAACTGGTGTGCGCCGGCACGCGCGAGGCGGTGAAGTCGAGCCCACGCTCGCATACCGGCGCGGCGTTGCGCGACTACGAGCATGCGCTGACGAGCAGCCCACACGCAGCAGAAAGGAAGGCGGCTCGCATACACGGTATAGGGGCGACCGCGCGTTCTGCCAACCACGCCATTCATATACATAACGCGCGCGAGCACAACCTCAAGAACATAGACGTGACGCTGCCGCGCGGCAGCTTCACGGTGATCACCGGCGTGTCCGGGTCGGGCAAATCGACGCTCGCCTTCGACATCCTGTTTGCCGAGGGACAGCGCCGCTACCTGGAGTCCCTCAACGCGTACGCAAGGCAGTTCGTGCAGGCTGCCCCGCGACCCGACGTCGACGCCATTTTCGGCATTCCCCCGACGGTGGCGATCGAGCAGCGGGTGAGCCGCGGCGGGCGCAAGAGCACCGTCGCGACGCTTACCGAGGTCTATCACTTCCTGCGCCTGCTCTATGTGAAGCTGGGACGCCAGCATTGTCCGGATTGCAACGTTCCGATCGAGCCCCAGAGCGAAGATGCCATCGCGGCGCGCATCCTGCGCGATTACCGCGGCGCACGCGTGGGCCTGCTCGCCCCGCTCGTGTCCGCACGCAAAGGCTATTACACGGATCTCGCGCGCTGGGCGGCGGGTCGCGGCTATAGCCATCTGCGGGTGGACGGGGCATTCCTGACTACGGCCGCCTGGCCGCGGCTTTCGCGCTTTCAGGAGCACACCATCGAGCTGCCGGTCGCCGACGTACGCGTCGTTTCCGAGAACGAGCGCGCACTGCGCGCCGGGCTCGCGACCGCGCTGGAGGCGGGGCGCGGCATGGTGCACGTGCTCGGGAACCTCGATTCGCTGGCACAGGCGATGGAGAAAGGCGACCCGTCGCTCGCCGTGATGAGCGAAGCCGTGTTCTCCACGAGGCGCGCATGCGGCGCCTGCGGGGCAAGCTTCCCCGAGCCGGACCCGCGGCTTTTCTCGTTCAACTCCAAGCATGGCTGGTGCGCCGAGTGCTACGGCACCGGACTCGCGCTCGACGAAGTCGGGTGGGAAGAGGAGCGGCGACGAACCGGCACGGAGGATCACGTGCTCGATTCATGGCTGGAGTGGCTCGAAGTCGAGAAGCCGTGCCCGGCGTGCCAGGGCAAGCGCCTGAACCGGGTGGCGCTCGCGGTACGCTATCAGGGACTGTCGATCGCGGAACTGACCGCGCTCCCCGTCTCGCGCGTGAGCGGTTTCTTCAGGGATATCGCGCTCGAAGGCCGCGATGCCGAGATTGCACGCGACATTCTCGTGGAGCTGCGCTCGCGGCTGGGCTTTCTGGAGGAAGTCGGGCTCTCTTACCTCGCCTTGGATCGCTCCGCGCCGACGCTTTCGGGCGGCGAGGCACAGCGCATACGGCTTGCGGCACAACTCGGATCGAACCTGCGCGGTGTTTGCTACATCCTCGACGAACCGACCATCGGTCTTCATGCTCGCGACAACCGCGTCCTGCTCGAAACCCTGGCGCGCCTGCGGGAAAAGGGAAACACGCTGGTGGTGGTGGAACACGACGAGGAAACCATACGGCGTGCTTCGCACGTCATCGATCTCGGGCCCGGCGCCGGTAAACGGGGCGGCCACGTCATCGCGTCGGGCTCCGCGCAGGAGCTCGTGCGGCAGCCCCACTCGATCACCGGGAAATTCCTCGTCTCCCCGCTGCTGCATCCGCTGCATCCGCGCCGCGCCGTGGGGCGGGATACGGCCTGCCTCAGTGTCTTGGAAGCCACGCTGCACAACCTCAAGGGCCTGAATGTCGGCATTCCGCTCGGCAGGCTCGTCACGATCACCGGTGTGTCCGGTTCGGGAAAATCAACTCTTGCGCGGGATGTGCTGTACCGCAACCTCCAGCAGTTGCTGGCCGGACGGGATGCGCGTCATCGAAAAGCAAGGGGCAATCGCAGTCCGGAAATTCTGGGATGCAGCGGCGTCACGGGATGGGAGGCCATCGGGCGCGTGCTGGAGGTCGACCAGACGCCGATCGGCAAAACGCCGCGTTCGTGTCCCGCCACTTACGTGGGATTCTGGGATAGCGTGCGCAGGCTCTACTCCGAGCTGCCTGAGGCGCGCATGCGCGGCTACGGCGCAAGCCGTTTTTCCTTCAACACCAAAGGCGGGCGGTGCGAGACCTGCGAAGGCCAGGGTCTGCGGAAGATAGAAATGAGCTTCCTGCCGGATGTGAAAGTGCTCTGCGAGTCGTGTCGGGGTGAGCGTTTCGATGCCGAAACCCTGAGCGTCAGGTTCAAGGAGAAATCGATCGGCGAAGTGCTGGCGATGAGCGTGGACGAGGCGGTCGAGTTTTTCAGCGCGCACCCCTCGATCCATCACTGCCTGAAGCTGCTGCAAGAAGTGGGACTCGGCTATCTCGCGCTGGGTCAGCAGAGCCCGACGCTTTCGGGCGGCGAGGCGCAGCGCATCAAGCTGGTCGCCGAACTCGCGAAAGTGCGCACCGCTCGCACGGAAACGCCGACGCTTTACGTGCTGGACGAGCCGACGGTGGGGCTGCACATGGCGGATGTCGAAAAGCTGATCCGCGTCCTGCACCAGCTGGTCGATGCGGGAAATACGGTGGTCGTGATCGAGCACAATCTGGACATCATCGCCGAAAGCGACTGGATCTTCGATCTCGGCCCGGAAGGCGGTGACGGCGGCGGCCGCATCGTCGCGATGGGCGCACCGGAAGACATCGTCAAGCCATCGCGCCCCGGCACGGGACCGCGCTCGCACACCGCACAGGTGCTCGCGGAATTTCTCAGCGAAAGGCGGCGTGCGGCATGATTGCCGGCTTGGCCGATGGCATAAGGAAGGCACGCCCACAGCTTCGAAACGCGCCCTCTCCAGGAGAAACGCCATGTCCCGTTTCGGTGGAAAACTCAAAACGTGCGCCGGTGTTGCGGCGGCAATTCTGGTCGTCGGCTGCACGGTTCCCCGGCCCCACGAGCCGCCCCGCGAGCCAGCCGCACCGACCGTGCTCAAAATTCCCGTGTCCAGAGAGGACGGCGCGTGGGAGATGACCGATTCCAGCTTCATCGGCGCCGGGCGCATCCCCGGCGTGCCGCGCGCCACGCTCACGTTCGAGGAAGGCCGGATTTCGGCCTACAGCGGCTGCAACCGCGCCAGCGGTGTCGCGCAACACGCGGAAGGCCGACTCGAGATTTCTGCATTGACGGCAACGCGCCGCGCCTGCGCCGAGCCGCTCAACACCTTTGAAACCCGCTATTTCAACCTGCTGCGCGCCCAGCCGGTGTATCGCCTGGACGGCGACACGCTGATGCTGATCGATGACCGGCACAGCGCGAGATTCCGGCGCGTTTCCGGCGCCACCGGGGCCAAGCCCTGACCGGGTACAATCGGGGCGTGGAACGGGACAGTCGAGCGCTCATCGAAACGGCCGTCGAACGCGACGCGATCGCGCAGTTCTCATCGTGGTACGAGCAGGCGTGCGCGGTCGAAAAACCGCTACCGCATGCCGCCGCGCTCGCCACGGCAACACCGGGAGGCATGCCGTCGGTGCGCATGGTACTGCTCAAAGGCTTCGACGCACATGGTTTCGTGTTCTACACCAATTACTACAGCCGCAAGGGCCGCGAACTGGAACGGAACAATCGAGCGAGCCTGCTGTTCTACTGGGGCACGCTGGAACGCCAGGTGCGCATCGAAGGGCGCATCGCGAAAGCGGTCGCGCGCGAATCGGACGAGTATTTCCGGACGCGCCCGCGCGGCAGCCAGCTTTCGGCCTGCGCTTCCCCCCAGAGCGAAGTCATCGCCGACCGCGCGGCGCTCGAATCGCGCTACGCCCTCGTGTCCGAGAGCTACCCCGGCGCGATAAAGCGCCCGCCGCACTGGGGAGGTTACCGTCTGCTGCCAGCCACGGTTGAGTTCTGGCAGGGACGCGCGGATCGATTGCATGACCGGCTGCGCTACCGGCGCAATCGCGACGGCAGTTGGCGGCTCGAGCGTCTCGCGCCCTAGCGGGAACCGGGTAACGGTCCTTCCGCCCGGCGATCTTTCATCCTGACGCCGCCGCGGTCACCGGTTCGCGCAGGGTCACGAACTCCTCCGCGGCGGTCGGATGGATGCCGATCGTGGCATCGAGCTGGCGCTTGGTCGCGCCGCAATTGAGCGCCACCGCGAATCCCTGGATGATCTCACCCGCTTCCGCCCCCACCATGTGCACCCCGAGCACGCGGTCGTTCGCCTGATCGACCACGAGTTTCATCAGCACCTTTTCCGTCCTTCCCGTGAGCGTGTGCTTGAGCGGCGTGAAAGCAGTGCGGTAGATCGTTACCTTGAAGCCGCGGCGGCGCGCCTCGGATTCGGAAAGGCCCACGGTCCCGACGTTGGGATGGCTGAATATCGTGGTCGGGATGTTTTCATAATTGACCACGCGGGACCCGGGGTTGAACAGGCGCTCGGCAATCACCATGCCCTCGGCGAGCGCCACCGGCGTCAGCAGCACGCGATCGATTGCATCACCGATCGCGTGTATCGACGGCACGCTCGACTGAAATCCGTCATCGACGATGACGGCGCCGTTTTCACCGAGCCTCACGCCCGCTTCCTCCAGGCCCAGGTTGCGGGTGTTCGGCGCGCGCCCGGTGGCGAGCATCACGCCGTCCGCCTCCAGCGTGCTGCCGTCGCTCAATGTGACGGCATACGCCGTAGCGCGCGCGATGGCTCCGATGTTCCGGTTGTAAACGATCCGTACGCCTTTCGCCGTCATCTGTTCCCCCAGAAAACGTCCGAGATCGGCGTCGAAGGATTTGAGCAGGCGCTCGCTGCGATAGACCAGCGTGGTTTCCGCACCGAGCCCATTGAAGATGGATGCGAATTCGACGGCGATGTACCCGCCGCCGATGATTACCACCCGCGCCGGCAGCCGCGGCAGATGAAACGCCTCGTTGGACGTGAAGCCCAGTTCGGCCCCGGCGATGTCAGGCTTGACTGGCCAGCCCCCCGTGGCGACAAGGATGTGCGCACTGGTGATCTGCCTGCCGTCCACCTCCACGGTGTGAGGGTCGGTGATGCGCGCGCGTGCGCGCAGGATCTCGACTCCGGACGCCCTGAGTATCCTTTCGTACACCCCGTTGAGGCGCGCGATCTCGCGATCCTTGTTTGCGATGAGCGCCGGCCAATCGAAACGGGCGTCACGGGACTGCCAGCCGTAGCCCGCCGCGTCCTCAAAGTCCTCGTGGAAATGCGCCGCATAGGACAGAAGTTTTTTAGGAATGCAACCGACGTTGACGCAGGTGCCGCCGAGATAGCGCTCCTCGGCGATGGCAACGCGCGCGCCGAAGCCCGCCGCCCACCGCGCGGCACGCACGCCTCCCGACCCGGCGCCGACGGTAAAGAGATCGTAATCATATCGAGGCATATCGCTTCCGCTATGGATGGTTATCGCCATCATAATCGATCACACGGGCAGCACTTCCGAACGCGGATGCGGCGACCGGGCAGCGTGCTATCATCGGACCAGACATGACATCGTTATCCGGCCCTGCTCTACGGGAAGCTCGCCCGCAGCGGATGCCGATACAACGCGGATTCAGCCGGTGCAGCGGATGATGCCGAACCCGGCCCTGCTCCATCTCATCATGCCGGCCGCAATACTGATCGCGGCCCAGCTTCTGATTCCGTACATGGCGGCATTGCCCGCTTCGCTCGCCGGGCTGCGCGATCACGGCCCTTACTTCGTGATCGCGCTTGGTCTCGCCGTCACCATCGCGTTTCAGCGCGGACGGGCCTTGTTCGCGCTGCTTACGCTTGCCGCCGCGCAGCTGGCACGCCAGCTCTACCTGCAGGCCGGCACGCCTTCCCCCACTGCCTACACTGCCTTTGCCGCCTTATGCGTGTTCGTACCGTTCAATCTCGCCGCGTTGAGCACGCTGCAGGAGCGCGGCATATTCAATCTGCACGGCGTTCAGCGCGCGGGAATTCTGCTTGCGCAGCTCGTGTTCTGCCTCTGGCTGCTGCGTTGGGGCAAAACCGGCTTTGCTGCCGCCGTCTACCTGACTGTGGTCGAGACGCGACTGTTCGCGTCATCGCCCGTTCCCCAACTGGGGCTCGTCGCGATAGCGCTGGCCCTGGCAGTGAGCCTGGCGGCCTGGCTGTACCGGCGAACTGCGCTCGATCTGGGGCTCGCCGGCGCAATCCTCGCTTTCGCGCTTGCCGCGAACAGTGTGACCACCCCGAACGGCTTCGAGATGTTCATCGCGGCGGGCGCGCTCATCGTGACGGCGGGCGTGATGCAGGATACCTTCCGCATGGCTTTCCGCGACGAGCTTACGGGACTCCCCAGCCGCCGCGCGCTCAACGAGCGGCTCGCACGCCTGCCCCGGCGCTATGCCATCGCCATGATCGACGTCGATCGCTTCAAGGGCCTCAACGACCGTTTCGGCCATGACGTAGGCGATCAGGTGCTCAGGCTGGTCGCGACGCGCCTGGCGCGCGTAGGGGGCGGCGGCAAGGTATACCGCTACGGCGGCGAGGAGTTCACCGTTCTCTTTGCGGGAAAGTCGGCCGACGACGCGCTTCCCCACCTGGAAGTGCTCCGGCGCGACATCGCCGACTACAGACTATCGCTGCGCGATCCCGAGCGGGTGGAAGAGCCGCAAGCAGGCAGGAAAAGACGGGGCGAGGGGCCAGCGGGCCGCCCGGTGTCAGTGACGATCAGCATCGGCGTCGCGGACCGGCAGGAGCGCGCTACCAGCGCCGAAGAAGTGGTACAGGCCGCGGACCAGGCGCTGTATCGCGCGAAAAATCGCGGGCGTAACCAAGTCAGCCGGTAAAACCGTATGAACCCCATGACCCGCCTGCTGCTTGCAGCAGGCGCATTTTTGATCGCGCATTACGTCTCGAGCACCCCGCTGCGCGCACGGCTGGTGCGGCTGCTCGGCGCAAACGGCTATGTGCTGCTCTATAGCGCGGTCGCATTTACGGCACTGGGCGGAATGGCATGGGCCTATTATCGTGCCCCTTTCCTCGGCCTGTGGCACGTTCCCGCGCTGCGCTATGCGCCACTGGTCACCATGCCGCTCGCACTGATCCTGGTCGTGTGCGGCGTGCTGATGCGCAACCCCACCGCTGTGGGTTTTGAGAAGCTGTTGCGCGGCGGCGATGCGGCGCGCGGCGTGCTGCGCATCACACGCCATCCGGTGATGTGGGGAATCGCGCTGTGGGCCGGCAGCCATATCGCCGCGCGGGGCGACGCCGCCGCGGCGCTCTTCTTTGGCAGCATGCTGGTGCTCGCGCTGAGCGGCACGGTGCTCATCGACCGCCGGAAGGGCGCGGCGCTTGGCGAACACTGGTTGCGCTTCTCAAGCGCCACGTCCAACGTTCCGTTTCTCGCCATACTGAGCGGCAGAAACCGCTTGAGTCTGGCCGAGATAGGCTGGAGCCGTCCGCTGCTCGCAATCCTCCTCTACTGCGTCACGTTGTGGCTGCATGCGCCCGTGTTCGGCGCGCCGCCATATTAGCTGCAGTCGCGGGCGAGCCGTATGCCGCTGAACTGCCGGCGTGCCGCGGCCGGGAAAAAATTCCGGTACGTCGGGCGAATGTGCGAGCCCGGCGTGGCGCACGACCCGCCGCGCAGCACGTCAGCCTGCGCGGGCGGCCGGGTGATCCCACGGAGCGCGCTGAGTCACCGGCGGGCAGCAGCATGATTACCTCCTCGTTCGTTGGCCGGGTGGCCGGCTTGAGTAGCGACTCTGGCTTGACCCGGATTGCGGCTTATCGTTCCGCTACGTGCGAGCCGCTTCCCAGCCGTGCGCAAGGTACAGCGGTTCCCGACGTTCGCAAGGCCGCTACAGGATGTGCAATGCCAACCACCACGCAATGGCAGCCATTACGGCGGAGCACGGTATGGTCAATATCCAGGCCCACACGATGTTCCCGGCGACTCCCCAACGAACCGCGGAGAACTTGCTCATCGACCCCACTCCGACTATGGCGCCGGTTATGGTGTGAGTGGTCGATACGGGAATGCCGAGCCCCGTTGCTACGAACAACATCATCGCGCCGCCCGTCTCGGCGCAGAAACCGCCGACCGGCTTGAGCTTGGTGATACGCTGGCCCATGGTCTTGACGATGCGCCAGCCGCCGAACGCCGTGCCGAGCGCGATCGTAACGTAGCAGGCGACGACCACCCAGGTCGGAATTGGGTCGTGAGCACTCAATACTCCGCCAGCCAGCAGCAGCATCCATATGATGCCGGCGGTCTTCTGCGCGTCGTTACCGCCGTGGCCCAGGCTGTAGAGCGATGCCGATAACAGCTGCAGGCGCCGGAACCAGCGGTCGACCCGCTGTGGCGTCGCTCGTATGAAAAGCGCCGACACTATCAGCATGAGCAGCGCACCTAGAAGGAATCCGACGATGGGCGAAATAAAGATGAAGGCAATGGTCTTGAAAATGCCGCTCGGGACAAGCGCCCAGCTTCCGGCTTTGGCAAGAGCCGCACCGATCAGACCGCCGATCAGCGCGTGGGAAGAGCTGGACGGGATGCCGTAATACCAAGTGATGAGATTCCAGGCGATAGCGCCTGCCAGCGCGCCGAACACGATGTAGTGATCGATGACACCCGGATCGATGATTCCCTTTCCCACGGTTGTGGCCACCTTGAGATGAAAGACGAACAGCGCGATGAAGTTGAACGCCGCAGCCAGAAGCACCGCCTGATGAGGCTTCAACACCCGTGTGGAAACCACGGTCGCGATGGAGTTCGCCGCGTCGTGAAAGCCGTTCATGAAGTCGAATGCCAGGGCAACGACGATCAGAAACACCAGAACCTCGAAACTCATGCCTCCCTCTTCTTGTTGTTGCTTCTGGCCGATGTTCAGGCGTTTTCCAGCACGATGCCCTGGATGATGTTCGCCACGTCCTCGCAACGGTCGGTCACCGTCTCGAGATGCTCGTAGACCGAACGCAGCTTGATCAGCTCCCGCACGTCAGGCTCTTCCCTGAACAGACGCGCTATTGCGGCGCGCATCACGTGATCGGCTTCCGATTCCAGGCGATCCATGTCCGAGCACAGCGCCATGATCTGAGGGGCATTTTTCATGTTCGACAGCAAGGCGACGGTGCTTCTCACCTTTTCGCAACAGGCGACACAGATCTCCGCCAGCTTCTTGCCCTCCTCGGTCGTACGGCGTACGCCGTAGAGAAACATGAGCTGGGCTGAATCTTCCAGCAGATCCAGGATATCGTCCATTTTGGTGATGAGCTGGTGTATATCGTCACGGTCAAGCGGCGTGATAAACGACTTGTGCAGCAGCTCTATGGTACTGCGAGTGACCCTGTCTGCGCGTTTTTCAATGGACTCGATGTTGTAGGCACGCCTCTCGTGGTCTTCGCCGCTTGCCATCAATGCCGCGAGTTCGTGACTGCCCTGCACGATGAGTTCGGCGTGTTCGTTGAAGTAGTCGAAGAACCTGGATTCGCGTGGCAACAGACGGCCGAGCATGGACCCTCTCTTTCGGAAGGTGGCGACTCCGCGCGCGAACGCACGGATGTCCTATTGCGGTGGTGAAGTACCGTAGTGTACCCGCCGGCGGCTTCGGCTCAAACCGATGAAAAGCGGTTTATACTCTCGCACCTTTTTTGCACACGGCACGCAGGTGGCGGCATCGGGGTCGGGGCGTCATTGGTTCGATTGGCTGCTCGCATGGTATTTCGTGAGCGTCTGGGGTTCCGGTTTCCTGGCCACCAAGGTGGGGCTGCAGCACGCCGCGCCGCTCACCTTTCTGACGCTGCGCTTCCTGTTCGGCGTCGCGTGCCTGATTCCGGTGCTGGTCATTGCCAGGCCGCGCTTCCCGGCCTCGGGCGTGGAGTTCGGCCACGTCGTCGTCGCCGGGCTGCTCATGCATGCCGTGCATCTCGGCGGCAGCCATTACACGCAATACCTCGGCATGTCGGCCGGAATCACGGCGTTGCTCCTGGCGATCCAGCCGCTCGTCACCGCGCTCATCGCGGCGCGCTGGATGAACGAACCGCTCGCCGGTCGGCAATGGCTCGGGATCCTGGTGGGGCTGGGCGGCGTCACGTTGGTCGTCTGGCACAAGGTAGACGTGCGCGAGGCCACCGTCGGCAGCCTTGCCGCGGTAACGATCGCGCTGGCGGGGGTGACCGCCGGGACCCTCTATCAACGCGTGTTCTGCCCGCTGGTCGATCTGCGCTCCTCCACGCTCATTCAGTTTCTCGCGACGCTCGCGGTCATTGCGCCGCTCGCGATGGCGGTCGAGGACACCCAGGTGCGCTGGTCGTGGGGGCTCGCGGCAGCCATTGCGTTCCTGGTGATCGGCGCCTCAATGCTCGCGGTAAGCGCGTTGCATCTGCTGATGCGGCGCGGGCAGGCCGCCCGCGTGACGAGCCTGATTTACCTGACGCCGATATTCGCCGTCGTGCTGGAGTGGCTCATGTTCGACGTCATTCCGTCGGAGCTCAGCATCATCGGCATCGCGACCACCTGCTGCGGCGTGGCGCTGACAGTTTGGCGCCCGGTGCGCGCGCCGCGCTGAAGCGCGCCTCCAAATGAAAACGACCGGCGCCGCCGCAGCGGGGCCGGTCGTCGAAAAGTGGAGAACTACTTGAGGTGCTTGTTGACGAGCTTCGTCATCTCGAACATCGACACTTGGCGCTTGCCGCCGAACACCTCTCTCAGCTTGTCATCGGCATTGATCATGCGCCTGTTCTTGCTGTCCTGCAGACCGTTGCGCTTGATGTAGTTCCAGATCTTCTTCGTGACTTCCGTGCGCGGCATCGCGCTGTTACCGATCACCGCCCCCAGCGATGCGCTGGGTTGCATCGCTTTCATGAAAGCGGCATTCGGTTTGCGTTTCGCTCCGCTCTTCTTCTTCGCGGCGGTTTTCCTGCTTTTTTTCTTTGCAGCCATTGATCGTCTCCCGTTAGTGGTTCTATGGTTAGTACCGGTGTCTTCGCCTGCCGTATACGCCTTGCCTGTACCGTTGGCACGGTGAGGCAAGAATGCCGAGCCGAAATCCAAATGTCAATCTCTTTTGCGCTCTGGACGCGCACTGCTCGCGAGCGTGTTTCAATCCCGTCACTGCGTGCTGCGCGAGCGCTTTGTTTGCAAGTGCCGCGCGGGGCGTACAGAATATGCGCGCGAGAGGGAGGGCGCGCGCATGCACGTCTCAGAAGAAGAGCAAAGCCAAATCAACAGGCTAGTCGCAGAAGTGGAGGCGAAGAGCGGCATCCAGGTGCTGATCGTCATCGTCTCCAGGGCGGACGCCTACCCGGAAATCCCGTGGAAGGCGTTCGCCATCGGGGCGGTTTTCAGCGCCCTCCTCGCCACGGCGTATGCAATCCAATTTCCGGCCGGGGCGGCCGCGCATGCCGCTGTGCTCGTGTCGTCGGTCACGATCGCGGGCGCAAGCCTTGCCGCGCTTACCCTCTTTGTGCCCGGCCTTGCGCGCCTGTTCGTCGCGCGTCCGCGCGCCGAGGCCGAGGTGCGGCAATATGCCGAAGCCGTGTTTCTGCAGCGCGGGTTGTTCGAGACCCGAGAACGCATCGGCCTGCTGTTGCTCATCGCCCGCTTCGAGCGCGAGGCTGCACTCGTAGCGGACGCCGCCATCCGGAGTTACATCCCGGACGACCAGCTCGCTGCGGCGGCGGCACAGGTCAAGCCGCTGCTCGCCCGCAATAGCATGGCAAGCGCCTGCGCCGCGTGCCTCAACGCGATCACGCTGCAGTTGGAGGGGCGGCTTACGCCTTCCCGGGCGGCGAACGAGATCGCGGACACGCTCGTGCAGGAGCGCGGGGCATGAGCGCCCTGACGACCCGTCTCGCGGCGGGCACGCTGTTCCTCGCTATCGCGGCGGGTGCAGCCGGGGCGGACATTCCGTACCTCAGCGGTCGGGTGGTGGACGATGCCGAGATTCTTTCATCGGCAGCGCGCAGCCGCCTTACCACGGTGCTGCGGGAACACGAGCAGCGCACCACCAATCAGATCGCCGTGCTGACGGTGCCGACGATACAGGGCGAGAGCATCGAAGAGTACGCGCTAGCGGTATTCGAGAGATGGAAACTCGGCCAGCGCGGCAAGGACAACGGCGTGCTGGTCGTGGTCGTCCCCCAGGACCGCCGCATGCGTATCGAGGTCGGCTACGGCCTCGAAGGCACGCTCACCGACCTCGCGGCCGCGCGTATCGTCCGGAACATCATGACGCCCCGGTTCAAGGAGAACGATTTCGACCGCGGCGTCGAGGAAGGCGTCACGGCCGTGGTGGCGCAGCTCGAGGGGCGCGCCTCCCCGTCCGCTCTGGCAGGCGATGCCGCATCGTCCGATTCGACTTCCGGGTCCTCCGGACTCCAGGTGCCCGACCTGCCGCTCACCGAGCGCATTCTGTTCGGCGCTTTCATCTTCGGCATCATCGGTCTCTTCACGATAATAGGGGTCGTCACGCCGGGCATGGGATGGTTCCTCTACCTCTTCCTGATCCCCTTCTGGGCGATGTTCCCGATCGTTGTCGTCGGAACAGAAGGAGCGCTTGTCCTCCTCGGCTGCTACCTCGTCGGCTTTCCCCTCGCAAAGCTCATATTTGCCCGCTCGAAGTGGTATGAAAAAGCGAAAAACGATCTGACAACCAAGGGCCACGCGGGCATAGGCGGCTTTTCGCTCGGGCGTTCCAGCTCGAGCAGCAGCTCCTCGTGGAGTTCCAGTTCACGGTCGAGCAGCTTTTCCGGAGGCGGCGGCCGCTCGGGAGGCGGTGGCAGTTCCGGCAGCTGGTAGCCGCCCGAGCCGTTATCCGGCCTTCTTCAGTTTTCCCAGGAACTCCTTCCTGAACTTGGCGACCTTGGGCGCCACCACGAACTGGCAGTACGGCTGATACGGATTGCGCTCGAAATAACTCTGGTGATACTCCTCCGCGCGATAGAACATCGCGGCGGGGGCCACCTCGGTCACCACCGGCTTGCGCCATAGTCCTGCAGCGCTCAACCGGCCCATCACTTTCTCGGCCACGGCTTTCTGCCCGGAGGTATGGTAGAAGATCACCGAGCGGTACTGCGTTCCCACGTCGTTCCCCTGCCGGTCCCTGGTGGTCGGGTCGTGGATGACGAAGAACACCTCGAGTATTTCCTCGAGCGACACCGCCGCCGGATCGAACGTCACCTGAACCACTTCGGCATGTCCGGTGTCGCCGCGGCACACCGCTTCGTAGGTCGGATGGGCCTGGCTGCCGCCCATGTACCCGGACACCGCCGATTCCACGCCGCGCAAGCCGAGGTATACCGCCTCCAGGCACCAGAAACAGCCGCCGCCCAGTGTGGCGACTTCCTTCGCGCCGGACACACGGCTTGCTGCACTCGATTCCATATAGGCTCCTGCTGATGAAGCGGGCCCGCAAATGCGCGAGCCCGTTCCGGCGATTATAGTCGCCCGGTTCAGCGAAACCTTACTCGCTATGCGTTTGCCTGGACCTGACGGCCCGCCACCACGCGGGAACGGCTCGCCGGCCTGCGTGCCGGCAGCGGGCGCAAGGCGCGAGCCTGCCACCACGGGCGGAAGAGGACGCGCTGCGCAACGCCAAGCGGCAAGTGTCGACGCACGACCTCCCCCATGCGCAGCACGAACTCACGGTATTCGAGTTGCGGAAACGGCGTCTCGCCATACCAGTGCTTCGAGCCGAGATGCGTGAACGCGAGCTGCACGTCTACATCGCGCGCCCGGGTGGCGCAGGCAACTATGGTGCGATACGTGGTGAGCAGCCCGAGGCGATCGCCCCGGTTGAGCCGCACGAAGAGCCGCCGGAAACAGGCGAAATGCCCCGATTCATCGGACGCCATCCGGTAGAGCATGCAGCGCAATTCATTATCGTCGGCGGCCGTTCCGAGGCACCGGTAGAACGCGCTCGCCTGCGCGGCGGCAGCGCTGCGCGCGAGCGCCTCCCGGGCCGGGCCGCATGGCGGGCGCTGCGGCGCGGCAAGCGGCCGGTAGGCATCGTAGAACTCTCCGTACGCCGCGCTCCAGTCGAATTCCGGCCACGTCGCTTCGATGTAGGCGCGCTTGTTCCGGGCATGCTCGCATTTCGCGGGCCACCAGCAGCACTCGATCCAGCGCTCGATCTCCGCATCATCAGCGAAAACCTGCAGCAGGGCGTTTGCATGGAGCGGGATTGCCGTCTCGAGGAAAGAGGCGGCGGCAAGGCCGTAAAATATGAGGCCGTTGTGGCGTGTCATGACTTTTGGCGTGGTCGAGGCAGCGTGACGGGCGAGAGCGTCTTCCGTTTTCGGTGGTGCCATGCGGATCCTCCTGCCGGTGGGAACGCGCCTCCTCCCGGCGCATGAGCGTCATGTGACCGCAAACCGTACGACGCCGCAAGCAAGACGCCAAAGGTTGCCGGCGATTTGCCTGACGGTATTATTCAGTGCTACTTTGGCGTCCGCGGCCGGGCGGCCGCACGGGGGAACGGATGGCGGGTAGCGGAGCGCTCGTCGATGTCCTGAAGCGCGAACTCAAGGCGCGGGGGATCACCTATGCGCAGGTAGCGCGCGGCCTCGACATGAGCGAGGCAAGCGTCAAGCGGATGTTCTCGCGGCGCAATTTCACGCTCGGCCGGGTCGACGCCATATGCCGGATCGCGGGCATCGAATTCTCCGAGCTCACGCGCATCCTGCACCGCGAGGGCGCAGAGATCACGCAACTCACCTACGAGCAGGAAAAGCAGATCATCGCCAGCAAAAAGCTGTTCCTGGTGGCGGTGTGCGCGTTGAATCACGTGACGTTCGAGCAGATCGTGCAGGCTTTCGAACTCTCCCGCGCCGAATGCATCCAGTTGCTTACCCGCCTCGATCATCTGAAATTTCTGGAACTGCTGCCCAACAACCGCATCAAGCTGCTCGTTTCCAGAACATTTTCGTGGCGTCCGGACGGGCCGATCCAGCGCTTCTTCAACGAGCAGGCGCATAACGAGTACTTCCGCTCGCGCTTCGACCGCCCGGGCGAATTCATGCTGGTGGTGAACGGCATGCTGACGGAAGCCTCGAGCGTCGGCGTCGTGGAGAAACTGAAGCGCATCGCGAAGGAATTCTCGGAGCGGCACAGCGAGGACGTGAGCGCACCGCTCGCAAAGCGTTCCGCGATGAGCCTGCTGGTCGCCATCCGGCACTGGGAACTTGAGGCGTTTGCCGACCTGCGGCGCGGGAAGCGCCCACCGATGGCGGTCGGTGTAATGAAGCCGCACCCGGCGCGACCAATGCCTGTCCGGTCCACACTCGCGTCCAACCAGGAGATGCCATGATTTCGTTCCGCACCGCAGTTCTTGCGCTTGTTTACGCCCTCGGCACCATGGGAGCGGGGCCCGGGCTTGCGCAGTCCGCCAAGCCCGCAACGAAGCCGATGGCGACGGCAAAGGCCACCTTCGCGGGTGGCTGTTTCTGGTGCATGGAGGAGGCCTTCGACCCGGTGCCGGGCGTGATCGCGACCGTGTCCGGCTACATGGGCGGCAAGACCAGGAACCCGACCTACGAGCAGATATCCACCGGTCGCACCGGGCATGCCGAGGTGCTGCAGATCGAATACGACCCGAAGAAGGTGAGCTACGAAAAGCTGCTCGAGGTCTTCTGGCGCAACATCGATCCCACGCAGCGCGACGCCCAGTTCTGCGACCACGGATCGCAGTACCGCAGCGGAATTTTCTATCATGACGAGGAGCAGCGGCGACTTGGCGAGGCGTCGCGCGCGGCAATCGTGAAGAACAAGCCGTTCAAGGGTGAGATCGTGACGGAGATCACGAAGGCTGCGGAGTTCTATCCCGCAGAGGACTACCACCAGGACTACTACAGGAAGAACCCGGTCCGCTACAAATACTACAAGACGGGATGCGGCCGCGCCGCGCGGCTCAAGGAACTCTGGGGTTGATCGCGGCCCGGGCGATCAGCTCTCGGCATGGTAGCGGGTGAGGCGCTCCACCTCGTTTTTTGACCCGAGTATCACGCCCATGCGCTGGTGCAGCGCTTTGGGACGGACGTCCAGTATGCGCTCGCAGCCGTTGGTCGCCGCACCGCCTGCCTGCTCGATGATGAAGGACATCGGATTTGCCTCGTACATCAACCGCAACCTGCCCTCCTTGTGCTTGGCATCGCGCGGATACATGAAGATACCGCCGCGCGACAGAATCCGGTACACATCGGCAACCATCGAGGCGACCCAGCGCATATTGAAATCCTTGCCGCGCGGACCGGTCGTGCCGGCCAGACATTCTTCGATATAGCGCCTCACTGCGGGGTCCCAGTTGCGGGCATTGGACGCGTTGATTGCGAACTCCTGCGTGTCCTCGGGGATCACGATGCGCGCCTGCGTCAGGATGAAAGAACCGAGTTCCCTGTCCAGGGTGAAGCCAACGACGCCACTGCCGACGGTGAGCACCAGTATCGTCGCGGCGCCGTAGACGGCAAAGCCGGCCGCAACCTGCTTGCTGCCGGGCTGCAGAAACGCCTTTTCGTCGGGCTCCGTCACGCCCTCCGGGCAGCGCAGTACCGAGAAAATGGTTCCGACGGAGATGTTGACATCGAGGTTCGACGAGCCGTCCAGCGGATCCATCAGCAGCAGAAACCCCCCTTTCGGATAGCGATTGGGGATCTGATAGGGCATGTCCATCTCTTCCGATACCATCGCGGCGAGCTGTCCGCCCCATTCGTTCGCCTCGACCAGCACTTCGTTCGCGATGACGTCGAGTTTTTTCTGCGCTTCGCCCTGCACGTTCTGCGTGCCGACCGCCTCACCCACGCCGGTCAGCGGCCCCTTGCTGACCGCGTGACTGATCGCTTTGCACGCGCGCGCGATGATTTCGATCAACAGTCGCAGTTCCGGCGAGACGCTGCCATGATTGCGCTGCTGCTCGATGAGATACTGGGTGAGTGTGACGCGCCGCATGAGAGTCTCCTGGTACACGCACGGGCTTCCAATTATGGGACTTCCACAGTCTGTTTGCATCACTGATGGTGAACCGTGGCCATAAGCCGACTGGTGCTGCTGGGCGGCGGGCACAGCCATGTCGAAGTCATACGGCGACTTGCGCTGCATCCCTTGAGCGGCGTGCAAGTCACCCTGGTGAGTCCGGACCGACACGCGATCTATTCCGGAATGCTCCCCGGATGGATCGCCGGGCATTACGAACTATCGCAATGCTCGATCGATCTCGAAGCGCTTTGCCGGGCGGCTGGCGCCCGGCTGCATCGTACGGCAGCAAATCGTATCGATCCGGTTGCCCGGCGCGTGCAGTGCAGCGACGGGACGCTGCTCGATTACGACGTACTCTCGCTCAACATCGGATCGACACCGGATTGGGACACCATCCCCGGCGCTTTCGAGCACGGCGTGCCGGTGAAGCCGCTGGCCCGCTTTGTGCAAGCCTGGCACGGGCTCAAGCGCAACGTGCAGCGCAGCCAGAAGCAGTCCGTCATCGCCCTGATCGGCGCGGGTGCGGGCGGCGTTGAGCTCGCCCTGGCGATGCGGTTCGGTCTGGGTAAGCGACCGGGCGGCGACGCGGGTCCGGTGCTTCATCTGCTGACCGACAAGTCCAGTATCCTCTCGGGTCATGCGCCGGGGGCGGCCCGCAGATTTGACCGCATCCTGCGCACGCGCGGGATCGCCGTTCATCTCGAAAACCGTGTTACGCGCATCGACGCCGGCACGCTACACCGGGATCGCGAAGGCCCGCTGCCGTTCGACCACGCGCTTCTCGCGACAACCGCGGCGGCGCCGAAGTGGCTTGCTGCCACGGGACTGCGGACCGACGCGCGAGGGTTCGTGCTCGTCAATACGAACTTGCAGTCGCTCTCGCACCCGGACGTGTTTGCAGCGGGCGACGTGGCGACCATCGACGGCGCGACCGTGCCGAAGTCCGGCGTGTACGCGGTGCGCGAAGGTCCTCCGCTTGCAGAAAACCTGCGCCGTGCGCTCAATGCACGACCGCTCGTAGCCTATACCCCTCAGAAGAACTCCCTGGCGCTGATCAGCACCGGCGATCGCTGCGCGGTCGCGTCCTGGCGTGGGCTGTCATTCGCAGGCGCGTGGGTATGGCGCTGGAAGGACAGTATCGACCGCCGGTTCGTGGCAAGATATCGGAGCAACCCAGGACGCGATCGGGTCCTCTGATTTTGCGCGGACCTAGAAGATCGTCACGCGCGCGAACTTGCGCTTCCCCACCTGGAGTACCGCGCTCACGCCCTTCGCGAGCCGCAGCGTCTTGTCGCTCACTTTTTCACCGTCGATTTTTACACCGCCCTGTTGAACGAGCCGCAGCGCCTCCGAGGTGCTCGCCACAAGCTGCGCCTGCTTCAGCACCTGCGCGATCGGCACGCCGGTGTCCTCCGAGGCAATTCGATACTCCGGAATGTCGCTCGGTATTTCGCCCTGCCGGAAACGCGCCTCGAAATCCGTGAGCGCCGCCGCGGCGGCCTGCTGTCCATGAAAGCGGGCCACTATTTCGCGCGCGAATCCCGCCTTGATGTCGCGCGGATTTCTGCCCTGCGCGACTTCCGCTTTCCACGACCGGATGGTTGCGAGCGACTCGAACGACAACAGCTCGATGTAACGCCACATCAGCTCGTCCGATATGGACATGAGCTTGCCGAATATTTCTGCCGGCGGCTCGCTGATGCCGACGTAATTGCCCAGCGATTTGGACATCTTGTTGACGCCGTCGAGTCCTTCCAGGAGCGGCATCGTCACGATGACCTGCGGCGGCTGCCCGTGGTGCTTCTGCAGTTCGCGCCCCATGAGCAGGTTGAACTTCTGATCGGTGCCGCCGAGTTCGACGTCGGCCTTGAGCGCCACGGAGTCGTATCCCTGCACCAGCGGATACAGGAACTCGTGGATGGCGATCGGCTGGTTGGCCTGGTAGCGCTTGCTGAAATCGTCCCGCTCCAGCATGCGGGCAACCGTGTGGGTGGCAGCCAACCGGACCATGTCGGCCGCCGAAAACCTGTCCATCCAGGCGGAGTTGAATGCAATCTCGGTACGGTCACGGTCCAGGAGCTTGAACACCTGGTCGGTATAGGTCCTGGCATTGTGGGCGATTTCCTCCCGTGTGAGCGGCGGCCGCGTGGCGTTCTTGCCGGACGGATCGCCGATCATGCCGGTGAAATCCCCGATCAGGAATACGACATGATGGCCCAGTTCCTGGAACTGGCGCAGCTTGCTGATCAGCACGGTATGCCCGAGGTGCAGATCCGGGGCGGTGGGATCGAAACCCGCCTTGACGCGGAGGGGGCGGCCGGTCTTGAGCCTTTCCACCAGCTCCGATTCGATGAGCAGCTCGTCGCAGCCCCTGCTGATGACTTCGAGTTGCGCTTCGGGGGAGGGCATATTTCCTGGACGGGCGGCAGCTCGGAACGCCAAACTGGACGTCTTGTCAGATTTTCAGGTTCTGATAAGCTTGCTACTCCAAAAAAAGCAGGGAAATCATGTAGCAAGCAGGGCAGCCCATTTTAGCGCAAATCTTGCTACACCTGATTCATGACCCATAACAAGAAATACCGCAGGCTCGTACTCGCCGCCGTACTGCCTTTTGTCGGGGTGGTCGCCGCTTTCGGCGTTGCACCGCACACCATCACGGACACCGTGGTGGTGGAAAAGGTGGTGGAGGCCATTCCGCTGCCGGAACTCCCTGCGGGAGCGGAACTGCACGACGGATACTGGCACGAGGGCCGCATTCAGCGGGGCGATACCATCGCGAGCGTGCTGACCAGGCTCCAGGTGGACGACCCCGAGGCGTTGCAGTATCTGAGGGCAAGCCGGGACGCGCGCGGCCTCTATCAGCTGGTTCCGGGCAAGTTCATCCGGGCACGCGTGAGCAGCGAAGGCAGGCTGCTCGGCCTGCGCTATCTTTCGGGCAGCGATCTCTATTCCGTGGAACGCGAGGGCGAGGCCTTGAACGTGCGCCGTCAGCCGGCGCAGCTCGAGACGCGCACCCTGATGGCGTCCGGGGTCATCACGAGTTCACTGTTCGCCGCCGCCGACGCGGCCAATCTCTCCGACGCCGTTGCGATACAGATCGCAGATATCTTCTCCACCGATATCGACTTCCATCGGGACCTGCGGAAGGGCGACCGATTTTCCGTGGTTTACGAAACCTATTACCACCAAGGTGATCTGGTAAAGACCGGTCGCGTGGTGGCCGCTGAATTCGTCAATGCCGGCAAGACGTACCAGGCGGTATATTTCGAGAACAGCGAGGGCAAGGGCGGCTATTACACCCTGAGCGGCCGCAACATCCGCAAGGCTTTCCTGCGCTCGCCGCTCGAGTTCTCGCGCATATCTTCGGGCTTTACCACCGCCCGTTTTCATCCGGTGTTGAAGCGCTGGCGGGCGCACAAGGGCATAGATTACGCGGCACCGACCGGGACGCGCGTCAAGGCTACCGGCGACGGCGTGGTCGAGTTCGCCGGGGTGCACAGTGGCGGGTACGGAAATCTGGTGGTATTGCGGCACCAGTCGCGCTACAGCACCTGGTACGGTCACCTGTCAGGCATCGCCACGGGCGTGCGCAAGGGAGCGCGAGTCACACAGGGCGATATCATCGGCTACGTAGGGTCCACCGGGCTTGCGACCGGTCCTCACCTGCACTACGAATTCCGCATCAACGATGTGCATCAGGATCCGTTGCGCGTCGTGCTGCCTTCCGCACCGCCCATCACCGCCGAGCTGAAACCGCCGTTCGATTCCGCCACGCAACCGCTCTCGCTGCGGCTCGAAGCGCTGCGCGGAACCAACCTGGCACGCCTGGATTAGATTTCGAAAGGCCCGGCGGGACTGCAACGAAAAAGGCGGCGTGAGGCCGCCTTTTTCGCGATGATAGTTCGCTCTCAGGCGCTGAAAGAAGAGCCGCAACCGCAGGTCGAGGTGGCATTCGGGTTCTTGATCACGAACTGCGCCCCTTCGACGTTTTCCTGGTAGTCGATCTCGGCACCCGCGAGATACTGCAGGCTCATCGGATCGATCAGCAGCGTGACGCCGCCCTTTTCCATGGGGGTGTCATCCTCGTTCACGCTTTCTTCGAACGTGAAGCCGTACTGGAATCCCGAGCACCCGCCGCCCGTCACGAACACCCGCAGCTTGAGGTCCGGATTGCCCTCTTCGTCGATCAGTTGCTTCACCTTGTGTGCCGCGCTGTCAGTGAACACCAGCGGATCCGGCAGTTTTTCGCTTACCGCATTCATCTCTGCTCCTGGGAATCTGCCATCAATAACCAATTATCCGGCGCCCCTGAACGCCGGTCAATCCGCTGCAGCGGGCTTGAATTTCACCACCTTGTCGGATTTCCCTGGCGCTTCGTGCACCAGCCGCCCCTGCATCACCGCGCCGAGGTGCATTTCGAGCGCCTGATAATGCACGTCTCCTGTGACATTGGCTTTTGCTTGCAGTTCAACGTACTCCAGCGCGTGTACGGGCCCGCATACCGTGCCGTTGATAACCGCGTGGGAGACATGGATTTCGCCGTCCACCCGCGCCTGCTCCGACAGCACAAGGGTGCCGGGCTTGTCGGGCGTCGCCACGACGTTGCCTCTCACTTGGCCATCTATCCTGAGACCGCCGCTGAAATTGATGTTGCCCTCGACCACGGTACCGGCGCCGATCAGGCAATCGATGCGGCTTTGCGGCTTGCTGCGTTTCGTTCCGAACATGGTCATGCTCCTCTCATGATGAAGCTTGGACGGTATGCGCAAGTCGGGGGGTGTCGCTGCCTTTCTCATAGACCCGAACCTGCAGGCTCTTCACAACGGCATTGGGGTTTACCCTGAACGTTCCTTCCACGCGCTGGAAAAACTTGAAGTCGAGCCTGTACTCCCGGGCGTCGCGCTCGGATTCGGCGGGCACGGTGAGCGCCGTCGTGCGTTCGTTCTCGGTCAGATTGACCACGAACTGCAAACGGCCCTGGAAGTTCCTGTCGCGCGGCCCGGTCTGCACCAGGAACAGTCGATAGCGGTACTCGCCGGGCAGGATGTCCTTTTGGAGCCGGAAGCGGTCTACCATGATTCCCATCGTGCCGCCGCCGGCGGGCATCAGCGTCTGGAAGAAAGCGAGATCTTCTTTCAGCGCCGCGTTCTGCTCCGTCAGCGCTCGGATCTGGCGGACCAGGTCGTCGTAAGTGGCGCGCTCGATCGCAAATTGCCGCTCGGCCACCGCGGCACGCGCCCGCAGTTCAGCAAGCTCCTGCTGCTGGCGCGCTGATTCCTCACTGCTCTTCTCGGAAGAAATGCCGTTATCCACTGCGGCGAAACCGGACAGCACCACGGCGGGATGGAGCGTGAACCAGCCGATACCCGCAGCCAGTACGGCCATCGAAAGGATGCCCAGCCAGCGCCAGTACCACGGGACATGCGCGCGCACCGCAACGCGAGGCGCCGAAATACCGAACCGTTGCTTGAGCGCGCGCAGCAGTGCCATCACCCGTCGTCAAGGCAACAACGCGATCTGGTTGAGGCCCGTGTCTTCCGCGAGCCCGAACATGATGTTCATGTTCTGAACCGCCTGCCCCGCCGCACCCTTGACCAGATTGTCGATGACCGACAGCACCACGACGATGTCCCCGCCGTGCGGCTGGTGCACGGCAATGCGGCAGACATTCGCGCCGCGCACCGAGCGCGTGTCGGGGTGGGTGCCCGCGGGCATCACATCGACAAACGGCTCATCGTGGTAGCGCGCTGCAAACAGCGCCTGCATGTCGGCCCCGGCAACCAGCCGGGCATAAAGGGTTGCGTGTATGCCGCGTATCATCGGCGTCAGATGCGGGACGAAAACCAGCCTGACCTGCCTGCCCGCGGCCCGTGAGAGTCCTTGCGTGATTTCAGGGTGATGGCGGTGACCGTTCACGCCGTAGGCCTTGAAGTTGTCGGCGGCCTCGGCGAGCAAGGTGTGGACCTCCGCCTTGCGGCCGGCGCCTGAAACGCCGGACTTGGCGTCCGCGATCAGATGGTCGATATCGACTACGCCCGCCTCGATCAGGGGCAGGAAGCCCAACTGCACGGAAGTGGGATAGCAGCCGGGATTCGCCACCAGCTTCGCCTCGCGGATGGCGTTGCGGTTCACTTCCGGCAGCCCGTAGACCGCCTCGGCCACCAGTTCCGGGCACGCGTGCTGCATGCCATACCATTTCTCCCAGAGCGTAACGTCCTTGATCCGGAAATCCGCGGCGATGTCGATCATCCGGATGCCGGCCTCGTAGAGGGTGCGCGCCTGCTGCATCGCCACCCCGTTCGGCGTGGCGAAAAACACGACGTCGCACGCCTTCAGCGCTGCTGGCGCGGGCTCGGAAAACTTGAGACCGACGCGACCGCGCAGGTTGGGAAACATGTCCGAGACCGCCGTACCCGCTTCGCTGCGCGACGTGATGACCGCGAGTTCAACCTCAGGATGCTGAGCAAGCAGGCGCAGCAGTTCCACACCGGTATAGCCGGTGCCACCCACGATGCCGATCCTGATGCCGGTTTTTGCCATTCGATCCCCGATGGTGCAGCCACCCTACTGCCGAGGCGCCCGCCCTGAGAAGGGAAAAAGTCCCGAGTCGCGGATTATATCGACCCGGAAAAAAAGCCGCCTTGGAGGCGGCTTTTCGCATGCAATCCGATTTCAGCGTTTCGAAAACTGCTTGCGCCGGCGCGCCTTGTGCAGACCGACTTTCTTGCGCTCCACTTCGCGTGCATCGCGGGTCACGAGCCCCGCCTTCTTGAGCGCCGGCTTCAGCGTCGCATCGTAATCGATCAGTGCGCGGGTGATGCCGTGCCGCACGGCACCCGCCTGCCCGGACTCGCCGCCACCATGCACGTTGACCGCGATATCGAAGCTTTGCAGGCGGTCGGTGACGTTCAGCGGCTGGCGCACGATCATCCGGCCCGTCTCCCGCGAAAAAAACTCGTCCACCGGTTTGCCGTTCACCACGATCGTGCCTTTGCCCGGCTTGAGGAAGACCCGCGCCACGGCGCTCTTGCGCCGGCCGGTACCATAGTTGCTCTGCACAGCCATCGTTTTGCCTTATATGTCCAGTTGTTTGGGTTGCTGGGCGGCGTGAGGATGCGCCGCGCCGGCATAGACTTTCATCTTGCGCAACATCGCGTAGCCCAGCGGCCCCTTGGGCAACATGCCTTTGACCGCCATTTCGAGCACGCGGGTGGGATGGCGCGCCTGCAGCTTCGCGAAGCTGGTGGTGTAGATGCCGCCGGGATAGGTGCTGTGCCGGTGATAGAGCTTGTCGCGCGCTTTGTTTCCGGTGACGCGCAGCTTTTCCGCATTGACGACGACGATATAATCGCCGGTGTCCACATGCGGTGTAAATTCGGGTTTGTGCTTGCCGCGCAGGCGGTGTGCAATGGCGACCGCGAGCCGACCGAGCACCTTGTCGGACGCATCGACGATATACCAGTCGCGCGTGGCTTCATGCGGCTTGGCGGAAAACGTTTTCATGGGCGGCGATCGCCATCACAGCGATTTCGGGAAACCGCGAATTCTATTGGGAATCAGCCGCCTGTGTCAAACCTTCGAGGATCCGCTGCCGCTTGTAGGTCCGGTCCGGCGGTCTGGTCCGATCAGTGATGGATTGGCTGATCCGTAATGCGATCGCCGCGGCGCTCCTGCCGCCCGGCTCGCTCATCATCCTCCTCCTGTGCGGACTGGCGCTTGCGCGACGGCATCGCGTCCTCGGACGCAGCCTGATCGCGTTCGGCCTCGTCGCGCTCTACGCGCTTTCGACCCAGTACGTTGCCGACGGCTTGCTCAGGACATTGGAGCCGGCGCCCCTCGATCCCGCAACCGATACGGCGGGACAGGCTATCGTGGTACTCGGCGCCGGCACTTACTTCAACGCGCCTGAATACGGTGGCGCCACGTCGGGCCCCAACGCGCTGGTGCGATTGCGCTACGCAGCGCACCTGCAGCGCAAAACCGGCAAACCGCTGCTGGTGAGCGGCGGCAGTCCGGAACGCGCCGGGGTGGGCGAGGCGCTGCACATGCGGGAAATACTGCAGCGCGAATTCCAGGTCCCGGTGAAGTGGGTGGAGGATCAGTCTCATACCACGCTCGAAAACGCACGGCTGAGTCACGCCATGCTCAGCGCGCATGGGATAGGGACGGTTTACGTCGTGACACAGGCATGGCACATGCCGCGGGCGCGACTCGCATTCGAGCACGCTGGCTTTGCCGTGATTCCCGCGGCAACCGATTACGCCACGCGATTTCGCCTGACGGCGCTCGACTTCCTGCCCGCTGCGCGGGCGCTTCGCGACAGCAGCCTCTACTTCCACGAGATCATAGGCATCGCCTGGTATCGACTACAATTCGCGCTCGCACGCTGATTGCAGGCGACAACCCAGGGCGCGGGAGCTTCGATGAAAGCGCGTATCAAGTGGATCGAGAACGTCTGTTTCGCCGGGGAATCGGAAAGCGGACACGCACTGGTCATGGACGGCGCGCCGGAAGGCGGCGGGCGCAACCTCGCCCCCCGGCCGATGGAGATCGTCCTGATCGGCACCGGCGGCTGCACCGCGTACGACGTGGTGCACATCCTGAGAAAAGCCCGCGCGGCCGTAACCGACTGCGTGGTCGAAATAGACGCCGCACGCGCGCCCGAGGATCCAAAAGTATTCACGCGCATACACTTTCACTTCATCGTGACCGGCAAGGGGCTGAAGCCGCAGCAGGTGGAGCGGGCGATCGATCTTTCAGCAGAAAAATACTGCTCGGCCTCCATCATGCTTGCGAAGACCGCCGAAATCACGCACGACTTCGAGGTGCGCGAAGCCTGATCAAAGCCAATAGGCGGTGCGCGTCATCACCCGGGAAGCGAAGCGCATTGCCAGGCGGGCCGGCGCGGGAAGCTCGGATGCGCCATGCCGGAATGCGCTGGTGGCGTGGCGGGATTCATCGTCTCTCATCTGCTCCAGTATCGCGCGGCTTCGGCTGTCTTCAGCAGGCACGCGCCGCAGATGACCCTCCAGGTGATCCACCACCTGGCGCTCCGTCTCGGCAAGAAACCCCAGGTTCCAGCGATCTCCCAGCAGCCCCGCCGCCGCCCCGATGACGAAGGAACCCGCGTACCAGACTGGATTGAGCACGCTCTTGCGTCCGGCCAACTCCTCGATGCGACGCTCGGTCCACGCCAGGTGCTCCGTCTCCTCGCGGGCCGCCTGTTCCAGCGCGGCCCGGGCTTGCGCGTTGCGCGCGGTCAGCGCCTGCCCCTGATACAGCGCCTGCGCGCAGATTTCCCCGCTGTGATTGACGCGCATGAGCGATGCGACATCACGCCGCTCGGGATCGCTCAGGGCGGCATCGGGTAAAGCTTCTCCGGGAACCGGTCGCAGTGTCTGGGCAGGCGCGAACAACGTCCTCAAGCCCTTATCGAAAGCGACGATGAAGCGATCCACATCCATGGCAGAAGTATACGGCCTTACGTGGCATCTCCGAACAGTTCCGCCAGCGCCGCACCCGGCGCGGCCGCCCGCATGAAGGCTTCCCCGACGAGGAAAGCGTTCACGCCGCGCTGACGCAGGCGCGCTACGTCGGCCCGGGTCACTATGCCACTCTCGGTGATGACCAGCCGATCCGGCGGGATGCACTCGAGCAGCTCGAGGGTTGTTTCGAGGCGCGTGTGGAACGTGCGGAGGTTGCGGTTGTTGATGCCGACGAGCGGCGTCTTCAGCCGAAGCGCCCGTTCGAGTTCTCGCGCGTCGTGCACCTCCACCAGCACGGCGAGGCCGAGCGCGAGGGCGTGCGCTTCCAGTTCGCGCATTGTCGAATCGTCCAGCGCGGCCACGATCAGCAGAATGCAATCCGCGCCGGCCGCGCGGGACTCGAATACCTGGTACGGATCGATCACGAAATCTTTGCGCAGCACCGGCAGGCTGCAGGCAGCGCGTGCGGCGATCATGTCCTCGATGCCACCCTGGAAGAACCCGCTGTCCGTCAGGACCGAGAGGCATGCTGCGCCGTGTGCCGCGTAATCCCGGGCGATCGCAGCGGGATCGAACTCGGCGCGCAATACGCCCCTGCTCGGGCTCGCCTTCTTGATTTCCGCGATGACTGCCGGCCTGCCCGCCGAGATACTCCGGCGTAACGCGCCGACAAAATCACGCGGTCCGGGGGCCGATCGTGCGGCCTCTTCCAGCGCGGACAGCGGCTTCCGCGCCTTCGCCTCGCGAACCTCCGCCGATTTCACGGACAGTATGCGTTCGAGGATGTCAGCCATCAACGTCCCGTGCGTTATCCCGCCCGCGTAAATGCCACGAACTGATCGAGTTTCTTGCGCCCCGCGCCGCTCGCGATGACAGATTTGGCGAGCCTCACGCCTTCGGCGAGCGTCTTGGCCAGGCCGGCGACATAAACGCTCGCGCCGGCGTTCAGCGCGACGACATCGCGCGCCGCACCGTCCCGGTTTTCCAGTGCGGCGAGTAGCATGGTCTTCGACTCCTCGACGCTCCCCGCCCGTATGGCGGACGGGTCGTGCGCCGGCAAGCCAAAATCCTGCGGCGCAATGGTGTACTCGCGGATCTCGCCGTCCTTCAGTTCGCTGACTGCGGTGGGGCCGCTGACGGAAATTTCGTCCAGCCCATCGAGTCCGTGAACGATGATGACGCGGCGGCTTCCCAGGCGCTGCAGCACCCGAGCTTGTATGCCCACCAGATCGGGATGGAATACGCCCATGACCTGCTGGCGCGCGCCGGCCGGATTGGTGAGCGGCCCCAGAATATTGAATATGGTCTTGACACCGAGTTCCTTGCGCACGGGCGCGGCGTACTTCATCGCCTTGTGATGGTTCGGCGCGAACATGAAGCCGACGCTCACTTCGGCGATGCATCGGGCAACGCGTTCGGGCTCGAGGTTGATATTGGCTCCCAGCGCTTCCAGGACGTCGGCACTGCCACAGGTGCTCGAGACCGAACGCCCGCCGTGCTTGGCGATGCGGGCGCCGGCTGCGGCCGCGACGAACATCGCTGCAGTCGAGATGTTGAACGAGTGCGCGCCATCGCCGCCGGTCCCGCAGGTATCGATGAGGCGCGGCTCGTCGGGCACCGGCACCTTGGTTGCGAACTCCCGCATCACTTCAGCGGCGGCGGAAATCTCCCCGATGGTTTCCTTTTTCACCCGCAATCCGGTGAGGATCGCCGCGATGAGCGGCGGCGATACCTCGCCGCTCATGATGCTGCGCATGAGCGAGAGCATCTCCTCGCGGAATATTTCCCGGTGCTCGATGACCCTGGTCAATGCCTCCTGTGGTGTCATGCGCGCACTCCCTCCAGAAAGTTTCTGAGCAGCTGATGACCGTGTTCGGTGAGTATCGATTCCGGATGGAACTGCACGCCCTCCACCGGCAGCGTCCTGTGGCGCAGTCCCATGATCTCCCCGTCGTCCGACCAAGCCGTCACTTCGAGGCATTCCGGCAGGCTCGCACGCTCGACGGCAAGCGAATGGTAACGCGTCGCCTGGAACGGCTTGGGCAAGGTCCGGAAGACGCCCTGCCCCTCGTGCTGTATGGCGGAAGTTTTTCCGTGCATCAGGCGCTGGGCATGGACGATGCGCCCGCCGAAGGCCTGTCCTATGCTTTGGTGACCCAGACACACGCCCAAAATGGGGACCTTCCCCGCAAAGCGCTTGACCAGCGGCACCGACACGCCGGCTTCGTGCGGGGTGCAGGGGCCCGGAGAGATGACGATGCGTTCGGGGCGCATGGATTCGATCTCCGCCAGCCCGATCTGGTCGTTTCGGTAAACACCGACCTCTTCACCCAGTTCGCCCAAGTACTGCACCAGGTTGTAGGTGAAGGAATCATAGTTGTCGATCATCAGCAACATGCTGCGTCCCGTCTGGTTTCAAGTTGACGATACGAAGCGCCACGCAGAAATATGCGCTTGCGACAGTCTGGAAAACTCGGCAACCCCCGGTTTTTAAGGGGGCCACACTGCGTAGTTCGCGTCAGTGGCTACGCCATCGCGAGGGAGGCAGGCGATTGGAAAAGGTTTTCGACATCGGCATAGTTTAGCTGAATGTCTCGCTTTCACCGGCATCGCCGGCATCCCGGTTCCTTCCACTGCCTGTCGGACGCCACTTTTGCACGCGTGATGGAAAAGAATCGCCCGTTGTAAGCGTCGCGTAAGGTTCGCGGCGTAGTTTGTGCAGTGCCGCATTCCTCTTTTCCTCCTCGGGATGTGGTTGCAGTATCCGCCTTACCGATATTGCACATTAGGCCGCGCTTCGGCGCGGCTTTTTTCTTGCGCCGCGCTCCCACAACTAGTGAGTGTTCGCTAACTTATTCTTGAACTGCTGCAGTGACTGCATCTCCAGCGGCCTGCGGCGGTATTCCGTGCGCTGGTGGTATATGGACTTGTAGAAGTCGCATCCCGCGCACACCGGCCTGAATTTCCCCGCCTGCTGCTCGTCGATGATGCGCATGTACTCGGCGTTGCCTGCTGAAATGATATCGGCGAGGCGCTCCTTTTTCGCATCGCCAATGCGCAACGTCGCATCCACGTCGCGACAGGCGCAGGCATTCACGACACCGCTCGCCATGACCTGCACCGAGTCGAAGAGCTTTATGCAGGCGCCGAACTTGTAGGTAAGCTCGGTGGAGGTGATGTGCATGTCGAGACCTGCTACGTCGGCCTGTGTGATGTATCCACCCCAGTTGTTGTAGACGCCGTGCGAGGAACGCACGGCGATCCCCCCCTCACGATAGCGGCGCAGTACCTGCAGCAGTTCGCTGGCGTCGTGGTCGGGCACATCGAAGGTCGACCGGAACCCGACCGCGATCTCGAAGTTGCAGCGGCCCTTCAGCGCGAGCAGCGTCTCCAGGTTTTTGACGAGACGCCGATACATCTGCTCGGTGGATTTGGTGATGGCGACGAAACTTGCGAGATCGTGTCCGTACACGCTGATCGTCACCTGGCGCAGCTTCTTGAGCCGCATCAGCCGTTCCAGCGCTTCGGGCTTGGGTATGGTGAGGTTGGTGAAAAAAGTGTACTGCTCGACCCGCGGGTGAGCGTCCAGGTAGGCGAATTTCTCGAAAACGCGCTTGTCCATGAACACGTCCCCGGTGGACGGCGTCAGGTCGAAGTGCGTATAGCCCAGCCCAACAGCCTGCTCGACGCAATCGAAGAAAAGCTCATTCGGCATGCTGACCTTCGGCGCCGCTTTCTTCTCGTACGCGCAGAACCGGCACTTCAGGTTGCACGCGCCGCTCGTCTCGATATGAAAAACGCCCGCGTCAGCCGGAATGAACTCGCGCCCGAGCAGCCGGTTCACCATGATCTCCATGCGAACCAGCGCGTTTCGAACCACCGTTGCCAGAACCCTGAAGCGCATGATGCCTCGCGGAACGGTTAACGTGCAGTTTACGTTCTTCCCGTCACAAGTCCAGCCGCGTGTCGAGCCCGCCCTCGGCCATCTCAGCTGCCCGTAACAAAGCCCTCGCCTTGCTTTGGGTTTCCTGCCATTCCGCCTGCGGCTGCGAATCGGCGACGATGCCCCCTCCGGCCTGCACATGCAGCGTGCCGTCCTTGATGACCGCCGTGCGCAGCGCGATGGCAACATCCATGTTGCCGTGGAAGCCCAGGTAACCGACGGCACCGGCGTAGATGCCGCGCTTCACCGGCTCCAGCTCGTCGATGATTTCCATCGCCCGCACCTTGGGCGCACCGGAAACCGTGCCGGCCGGGAATGTGGCGCGCAGCACGTCGATCGCTCGCAAGCCCGGGCGCAGCTTCGCCTCAACGTTGGAGACGATGTGCATGACGTGCGAGTAGCGCTCGATCACCATCTGCTCGGTAACGCGCACGCTGCCGGTCTGTGCGACCCTGCCGACGTCGTTGCGGCCGAGATCCACCAGCATGATGTGCTCGGCGCGCTCCTTCGCATCCGCCAGTAGCTCTTCCGCCAGTGCGGCGTCCTCGGCCGGTGTCGTCCCGCGCCTGCGCGTGCCGGCTATCGGGCGCACGGTCACGGTATCGCCCTCCAGTCGCACCAGGATTTCGGGCGATGCGCCTACGACGTGGAACTGGCCGAAATCGAAGTAGAACATGTAGGGCGATGGGTTGAGCGTGCGCAGCGCCCGGTACAGCGCCATCGGGGTGGCGTGAAACGGCTTGGACATGCGCTGCGACGGCACGACCTGCATGATGTCGCCGTCATAGATGTAGCGCTTGGCGCGCTCCACTGCCGCGTAGTACGCCTGCTCGCCGAATCCCGATGCCGCCGGCTCGGACACCGAGGGTGCATCGGCTGGGATCGTGACCGGCTGGCGCAGCTTGCCGAGCAGTTCGCCAAGCCGCGAGCGCGCCCGCGCATAGGCATCCGACTCCTCGGGACGCGCGTACACCACCAGCGAGAGCTTGCCCGAGAGATTGTCGACGATGGCGATCTCCTCCGACACCAGCAACAGGATATCGGGCGTGCCGAGCTGATCCGGCTTCCGGGTGCCCGCAAGACGCTTCTCGACATAGCGCACCGTTTCGTAGCCGAAGTAGCCGACCAATCCGCCGCAGAAGCGGGGAAGACCGGGATGCTCCGCGACCTTGAAGCGGGCAAGACAGGCGTCGACATGATCCAACGGATCGTCGACGGTCACCTCGTTCACGACGCGCCCATCGCTGTATTCGGTGCACACCAGCCCGCGGACCTCGATCCGCGTCTTGGCCCCGAGCCCGATGAACGAGTAGCGCCCGAAACGCTCGCCGCCTACCACCGACTCCAGCAGGTAACTGTAGGGCTGATTGCCGAGCTTCAGGTAAACGGAGAGCGGCGTGTCGAGATCGGCGAACGTCTCGAGCACCAGAGGGACGCGGTTGTAGCCCGCGCGGGCAAGGCGGAAGAATTCACTTTCTTTCATGAAGGACTCCACAGGACCGGTATGCGACGCGGCGTGCGGCGCACGCCGGAAAGGCGTTACGGGCGCCACCAACGCCGGCAGGCGCCGGCGTAGCGGGTGTGTCTGACCGTTTCGCGACCCGTGGAGTGCATGGATCAGGCTTTCCGTATCAAATCGGCAGCTTCGACGAGCGAACCTACTATAGCATCAACGTCCAGTTCCCGCACATCGTGCCCCTCGTTGTAGCCGTAGTCGACACAGAACACCGGGCAACCGGCGGCGCGCGCGGCCTGCGCGTCGTTGAGCGAGTCCCCGATCATCAGCATGTCCTCCGGCAATACGCCGAAACGGGCGCACGCGTGGAGCAGCGGGTCGGGATCCGGCTTCTTCCTCGCCAGCGTGTCGCCGGCCACCACCACGGAAAAATAGTCCGAGAGCCGCATCTGCTTCAGCAACGGTTCCGTGAACCGCATCGCCTTGTTGGTCACGCAGCCGAGCGGGAACCCCGCCCTGCTCAGGGACTGGAGACCCTCCAGCACGCCGGGATAAACGGTCGTATGCCGGCCGTTTACTGCGGCGTAGCACTTTTCGTAAATCGGCAACGCACGTTCGAACAGCGCGGGATCTGCGTCGCCGTCGATGTCGCCCGCCAGCGTGCGCTTCACGAGATTCGGTATGCCCTTGCCGACGAAGGTGCGGATCAGCGCGGGATCCAGCGCGGGGCGCTCGAGTCTCTGCAGCATGGCATTGGCGGCGACCGCCAGATCGGGAATGGTGTCGAGCAGCGTGCCATCGAGATCGATCATCACCGCCTTGACGGGCAGTGGCCGGGCAGATTTCCGATTCGGGGAAGCGGCGGCGCGCAAATCAGACCCGCGGCAGCTGAGCGCGCATCGCGTCCAGGGTGGTCTTGTAATCCTTCGTGCCGAATATCGCGGACCCTGCGACAAAAGTATCGGCGCCGGCCCGTGCGACTTCGGAGATGTTCTCCACCTTCACGCCGCCATCGATCTCGAGCCAGATTTCCCGCCCGGTCGCGGCGATGCGGGCGCGGGCGGCGCGTAGCTTGTTGAGCGCCTCCGGGATGAAGGCCTGTCCGCCGAACCCCGGGTTCACCGACATGATCAGCACCAGATCGAGCCTGTCGATGACGTGATCCAGGTAGTTCAGCGGCGTCGCGGGATTGAAAACGAGCCCGGCCTTGCAGCCGACGCTCCTGATCAGCCCGATGGTGCGGTCCACGTGTTCCGAAGCCTCGGGATGAAAGGAGATGATGTTCGCCCCTGCCTCCGCGAAGTCGGGGATGATGCGGTCTACGGGCTTCACCATGAGATGTACGTCGATCGGCACCTGAACCAGCGGGCGGATCGCGGCGCACACGAGCGGGCCGACCGTGAGGTTGGGCACGTAGTGATTGTCCATCACGTCGAAATGCACCAGGTCGGCGCCCGCGTCCACCACGCTGCGGACTTCCTCGCCGAGGCGCGCGAAGTCGGCGGACAGGATGCTCGGTGCGATGCGGTAGCTCATCTCGGTGAACCTCGGTCGCGAGGCGGCATTCTACCCGTTATCGCGCTGGAGACACCACTGCATGCGACGCGGCTTGCCTATGCAGGCCGATTGGGGTGAAATAATCCGATGCCAGAAAAGAAATACGAGATCACCGTTTCCACCCGGACAGCTTTTGTCCCCGATCAATCAGACGTGAACGGCGCGCGCTACGTGTTCGCCTACACGATCACCATCACCAACACCGGCAGCGTGCCGGCCCAGCTCGTGAGCCGGCACTGGATCATCACCGACTCGGACAATCAGGTGCAGGAAGTGCGCGGAGCCGGCGTAGTGGGCGAGCAGCCGCTGCTGCGGCCCCAGGAAAGCTTCGAGTACACGAGCGGCACGGCAATTGCAACGCCGGTCGGAACCATGCGCGGCAGCTATCAGATGGTTGCGGAGGACGGCGTGAAATTCGATGCGCCGATCCCGCAGTTCACGCTCTCCATGCCGCGTGTGCTGCACTGAGCCGTTCTTTTAGCCCACCTATCTGCCGCTCAATCATGGCGCCGGGTCTCGCCTAGCCCGGATGAGGCTAGCGGTCGGTGTTGTTCGACTTGCGCGTATCGCGCGACTTCTTGCGCGGCCACGTCCACCACACGATGAGCAGGAGCAGCGCCAGTGCGACGCCCGCCTCCAGCAGCAACCACAACAGCGACTCCATGACGGCGCTATACTGGTAAAGGGAATGCGGCACTTTAGCGAACCACCGTTGAAAATCCAACCGCTGGCGAAGTGCGGCGCGATAGTGGTCGCGATCTGCCTGCTCGCAGCCTGCGAGTCGACGCCGCCGAAGACGCCGCCGTCGCCCGCAGCGATGGTTCCGCCGCCGGCGCCTGCACCGGCACCGGACCTGGTCAAGCCTGTGGCGCCCGCAAGCGGCACGACCCTCAAGCCGGCATCATGGGACGAACTGCCCGACTGGCGCACTCACGACATGAGCTCCGCATGGAGCGCGTTCCTTGCCGGATGTACTGTCCTCTCGAATCGTGACGCATGGCGCAGCGTCTGCATGCTCGCAGCGCAGTCCGGCAAGCCGGACCGCGACGGCATGCGGCGGTTTTTCGAAACCCACTTCGTTGCCCACCAGGTGGTGGCCGCGGGCGGCGCGCGGGAGGGGCTCATCACCGGATACTACGAGCCGCTCGTGCGCGGCAGCCGGCACGCCACGCCACGCTATCGCCACCCCGTCTACGCCGTGCCGGACGATCTGCTCATCGTCGACCTGGGCGACGTCTATCCCGAACTCAAAGGCAAACAGCTGCGAGGCCGCCTGGAAGGCCGCCGCGTTCTCCCCTATCACGATCGTGCGGGAATAGAGAGCGGCAAAGCCGCCGTGCAGGGCCGCGAGATCGCATGGCTCGAAGATCCCATCGAACTCTTTTTTCTCCAGGTCCAGGGATCGGGGCGCATCGAGCTGGAAGACGGCGGCACGATACGGGTCGGATATGCGGATCAGAACGGGCATCCCTATCGCTCCATCGGCAGATGGCTGGTCGAGCGTGGGGAATTGACGTTGGATAAAGCGTCCATGCAAGGCATCAAGACGTGGGCGCGCCAGAACCCGGGCCGCGCCACCGAACTGCTGCACCACAACGCGCGCTATATTTTCTTTCGCGAGTTGCCGCCCGACCTGCCGGGCCCGCTCGGCGCGCTCGGCGTGCCCCTGACGGCACAACGCAGCCTCGCCGTCGATCCGCAGTACGTCCCTCTGGGCGCCCCGGTCTACATCGCCACGACCTGGCCCTACAGCACGAAACCGCTGCACCGCCTCATGCTCGCTCAGGATACGGGCAGCGCGATTCGGGGCGCCGTACGCGGCGACTTCTTCTGGGGTTTCGGTGCCGATGCCGCGCGCGAAGCAGGCCGCATGAAGCAGGCATTACGCATGTGGGTCATGCTCCCGCACGGTTATCCGGTTTCGCGCGAATAAACGGTGGATGTGTCAGGGCCGGCGCGCCAGCGTATCGGCGCCGAGCCGGACGCGGACGAGGATGCGGCTTTTGACCGCCCGCCCGTCTTTGAGCGCGGCGGTAAAGCGCGCAAGGCGCAATGCCTGGCGTACAGCCGCCTCCCCTTCGCGGCCCAGGCTCGCATCGAGCATCGATATGTCCTCGACGACGCCGGCCTCGTCCAGGGTCAGGCTTACCGTGAGCCAGCCCGGCTCCGGCTTGCTCTCCCAGTTGATGTCCAGTGGCTGCCGCAGGGCGGGGTAGACGTCCAGCTCGTGCGCCGCGTAGTAGAGGGGCGACGGTCGTGGTGCAGGCGGCTCGGTCGCTGCTTCGCTATGGCTTGGTTCCGCACCGGATGCGGCCTGCCGGCGCGCCGTCGGCTCTATCGCGGCGGCGGCTCGCACGGTCGTGGGTATTGTGGGACGTGGCGCGGGCGCCCGTTCCGGAACTGTGACCGCCGGTTCCGGCATAAACGGCGCTTCTGCCGCGACACTTGCTGGTTCCAGCACCACCATGAGCGGTGTCGCTGCAGGCCGCGGAACGTTCCCGGGACGCTCAAATCCCGGCGGCGCCACCACGGCCATATGCAGACCGAGCGAAACCGCCATCGCCACCCACCCGCGGGCGCGCGAGCGCCTGATACAGCGGAAAGAGGAGTCCATCCCCGGCTTAACGCCCGCGGGGGCGCCCCTGTGTACGCCGCGGTATGAACGGCCGCTACTGGGCGGCGACGGAGTTGAGCGCCTGCTCGATTTGCGCCGCGGGCAGATAGCCCCCTATCCGGCGGCCATCTTCCAGGAAGATCGCGGGGGTCCCACGGATGCCGAAGCGGCGCATGAGTTCGCGGTTGCGCTCGATAGGGGCAATGCAGTTGCGCACGTTCTCCGGCAGGGCCGCCCGCAGCATGAGATTCTCCCAGGCCTGCGCCCGGTCCTCGGCGCACCAGACCGCACGGGATTTTTCCACCGAATCCTGTGAAAGGATCGGCAGCAGGAACGTGTAGATGGTGACGTTGTCGATCTTGGTAAGCTCGCGGGAAAGCTGCTTGCAATATCCGCAGTTGGGATCCTCGAAAGTGTAGAGCGTGCGCTTGCCGTCACCCTTTACGCGTTTGATGGCTGTATCGCGGGCACCGGTGAGCACGTTGACCACCATGCGCCCGGCATTGTCCTGCGTGAGATTGCGCGGCGGCAGCGTGCGTATGTCATAGATGCTGCCCGAGAAGAAATACTCCACCTTCTCGTCGGTGTAGACGATTTCGCCGTCCAGGACCACTTCGTAGAGCCCCGCAAACGGCGCCTTCTTGACGCTCTCCACGACCATTTTTGGAAACCGGCCTTGCAGCGTCTGCTTGATCGCCGCCTCGTCGGCAATGGCCCAGCCGGCGGCCAGGCTGCACCACGCAACTGCGCTCAGCACTATTCGTTTTACCATGTCTCTCATGTCTGAAATCACGCCACGGCCCGCTGCACCAGCAGCTTCTTGAGTGGCGCCAAAGCGTTGACGCTGCTGAGACCGAGGTTGCGCACGGCTGCCACCCAAAGGTTATCCTGCGCAAACAGCTTCTGCAGTCCGTCTGTGGTGGCTTCCAGCGCCAGCACGTCTTCGCGCCGGGCACGCTCGTAACGGCGCAACAGCGCGTAGTCGCCACAGTCCGTCTGCGCGCCGCGATCGAGCAGCACCGAAACCAGCTCGCGCGCGTCGCGGAATCCGAGGTTTACCCCCTGCCCCGCCAAAGGGTGCACATTATGCGCGGCGTCCCCTGCCAAGGCAAGGCGCGGTCGGACGAACTCCGCGACGCGCTGCAGCTGTAACGGGAAAGCCGCCGGTGCGCCGATGAGCGTCATCGCACCGAACATGCCGGCACTCGCCTGCTGCACAGATGCGCACAGCGTTTCCTCGCTCGGTTCGAGCAACGCGCGACCATGCGCCTCGCTCGTGGACCAGACCAGGGAGACCCGCCGCCCCGGCATGGGCAGCAACGCGAGCACGCCATCTCCTCGGAACCACTGGCAGGCGCGGTCACGATGCGGTTTCTCCACTTCGAAGTTCGCGACTACGCCGAGCTGTCCATACGAGACAGGCTTCGACGCGATGCCGGCTTCCCGTCGCACCCATGAATCCGCGCCGTCCGCCCCTACGATCAGTTTTGATTTCACTGCAGTACCGTCTTCCAACTGCAGCACGGCGGCGCTTGCTTCCCATGTCAGGCTTGCGCAGCGCGCGGGACAGAACATGGAAATGGCTGAAGCGGACCGCATGCGTCGCCACAAGGCATCGTGCAGCAAGCGGTTCTCGACGATGAAGGCAAGCTCGCGCAAGCCCGCGTCGTAAGCGCTGAACTCCAGGCGGGCGTCGAAGCGGTCGCCGAAGACGTGCATCGATTCGATGCGCGCTACCCGCTCGGCCGGAAGCATGCCCCACACGCCGAGACCATCGAGGAACTTAGCGTTGCCGGGACTCACCGCGTACAGACG